>DAINAU010000001.1:0-95463 GCA_036733285.1 bacterium
CTTATTGACGATTTATCAGACGTCAATCTCGTTTTGCTTAAATCCGGAGCTTTTATCAGCGCGAACTAATTTATTATTTAGCGCTGCGTTACATAACACTATTTGACGCCTTTACGCAAAAAAAAAGTTAGGGATAGAGACGGAGTATAAGTTTACGAAAAAAAATTTCTTCAACTTTTAAAAAGTTGAGGAAATCGTGAAACGATTTTCGAATATTATATAAAGCCGTATTTCCGGAAAAGGATTAAGCTCAAATTATACGGTTATCCTTTTCCGATGAAATTCGGCTTAGGTTAAAGCCGCAACTCTAATCAGCGGTTTATTATATTTCTTGTTTATTCTGTCTAGCGCATCGTATAATTTATCCGATTTATCTTCTTCATTACATTTATCATCTTCAAAAAGAGCGAGTTGCGAATTTTCGCAAGTATCCGAAAAATTCGTCGTTTTAACGCCGATAAGACGAAACATTTTTGGGTTTGATTTCTCAATAATCTTCTTCTCGTTCATAAAATCGCCGAATAGCTTTTGCGCGGTTTTAAAAATAATTTTCGGGTTTCTGGTCGGTTTTGAAATTGTATGAGCGCGCGTGAATGTTGTAAAATCATTCAATCTTATTTTTATATCAATTGTCGAAGCGTATATATTTTCCCTGCGCAACTGATACGCAATATTCTCCGATAATTCAAGCATCGTCTTTCTAATCAGTTCTAAATCGCCGACGTCTTTTTCAAATGTGATTTCTTTGCTAATTGATTTTGCCTTATATTCTGTTTCAACATTTCTATCGTCGATACCTCGGCTAAACTCCCAGAAACGTATTCCGTGTTTGCCAAACCATTCTATCAGTTTATTCTTGTCAATTTTTTGAATATCGCCGATGGTATTTATATTTTTAATTTTAAGTTCGTATTCTGTTTTTTTGCCTATTCCCCATATTCTTGAAACCGGCAACGGTTCGAGAAATGACAGGACGTCCGATTCTTTTACTTTTACAAAACCGTCCGGCTTGTTCAAATCAGACGCAATCTTGGCTATAAATTTATTCGGAGCGACGCCTACCGATGCAGTCAATCCAGTCTTTCCGAATATCTCTGATTTTATTTTTTGTGTAATTTCTTCCGGAGACCCGAATAAAGTTTCCAAACCCGAAATATCAATAAATGCCTCGTCTATGCTGACCGGTTCTACCAAACAAGTTAATTCTTTTAAAATATTAAATATAACGCCTGAAACGCGGCAATATTCGCTCATATCCGGCAAAAGATATATTCCGCGCGGACATAGCGTATAAGCTTTTGAAATAGGCATTGCAGAGCGAACGCCGAATTTTCTCGCTTCATACGAACAGGTTGAAACGACTCCTCGACCCTTGCCGCCTTTAGGGTCGGCTCCAATTATAACGGGTTTGCCTTTGAGTTCCTTATTGCGCTGTTGTTCAATCGACGCGAAAAAGGCGTCCATATCAATGTGAAGAATAGTTTTAACATTTCCCATTTTTTTAATCCCAAAAACTACTGTTGGATTTTGGCGGTTTTTCAAATCATTTTCCCGATTATTGTAAAAACTGCAAGAACCCTAAAAATGCATAAGCCGCATTCGCGGAAAAGCTATTAATCTTATCAAAAATATTTTTGCTGAAATTGCAAGAATATTTTTGATAAGACACTAATGCGGTTTTAGGGTTAATTATACAAATTATTCTCAAAAATTCAAATGAATAGTTTTCCTGTTTATCCGGCTTATGCGAACCATATTATGAAAATTCAGGAAACGGAAAGACCCGCTCTAAAATGTCTAAAATACATTGTTTATTGTTTAATTATCTTATTATCTTATTATCTTATCAATAAATTTCTTGCATTTACAGCAAGAATATTTTTTGAAGCGCTTTGAAACCTATATAAATTACAGCGTCTTTTTAAGGCGCAATTTTTTAATCTTCAACTTTTTAAAAGTTGAGAAAATCGTGAAACGATTTTCAAATATTATATTAACCTGAAAACCGCATTAGAATTTTGAAAAAGCGCTGAAAGTAAGGAAAAACATTGATTTTGAGCGCTTTTTCAAAAGCATTAATTTTTACTTGGCAGTTTTCAGGTTTTTAGAAGTTTTAACAAGCGCGTATATATGTTTTGAAAAACTTCACTTTTTTTATTGCATTATTCGGGTTTAACTCGCAAAATATTTAGATTTAAGTTTCTGAAAGATTAATAATTCATACCGGTCGGTTAAATTTTTCTGTTTTTTTTAACTAACATAACTTTTTTTAGAATACTCCCGAATAATAATTATTAGTAAAAAAAACTAAAATATCTGAAACCTTTTTAATAATCATAAGGTCTAATCTTATAACTTTAAAAATAAAAAGAAAATGTCGCTAAAAAGGAGTTCAACAATGTCTAATCTGAAAAAACTATTGAATATAATTTTATACATTTTAACAATCGCTTTTCTTGCGTTTGCCTGTCTGATATTATCAAAAATTTACTTTTCCGAAGATTTATTCCATCACAAAAACAATAAACCCTTTCATAGATTTAAACCGGATATAGAAAATATGATTAACAACATTCATATCGATTTAATAGAATCATTGGATTTGTCAAAATCGCAAATGGATTCGCTTGATAAAATAAAATCAGAAATAATTAATGAAATAAAAAATCGTCCTTTCCAATTTGAAGAAACAAAAAAAAATTTTATCAACGAGCTCTCAAAAAATGAAATTGATACCTCGGCGATAATTAATGAAATGCGCAAAGTGGAAGATTTCAAAAAAAATGATTTTGAATTTTTAGTAAATAAATTCGCCGAATTTCATAAGCAATTGTCGGCAAGTCAGCGTAAAAAATTAATAAAAAGAATAGAAGAATCCGGATTTCCGGAACCGGCGCGCTTTAAACGCAATGCTGTAAAATAATCGCCTTATAAAATCAAATGGACGAAAACTATTTCATAAAAATTATTAATGATACGAAAGGCGTGGTTTTATCTGCCGTTGAACGATATCTTTACGACGATTATTATCATTCAATAGACGACGTGGTTCAGGAAACTTATATAAGAGCTTTTAAAAGTTTTAAAAAAAATTCGTTTCGCGGCGAATCTAAATTAACCACTTGGTTATACGCTATCGCGAAAAACGAATCGTTAAGAATGAACCGAAAATTGTCGAAAGACAAAAACTTATCAAGCAAAATAGTTGAAAATGAAATCTGCAACGAAGACTCCAAATCAAACCTGAAAATTATTAAGGAAAAAATCGAACTATTAAAAAAAAAAATATTTCATTTGCCCGAGAAATACCGTTCAGTTATCAATTTGTATATTTCAGGAAAAAAAGAAACCGCTATAGCCGATGAATTATCGATATCGCGGGCTACGGTCAAGATGCGTCTATTCAGAGGAAAAAAAATGCTGATAAATTTATTTAAATCTCACAGAGAGGAATAATATGGATTCTAAAAACATAATGAAAATTGAAATTAATAATCGGTTGAACAATCCGGAATGGGACGTTTTGATAGCAAAAAAAATACTGAAAAAAATTTTTTACGATTCGTTTAAAATATCCTGTTTATGGCCTATTGCGGCGTCATTCATATTAATCTTATCTGTTTCATTATATATATATTTCAACAATTGCGTTTCTTCTTTCTCTTACAAATTAAACGTTGAAAATTATTTTTACTCTGACATCGCTACGGATTTAACTTTTATATTTAAATAATTTTCTGAAACTTTTAAATATCGCGTCGGGTCTTATTTAATAAAACATATTATTAAATTTGATTTCAGCGTTAAATTTTAAAATAAAAAGGAGGTGAAAAAAATATGATTAGTTCGATAAACGGATTAAATTCAAATTATTCGTATTCTCAAACAACGTCCGCTAATTCAAAAAATTTATTTAATAAATTAGATGAAGACGGCGATGGTTTATTAAGCGGAAGCGAATTAGAAACTTTTACGTCAAATTTGACGGAAAAGACCGGCGAATCATTTTCGGTTTCTGATTTACTTTCTGAAAACGATTCCGACGAAGACGGTTCAATCAGCGAATCGGAATTTTCCGCTATGAAACCAAAAAAGCCGGCGGGACCTCCGCCAAATATGTCCGGAATGAGTTCTATGAGTTTTATGAACGGTTCTGAATCCGAAGATGAAGAAGAAAGCGGTCTTTCTATTGATTTGACAGAATATTTCGACTCTTTGGATACAAACAAAGACGGAATCGTTGACTCCGACGAACTCGAAGCATATAAATCGACATTAACTCAAAATTCTGAAAATGAGAGCATTTCTGAAATATTGAATACGCTCGATACGGATGCGAATGGAAGCATTACTAAAGAAGAATTTAATTCGATAAAAAAACAGCCGCCCGAGGGACAATTTAATCCGATGAATTTCAGGCGCAATTCAGGGATGATGAACGGCGATTTTTCAGGAATTTCTAAGGATTCTCAAACAACCGAATCGGTCTACGATTCGAATTCAAATTCATTAAGTTATTATGTTAAAAATGCGATTAATTCGTATTTGAGCGCGGTTGCGGTTTAAACATTATTGTTTAAAAAGTTTTTATAATAACATTATGATTAAATGCTTTTGCATTTAGAATTTATTCCATTACCTTTTTGTTTTATTGTATTTTATAACCCGGCTGTTATGAATAATGTTTTATTAAAACAAGAGTTTCAGTTAGTTTAGCGTCTTTTTTTAATAATCATCCCTCTACATAGCAGCCGGTCTAATACTATTAAAATCTTAACAGATTTATGTTTTTACATTTCTGCAAATTCAGAAAAATCGTCTTTCATAGGAATAACGTCTTTAGGATTTTTTTCCAAAGATTTTTTGATTACGTTTTTTTTTAATGCGGACGTAAAATTCAATTTCTTTTTCGGAAGATTTTGAAAATTCAAATTTTCTCTTTGATTTTGATTATTCTCTTCTTTTTTTTTATCGCGTAGGTTTAATTTCATTCCGCTTTTGTCAATTGATTTAGCGGTAACCAAAATATTCAATTCATTCACAACGTCCATCAAAGAAAGCGCTTGAGCGTTTAATTCTTCAGCGGCGGCTGAAGTTTCCTCGGCGGCAGCCGAATTCTGTTGAGTAACTTGATCAATCTGAGCGATAGCTTTAGAAGTCTGCTCTATTCCGTTTGCCTGTTCAAGCGACGCCTGAGTAATTTGTTCTAATTGCTGATTCACTGTATTCGCGGCAGTTTTAACTTCGTTAGCAATCGCAGAAACTTCATTGGCAATATCAACGACTTTAATCGAATTAACGGATATATTTTTTATCGCATCGGCTCCTTTTTGCGCGGTTTGGGCGCCGGCGTTTGTTTTGCGAACGCTTTCTTTAATTAAATCCGCGATTTCTTTTGCCGCGGTTCTACTTGTCTCTGCAAGTTTGCTTACCTGATCCGCTACCACCGCAAATCCCTGACCGTGTTCGCCTGCGCGCGCCGCTTCTATTGCCGCGTTCACCGCAAGCATTTTGGTCTGCTGCGCTATTTCATTTATAGTGTCTATTATATCGGTGATTTTTTCGCTCCCTTTGCGAATATCTTCCATAGATTCAACTATTTCATTCATTACTTTCGCTCCGCTTTCCGCCGCCTCTTTCGCTTCCGTTGCAAGTATAGAAACATTTTTAGAATTCTCAGCCGCATTCGAACTAATCTCCACAACATTAACCGCGCTTTTGTTTGCATTCTTACTCGTTTCAGCATTTGCCTGCGACTGCGACGCCATTTCCTCCATTGTTGCTGACATTTCCTCTATAGACGCGGCCTGCTCCTGAGCCCCTTCCGATAATTGAATACTTGCAGACGTAATCTGACTTGAAGCCGAAGTTACTTGCTGAGCTCCGGAGATTAGTTGATTTATTGTTGTCAATATTGATTTTGAAATTGTGAATCCTAAATAAACTCCTAATCCAACTGCAACCAAAAATCCTAATACAATTGTAATAATCGTAGTCTTTTCTAAACTTTCAGCAGTGTCTATACCGGAATTAACATCGCGGTCCGCCTGTTTGTCAGTCATATCGACAAGATTTAATAGCAAATTATTTGCTTTAGAAAACAAATCTCGATTCTCGCCAAAACTCGCCTGATAAATTTTTTCGTATAATTGATTGGATTTACCCCGTAAATGATATTCTTCCATTAATTTCAATAATTCAAGATTTGAAACTCTGAAATTTTCCCACGCCGTCAGAAATTCATTCCAGACTTTTTTCTCATCAGGCGAGGTTTCCAGCGATTCGTATATTTTCAATGCTTTCCCGTAATTTTCTCTTGACGTATCAATTCTTTTAAGTTGATTATCATATCTTTCCTTATCTATATTTGGTATTAAGAGAGTTCTCATGCTTGATTGAATCGCAGTGAACGCTTCGTTTATTATTAATAATGATTTTACGCTCTGAAGTCTATTTTTACCTACTATATGAAGCTGTTCCGTTGTTTTTACTAATCCGTAATATCCCATTATGCCTACCGCTAACGCTATTAGTCCGACAGCCAAAAAACCGGACAATAATTTTGATTTAAGTTGAAATTTCATAAAAAATACCTCTCCATAAAAAAAAATTTTTAAATATTATTTACTTGTTTTTTGGAATGACAAGGGATTTCATTGATTTCTTTCGATTTCAATTAATTCCTTATTTTCAAGAGCGCTTTCAATCTCAAGAACTATAATCACTCTTTTTTCAAGTTTTACCATTCCAGTTATAAACTCCGCATTAATATTGTTTCCAAGACGCGGAGCGTCTTCGTAATTCTCCCGATCCACCGTTACAACGCCAATCAATTGATCAACTATTATACCCGTCATTTTCCCTTGAATATCTACTACAATGATGCAGGTTTCTTTACCGATAGTTTTTTCTTCAAGACCGAATTTCAGTCTTAAATCAATTACCGGAACGATTTTTCCGCGAAGGTTTATAACTCCTTTCATAAAAACCGGAGTCCGAGGAACCGGATCAATATTCAGCATTCCCACCACCTCCCTCGCTTCGTGAATAGGAACCCCGTATTCCTGTTCTCCGAGTTTAACTGTAAGCAATTTCCCGCGCGATTCCAAAAAAAACTTATCTTTAGATTTATCGCTCATTTTCAGCTTCCCTCCTGAATTTTTAATTTTTCAACTCATTTGAAAAATTGCTAAACCGCAGTGTTTTAACTTGCTTTCATCAATTTTTCAAAATCTTATTGTAGTTTTTGAGTTCAATAAACTCTTTAATAATTTCTTCGGGTTCAAGAATTAGTCCAACGCTTCCATCTCCTAAAACAGTAGCAGCTTTTACGCCGCAAACTCTTTTTAAATTTTCCGACATTCCTTTGGTTACTATTTTTTGTCTATAAAGTATTTCATCAATAACAATTCCATATAACTGCGCTTCGTTTTCAACAATCAAAACTACGGAATTTTCAATTTTCCTAACATCATTATTCAAGTTATAAAATTTACCGAGATTCAAAAGCGGAACAGTTAATTTTTCAAAAACTATAAATTCTCCGGTTTCTCCATATATTTTTTTTATATCTTCAAGTTTTGGAGTTAGCGTATGTTTAATTTTTAATATTGGAAATATAAACTTGCTCGTTCCCGTTTGAGTGATAATGCCGTCGATAATGGAAGCTGATAGCGGAAGCATAATGCTGAATTTTGTTCCTTTATCTTTTTCAGTTTCAATTTCAATTCTGCCTCCGAGATTTACTACGGTTTTTTTTACAACGTCCATGCCGACGCCTCTTCCGGAAATCTCGGTGATTTTTTCCGCAGTAGAAAAACCCGGATGAAATATATAATCATATATTTGCTTGTCAGCGGGAATTTCTGTTTCTCTTATAATGCCGTTTTTCCTTGCTTTTTCAAGTATTTTATCTTTATTTAAACCGGCTCCATCATCGATGATTTCTATAACTATATTGTCGCCTCTGTTCTCGGTATTTAATTCTATAACCCCTTCTTCATTTTTGCCTTTTAAAACTCTCGTTTCCGGAAGTTCAATTCCGTGATCCATTGAATTTCTTATCGAATGAGTCAGAGGCGCGAATATTTCGTCAATAACGGTTTTATCAACTTCAGTCCGTTCGCCTTTTGTAATAAATTTAACCTTTTTGCCCGACTTCTGAATCAAATCTCTAATCTGTCTGTTTAATTTATCATAAACTGATTTGATTGGAAACATACGCATTTTGAGAACATTGGATTGTAAAGCGTCGGTTATGAGTTCAAGACTATTTAACTTAACTATTGTGTCAGGGTTATGAATATTTTTAATATCGTCCGATTGTTTCAGCAACGACAATGAAATCATTAGTTCGCCAATCATCTCCGCAACATTTTCAATTTTTTTTATCGGAACTCTTATCGAATCCGATTGAAAATCCTGAACCGGCAATTTAATATCCTGAATTGTTACCGCAGAGCTATTCAAATCTTGTATTGGAGAATTTCCAGAGCCGGATATTTTTTGTTCTAATTCAGCGGCATCCAAATTTTCCGAGTCGTTTATAAAAACAGGTTTTATGCGGGGTTTCTTATTCTGTTTGCCCGTTTTAACTTTAGCTTCGTTGACCGCAGACGCCAATTTAGTTAAAATTTCATAAGGAAAAATTTCAATCATTTCATCTTGATTTTCCTGATTAAACAATATTCTAATTCTTATCTGAAGATTTTTCATAAGAATTTTTAAATAATCCAGCGATTTAAGTAATATATTAATTATTTCATCGTTAATCTTAAACGAAGAATTCCTGCATTTATCAAGTAAATTTTCCATTGAATGAGTAAGTTTTGAAATATCTTTCAAACTCAGAAATCCGGCGGACCCTTTAATCGAATGAATATTTCTGAATACGGTATTAATAGCTTCGGTATTTGAAGGGTTGGTTTCTAATAATAAAAACTGCTGTTCGGCGGATTGAATCATTTCGTCGGTTTCGCATAAAAAATCATTTACAAATTCCAGATTATCTTTTGTTAAATATTCAAATTTGCCGTTAAGCCCTTCTAAATCTTTACTCACCTCGTCTGTTTCAGTTTGTTTTTTTTCTCCGGATAAAAAGTCTGTTTCAGTTTTCTCGTCAAACGTCTCTGTTTCAGTTGTTTCGGCAGATTGTTCTTTTTCAAAAGAATCCAGCATATCAATAAATTTGGTTAATTCAACGATTGATTCCTGCCTGACATATCCTTCAATAAAAAACAATTCTAATGATTCTTCAAGAATTTCATGAACATTTAAAACATATGACATAGATATTGAATAATGTATATTGCCGAACATATTAGCATTAATCATTTTATCTATTGAATCAAATCCGCGTTTGAATATTTCAACCTTATATTTGCCGAAAATTTTTGAAATCTCGCCTGCCGCAAGACTTATCTCGCATAATACTTTCAATTCCTGACTTGTTAAATCATTCATAACAAGAGCAAGATTAATAGCGGTTTTATATTTTTCAATTTCAAGTTTAATCGTTTGAAGAAGTTCCTTGTTTAATTGGCTCATTTAAAAACCCCGATTCATAAATTAATTATTAAGCGCTTGAATTATTTTTCCCGGTATATCGTCTAAATCCGCGACAAAATCCACAGCGCCTTTAAGATACGCTTCTCTCGGCATGCCGTAGACAACGCAGGTTCTTTCGCTTTGAGAAATAGTAACGGCTCCTTTCTTTTTCATAGCGAGCAACCCATTTGCTCCATCGCTTCCCATACCTGTCAATATTACTCCTACGGCATTCTTTCCGGCAATCTCCGCCGTTGATAAAAACATAACATCGACAGCCGGCCGCTGATGACAAATCTTTGGTCCGTCTTTAACTATTACTTTAAACTTAGCTCCGTCTCTTGCAAGAAGCAAATGAAAATTTCCCGGAGCAACTAAAGCCAGCCCCGAATGTAATTTTTCGCTATCTACTGCTTCTCTTACTTCAATATTTTTGCAAATATTATTTAATCTATCGGCAAACGATTTTGTAAATCCGGCAGGCATATGTTGAGTTATTATTACCGGAGGCATATTTTGAGGCAGCTTTTCTAAAACCCGCTTTAACGCTTCCGTGCCTCCGGTTGAAGCTCCTATAGCAATTACTTTTTCAGAAGATTTTATATTTGACAAAACTTCAATATTTTTTTCGTTTTTTGGTTTTTCAAGTATTGAGTTTCCGACTTTCGCAAATGAGGCATATATGATTTTTTGATGCAATTCCTCTATTATCAGCGGAAACGCTCCTGAAATATCATTCGCAGGTTTTGCAAAAATATCAACAGCTCCAAGTTCCAAAGCATGCAGACTCGTCTCGCATTTTCCGCTGACTAACGAACTTATGACTATAATCGGCAGCGGATAAGATTTCATTAATACGCTTATAAATTCCAATCCGTTCATACGCGGCATTTCAATGTCAAGCGTTATAACGTCCGGTTTTAATTCAACAATCATATTTCTTGCTTCGTAAGGATTTGACGCGGTTCCAACAACTTCTATATCCTCGAATTTCCGCAAATTTGACGATAAAATGCTTCTTACGACCGCAGAATCGTCAACTATCAAAACCTTTACTTTTTTCAATTTTATCAATCCTTGTTTTGAATTATCCCAGTATAATACTTTAAACGCAAAGTGAAGTTTTTCAAAAACCTTGTCCGGTTTCCGGATTTAATAATTCGTTTATTTTAGAAATAATAACCGAAGACCTGAACGGTTTTGTAATAAACGCGGAACAACCTATTTCATTTGCAGTTATTTTTATACTCTCGTCAATAATTCCAGTCAGAATAATTGTTTTTAAATTTTTCAGTTTATCATCAGTTTTAATGATTCTTAAAACGTCGATTCCGTTTAATCCCGGCATATCAATATCAAGAATTACAAGAGCAAAATCGTTTTTTCTCATTTCATTTATCGCGCTTAATCCGTCCTGAACTTCGTTTAT
This sequence comes from bacterium, assembly GCA_036733285.1. Taxonomy (GTDB): domain Bacteria; phylum JAGOBX01; class JAGOBX01; order JAGOBX01; family JAGOBX01; genus JAGOBX01. The sequence goes on from DAINAU010000001.1 coordinate 10,976, forward strand.
ATTAAATTTTTCTCCGCCTAATCTGATTTTCAACATCTGTATTATAGGTTTATCGTTATCTACAAGTAAAATATTATACGGCATTTTTTCCCCCTTTGACGCTTAATTTCCGGTTCGTATAAAATATCATTTTTTTCTAAATTTTCTGATAAATTGCCGGTTGAACGTATTTAAACTTAATCTTCAACCTTGTCAACGATTCCGAATGACCGATAAACAAATATCCGCCCGGTTTAATCATTTCATAAAATTTATCGACAAGCGCCTGTTGCGTTTTCGTATCAAAATAAATCATCGCATTTCTACAAAAAATAAAATCGAATTTCTTATTAAATGGAAACGGTTCTATCAGATTCAAATGTTTGAATCTGATGATATTTTTTAATTCGTCTTTGATTATATAAAAATCATCTTCTTTGCTAAAATTCTTTAACAAAAAATGTTTTGGAATATCCTGAATTTGTTCTCTGCTATAAACGCCTTTATGAGCTTTTAAAAGAACATTGGTATCTATATCGGTTGCAAGAATTTTAGTTTCAATGCTTTTTTTGGTTTGACGAATCTCGTTTAAAATCATCGCTATCGAATACGGCTCTTCTCCGCTCGAACAAGCCGAACTCCAAATATAACACTCGTTCATATTATCAATTTTATTTTTCAAACTCTGTTCCATAAAATCAAAATGCTTTATTTCCCTGAAAAAATCAGTTTTATTTGTGCTCACCGCGTTTATGAAATTTGTTATTTCATCTTTATGGGTATTTATGATTTTTTTGTATTCGACATAAGACTTCAAATTTAATTCTTTCAACCTTTTTTGAATCCTGCTTTTCAGCATTTCCTTTTTCTCTTCTGAAATACAAATTCCCGAATAATTATAAACAAAACTTCTGAAATACAAAAAATCCGAATCGCTTAATTCATTTTGACAATACATAATTTTTCCTTAATATAATATCTATTTTAACGGTATTCGTATAACAAAAATATTCCCTTTATTCAGGTTGTCTTCTATATGTATTTCCCCGTTATGCGAATTAATTATTTTTTTTACCACGTATAAACCTATCCCGAATCCCGATTTTTGTTTTGATAGTCTGAAATCTTTTTCAAACACTTTTTTTTTAAATTCATCCGGTATTGTTTCCGCCCTGTCCGCAATTTCAATTTTCGCGCAATCATTTATTTTATCTGCTTTAATTACTATTTCGTTATTATCCGGAGAATAGTATATTGCGTTCAACATCAAATTTATAAAAACCTGCATCATTTTTTCTTTATCAATATTTACTGTAAAATCATTTATTAGCTTTTTTATATTAATTTTTTTAGATAACGCGTTGGGCTCTAATAATTTTATGCCATAATCAAGAATTTCCATTATCGAAACATTCTGTTTGTTTAGCGATACGTTATTTTTCCCAAAATTGTCGGGATCCAAAATATTTTTTATAACATTATCGAGATTTGAAACCTCTTCTTTTAAAAAACTTAGATTTTCTTCCGTGTTAGCCGATTCAATCTTATCGACATGAGTTATTATTCCGGTTAAACGGTTTCTTAGTTCATGTGAAATTTCATTGAAATAATCGTTAACTTTATTTTTTGATAAATACTCGCGATTTTTATTTTCAATCTTTAAAATACTTTCCATTAAATTTTCTATGCTTACAGGCTTGTCTATAAAATCGTCCGCTCCCTGCCTGAAAGTTTCAATAACAAGAGCTTTATCCCCATATCCGGTCATAATTATAATTTTAATCTGATTCCCGAATTTTTCGCGTATTTCTTTAAGCATATCCAATCCGTTTTTCGAAGAAAGTCTGTAATCCGATATTATTAAATCTGGATAACCCGATACTAAACTTGCAAGATAATCCAATAGTTTTTCCGCCGAATTAAAACCGATGACATTATATCCTTTCAGTTCCAGTCCCATTTTTATAGAATCGACTATTATTTCTTCATCGTCAACAACATAAACGTCAGTTATCTTATTTTTCATAAACTTATCTAAAGCAATTTATATGAGAATAATTTATAAAATCGTTATCCGGTTTATTTTAAGAGAGTTAATTATGGACGGAAAAAATTGTTCGGAAAAAAGCTAAAATAATTTTAGTGGCGACTAAAATTTTTTTAGCCTGAAGAGGCGATGACAATTTCACTGTAATTATCGAATTTACAATTTATATTTTTTTATAATATTATAAATTTGCTGTTCTGATATTCCGAGAATATTGGCGGCTTTCTTATTGTTATTTGATAACTTGAGAATCCTTTTTATATAATCAATTTTTACTTCTTCTAAAGTTTGCATTTTATCAGCGGTATTATCAGCGAAGTCATTATTTTTAGAGGGTTTTACGGTTCCAATATTATTTTCTATATCAATCTCAATATCAAAATTAAAATCATTTTCACATATTATTTTTTTGCTCGACGAAAAAAAAGCCGTTTTTATTATATGCTGAAGCTCGCGGTAATTGCCGCGCAACTCAATTTCCAATAATTTATTCAAAAAAGAATCTGAAAAACTTTTATTAAAACCATTGGATTTATTTAATTTTTCAAGCAGATTACGGGCTAAAAAAATTACATCCTTGCCTCTATCGCGTATCGGAGGAAGATTTATTATTCCGTCCGCTATACGGTAATATAAATCTGCGCGAAATTTTCCTAATTTTAAGTCTTCTTTCAAATTCCTGTTTGTCGCGGTTATCAGTCTAAAATCAGCTTGTTCCGGTTTGTCCGAACCGACCGGATAAATAATTTTTTCTTCTATCACCCTTAAAAGTTTAGTTTGACATTGTAAATCAAGGTCTCCGATTTCATCCAAAAACAAAACTCCGGACTCCGCATTTTTAATATAACCGGCATTATCTTTTAACGCGTTGGTAAAAGCTCCTTTTTTATAACCGAACAAAGAGCTTTCAAATAAATTTACCGGAACCGCGTTTATATTAATGGCTATAAACGGATTATTTTTTCTCCGGCTGAGTTTATGAATAGCTTTTGCAAATATTTCTTTGCCTGTTCCGCTTTCGCCGGTTATTAAAACATTGCAATCCGTCGATGCGAGACCGGTAGAATAAGCCATAATTTTTTTCATATTGCCGTCTGAAGTTAAAAATCCAGAAAATTCGTTTGGAATTTCCAGCTTGCATTCTGAAGTGAACAGATTAAGACTTTTTTTTATTCTCAAATTTTCGCCGGCTTTTATGATGACGGAGAGTAGCAATTCATTATTTAACGGTTTAGTCATATAATCGAAAGCTCCGGCTTTTATACAATTAACAACGGTAGAAATATCGCTAATCGCAGTAAGCATAACAACAAGCGAGTTTATTCCGTTTTTTTTTGCGTCAATCAATATCTGATAACCGCTTTTACAAGGCATCGTTATATCGAGAAAAACCAAATCATAGCCGCCGCTTAACAATAACTCTTCGCCTGTCAAGGCGTCGAATGAAATATCAGCGTCGGCGTATCCTTTTAAAGATAAATAGTTTTTTAACGATTCGCAGATTATTTTTTCATCGTCAATAATTAATATTTTCATCTCAACTCATTAATTTTTTTTATTATCAAATCATGATTTTCAAAGGGTTTTTTAAAAAAAGCTTTAACTCCGTTTTCAAGAAGTTTTACCACTTCGTCGTCTGAAAGAAAAGCGGACATACAAATAAATTTTATCCAGGGAAACCGTTCTTTAATGCTTTTTATTAATTCAAAACCGTTCATAGACGGCATAAGTATATCGGTCATAACAATATCGGTATTAATATTTTTTTCAATGATTTCTGCGGCTTTTAGAGGATTTTTAATTATTATATTATCAATGCTGTTTTTATTTAACAGCGCTTTTAAATAATTTAATATTTCTTCTTCGTCGTCCACGACAAGTAAAACCGGTTTTATTTTTTCAAAATATTTATTTGAATTAACAGGCAAATCTATAATGAACAATGCGCCCTGATTTTCTTCGGATAAGACTTTAATATCCCCGTTATGTTCTTTTACTATCTTATAACTTATAGACAAGCCTAAACCGGTTCCGCCCGTATTGTTTTTTGTAGAAAAAAAAGGTTCGAACAATTTCGATAAATTTTCTTTCTTTACCCCTATTCCGTTGTCTTTAATAGAAATCCTGATTGTTTGATTATTTATAAGTTCAATCGCAGTCTGAATTAGCCCATTATGAATATTATCAACCGCGTCAGCGGCATTCTGCAGCAGGTTTATTATAACCTGCTCCATTTTTACCTGATTGCCGTTTATACGAGGAAGATTTTCTTCTATATTCGCTTCTACTTTATTTACTTTTCTACGAACCATCGCTCCAACTATCGTCCACGCTTTTTCATAACATTCCTTTATTGAAAAATCTCGATTATTTTCTGATTCGTCGTTATGAGAAAATTCTTTTAACGTATTGACGATACCGCATATCCTATCGCTTCCGCTTTTTATATGTTCGAGCGACCTGTCTATATTCCCTATATATTTTTTTATATCATTACCGCTTATTTTTTCTTCAGAATAATTTTCAGACTTTGAATCCTGTAAAAGCTTTTTCAATTTATTCCAGCATTCCCATATAATCGGAATATTCAAAGATATAAATGTGTTTGGATTGTTTATTTCGTGAGCTACTCCGGCTACCATTGTTCCCATAGAAGCGAGTTTTGAAGATTGGGCAATCTGTATAGAATTTTGTTTCAGTTGTTCGGTTTTGAAAAAATTCGAAAGAGCTTTTGAAATTATATCCGAAGCTATTTTTATAGACGAAACCTCGTATTCCTGCCAAAAATGTTTTTTTCGCATATCGGACAAAGTAAAAAAACCGAATACCTTATCGTCAATATTTACAGGAGCAGAAATACAAGAAAAGATTTTCCTGTTTTTAAAAAACATAAGCGTATTTTGAGAAACTGTCGATAAGGATTCCACATCATTAATAATTGCCAATTGGTTTTTTAAAAGTTTAGTCATCAGAACGTCAATTTCGCCCGAACTAAATTTTAAATATTCCGGCATCAATTTGAATTCATTGTTTTCCATGCCTTCATAAATCAAAAAACATTCGGAATAATCAGGGCTAAATCTATAAATCGAAGTTCTGGAAACTCCTGAAAAATCATTCAATAATTTCAAACTTTCGGTTATATCCTTTTCAAAATTGCCGGTATTTATAAATCGTTCTGAAATAGATAAGAACAATTTATGAGCTTCAAAATTTTTTTCCATAATAACTTTGCCGACGTCTTCGGTTATATCTGTTATTATTCCCGTAAAATATAGGGTTTCGTCGTTTCTAATATTTTTTACAATTCTACAATTTACCCATAGGCATTTTCCGTCTCTTTTGAAAATTCTAAAATCGGCATTAAACGGTTTGTCTTTTTTCAAAAATCTCAAATATATTTTTTTTATTGTTTTTCTATCGTCGGGATAAATATATTTTATAACGTCAATATTTTTCATTTCAAAAATATTTTCCGGAGAATACCCTAAAATTTTTGACGCGTAATCGCTTATAAATATTATTTTGCCCGAAACATCCATTTCAAAAACAAGATTCGGAATATTTTTTATCAAAGTCTGAAACTGTTCTTTTGAATTTATAAAATCGCTTTCAATTTTATTTGTTTTATTTTGCAATTTGACATATTCAAGACAAACTGAAATTTTCGAAAGTATTTGTTCTGGAAAAAAAGGTTTTAAGATATAATCAAACGCTCCTAAACACAATCCTTTTGCAATAAATTCCGGTTCTTTTTTTGAAGTCAAGAAAAAAACCGGAATTTTTTTCGTTAAAACATTTTCTTTAATAAATCTGCAGGTTTCAAAACCGTCTACTTTTTTCATTATTATATCGAGGATAATTAAATCCGGAAGCTCGGATAACGCGAGTTTTATGCCCTCGTTTCCATTTGAAGCGGAAATAACCGAATAAGAAGCTTCGGTCAATATTTTTGTCAATACCTTCTGGATAGTCGGCGAATCGTCGATTAATAAAATTAAAGGTTTTTTCCGATGCGATTCCCGAACTAAATTAATTTGTTCGGAAATATATTCATTCACAAAATTAAGCATATTGCATTTTACTTTTAAAATGCAATATTTTCAATATTTTTTTATTTAATACGCGCTTTGAGCTTGAACTCCGCGTTGAATATTCTGCAACAAATTATTAAACGATTCGGAATTTTTTAATATAATTTTTTGGTTTTGAATCTCAAGATTTTCATCGTATTTTGGCGCTGATTTTCCGCTAAAACCTTTTTGAGGCGTTTGAGCCGCATTAACTGAAAAATCTTGGAGCGCTCTTTTTCCTTTGTAAAAGGCATAATTGTTATTTTCGTCTTTACAGATTACGGTAGTTATCCCTTGAATTCCATCAGCCGTAAATATTCCTCTTAAATCAGTTTTGCCGGATACAAACTCAGAATTTTTAGAACCGATTACTTTGACATATACATTATTTTTATACTCTTTAGTCAAATTGTCTGTTATATTTACTCTGACGCGTCCCGCAAATTCTTCATCGACTGATAAATTAAATTTTGAAATTAATATCAAACCGCTTGCAAACAAATCTCCGCTTCTGCAAATCATAAGATAAGCTCCGTCCTTTTTTATATCAAGACCAACCGAAATTTCCGAATCGTCATAATCGGATTTTTCAAATTTAATCGTATTTTCGAGCGTAGGAGTGATGCCGGATAAATTTATGTTTGCAATTCTATCAAGATTTTTTTCTATCAAAACAAGTTTCATTAAATCGACTTTATAAACAAGATAATCTATGCTGTCGACGCTTTTGAATTTTAGTTTTACAATCGGAGTTTCAGACGATTTAAAAATATTTATTTCGTCGAATGAAATATTTTTTTTCTTAAAATGATCGATAGACTCCGCCGCGTCAGGATAAATATCCTTAATCTTTTCATAATATTCAATCGCTTTTTCCGTATTGCGGTTCGTATGATAAATTTGTCCGATTATATAAGAAGCGAGATTTTTATTTTTACTTTCGCCCGCAGCAACGGATTCGGCTTCTTTTAACGCTTCGTTTAATTTCTGCATAGAAAAATATCCGAGCGATTTCAGATAAACAAAATCTGACGCCAAATCAATGTCGTCTTCGTAGAGCTTTGCAAAAGCGTCTGCAAGCTGAACGCACATCTCATAATTATTCATAGACCTGTAAGCGTTTGTCAATGAAAACGCGGCGTCTTTAGCGCAAGGATTTTCAGCGTTTAACGCAAGATATTTCACGGATAAATCCACTGATTTAGCCAATACGTCCGGTTTATACAATTCGCTTTTCTTAATACTTTTAATTTCATGAAATTTCAGCAAATCAGCGTTATAAAATAAATTATGAGCGTTTTCCGATTGCGCGTAAAGAGCTTGACCGACGCCTAATAACGCCGAAGTTACCGAAGATAATGCCGGATATTCCGATATTACCTTTTCAGTAAAAAAAACCGAAGCGAGAAATTCATTTTCATTCTGCAAAACGCCGGCAGTCTGAACGTCTCTATAAAAACTCGATTCGATAATCGCTCTGCTCGTCAAATACGAACGCTCATATTCTTTTATATCGTAATACGCTCTTGCAACAATAAGTATTTTATCAAACGGTATAAATAAATCAGGTTCTTTCTCCTTGATAATTTCAAAACATTCGACTACTTTTTCCGCGTTATAAAACTTTTTATCCGAATACATCCATAACAGCATTTTCGAAAGACTGGGCTGAAACGAATTTTTTGATTCTTTGAAAACTTTGCTTAAATTAACAATCGCGGAATCATAAAATCCGTCTTCGTAATACGCTGCGCCAAAATAATAATGTTCGTTTAAAGACATTTTATATTCCACTGAAGATTTTTCGTTTTTAGCGAGTAAAATACCAAACGCTTGTTTGCCAATATTGTATTGAGAAACATTATCCGCGTTTCGTATAACACTCGGCAAAACTCTGTATGAACCCGGATTATAATTAATCATTGAATATCTTATGTCATTAATTTTTTGATTTGATTTATAAAAAAACGTAATTTTCGGACCTTCGATTTTATAAAATGAAAAATTACCCGTTATAGTTTTTTCAAGTATTTTAGCGCCAGCCGGAATGAATTCTTCTATTATTGTAGAAGGGTATCTGTATTCATTATCGATATCAATATAAACATCGCAATAATCTCCGAATTCAATTTCGTTGGTTATAAAAGAGCTTTGAGTTAATATTTTCCCTTTATATTTCAAAGGAGAATGATAATAATTTTTAGAGCCAATAGAAAGCGCATCCGATTGATCCGAATTTATAAAATTATTTGAGAACCCTTCGAGAATAGCCGAATACGTGAATTCGCCTATGCCGTTAAAATCAAAATAAATCTTATTTTCTCCTTGTTTTAAAAATGATTGAGGACAATCAATATAAACGCAGTCTTCAATTTGTTTTGAATTAACAGTTTTTATTTTCTTATCGTTCGCATAAATATCAATGTAATAATTATTTTTTATATTAGCGAAATTGCCGAAATATTCGGACAAAGCAGCCGCAACAGGTCCGACTGCTTTAGAAGGATAGTATCTCGAATAATATTTTCTGTTAAGCAAAAATTCCGCAGCTTTGCTTATATTCGGATTATCCGGAAGTATCTTTTGCAAAGCAAGCATTGAAAGAGCCGTTATTTCAACTTCGCTTGAAAACCAATTGTAAAGATAACCCTTGTGTTTCCAATAAGTCTCGTTTCCTTTAATTGCGGCTTTTTCAGCAAGTAAAAGAGCTATATCTTTAGCGTAATCGAATCGTTGAAGATTATGAAACGTAAGTGCCGCAAAAGCAAGCGCGGCAGGAGGAAGTTCTGAACGATCGCGGTAAAGACGGTTCGCATAACTGTAATCTGCGTCGCCGGAACAAGAAAGCGCAAACAGCAAAACCGATTTTATCAAATGATTTTCCGGACTCGAGCGCCTGAAAGCTTGCTCAATATAAATTTTCGCTTTCGGCAATATTTGCCTGTCAATTTCTATGCCCGCGTTTTTAGCTGAAATCAAAGCCCAATACATAACCGCGATATTTATTTCTCCGCCTTCCCAGCTTCCGTCGTTTCTTTGAACTGAAGACGCTTGAGAAATAAGCCGTTTTGTATTTTCAAGAATCTCGTTTTTTTGTGTTTCATTTCCCCTGCTTTTCAAATATTTTAAAACCGAAGCCGATGCGAGAATTTGGGATTCAACGCTGTAAAAATCAGGAATATTAACATATCTGCCTCTTAAATAAACCGGAAGATTTTCCTGTAAAACAAGCGAAATCAAATCATTGTTTATTCCGCTATTGATTTTAATCGACATCCATTGAGAATTATATTTTATTGAATTATTAAGTTTTAAAAACAAAGTTTTTTTGTCGGATGATTTTCCGCTTTTTACTTCGTAATAATTCATTCCCCATGGTCTTACGACAATATCTTTAATTAATTTATCAAAAAGTTTTGAATTTTCCATCTCGGCGGAAATTTCCATAGAAACGTAAGACGCGCAAGGAACTAAAAATTCTTCAAAACAGTATTCGGCAGATTGACGGCTCTCTACTTTTAGCGAAGCCGTAAAAGTTTTTCCGTCAAAATTTTCCGTTTTAAAAGAAACTGACATTTTTACGATTCCCGCCGTATCTGTCAAATTATGAATTTTCACAAACGGTCTTGTTTTATCGCCTTCGTATAAAACGTCCGGAATCCTGCATTCAATAAAAAAATTTTTTTGAACGGAAATATTTTTATTTGCCTGTCCCGCAAGCGTTTCTTTTGAAATTCCTTTTGCCGTAAATCTGTATTCCGAAAGATTTTCAGGCATTTTAATTTCAACCGTTGTTTCGCCTGTCCCGTCAATTTTTATTTTCGCAATCCACGCAGACGCGGAATCCAATTCTTTTCGCGAAACATATAATTCTACGTTCTCGTCGGAATCTTCGGCTTCGAATACTGTTCCGCTAATGGTTAAAGTTTTTTGTTGTTTGCTAAGTTTATAATTTTCTTCTTTTGTTTCGCTAAAATCCATAGATTGCGGAGCGCTTAAATTGTCAACGGCTCCATAAGAAAAATCAGAATATGAATTTAAATTTTTTTTTGCTTTTCCGCTTCTCCGCAATTCGCCAGCCATTGCCGGTTTTGCCGAAAAACTATCTTTATATTTATCGCTTATACCTCCGGCTATTTGTTCTCTTCTTTCGCGTTCGGATTCTTCGATTATATCTTTGACTGTTTTCTTTGTTATTCCGGAATAACTAAACGATATGCTCGATGACAATCTTAACCCGCTTACACGTTCGGCGTCTTTTGAAAAATAATCGGATATATTCATACTGTTGTCTTCAAACAAAGCAAATAACGCCTCATTAACGAGCGCTAACGAAAACTCAGCGGACGCAGGCTTATCAAGATGATTTAAAGATTTGATTTTAATTTTCGCGGTTTCTCCGGGAAAATATTTTTCTTTGTCAGGCAGTATCGAAACTTTTAATTCTCTATCGACTTTAAAAGATAAATTTGAACTGTATAATTTTGCCTTATTCATTGTTAGCGCCGATATTGTGAAATTCGGAAAAAATTCATTTTTAACGTTAAAATCTATCGTATATGAATTCAATTTCTGTCTTGGTTCTATTAAAATATAATCGATTATTTCTTCTCCTTCAAACGTTAATAAAACTTGAGATTTTTTTATTCCGCTAATCAATTCTATCTTATGGTTTTCTCCCTCTTTTAATTCCTTCAAATTCGACGCAAGCCTGAAATTATTGTAATCGGCGTCTTCCGAAACGTTTAATTTAATTTCATTAGAAATATTATTTCCAAAAATATCAACTCCTGAAATTCTAATTATATATTTTCCCGCCTCCGAAATGATGAGATTTTCAGAAGCCCCGCCTTTTTCCGAAGTTATGACCGGTCTTGTCTCAACGGTAATTTCAGTATATGCGTTTTTATTGTAATCTTTAAACCATTCGACTCTTGAAATTACAGGTTCGATTTTTGTCGTCTGAGTTTTTATTATCGACATTATAATTTTTTTAGAAACCGGCTTTTGATTAGCTCCGTTTGTTTTTATAAAAACTCCTGCGTTTTCTCCGGTAAAAATCGAATCCGAACTTATGGAAACATCTATTGAAAATTCGTCCACCGCAAGAAATACGGAATTGGAAAATCTGAAATTGTCTTCAGGCAGAAATACTGAAAAACCAAGCGCCTGTTCGGAAGTCTGCGAAACTGTATTGAATTCAAAATTAAATTTACCCGAAGAATCCGTTCTGCCTTCAAGCTCTCGCCCGTCCGGCAAAGTATAATAAATTAATTTATCCTGAACCGGAGAGCCGTAATAATAAAGGACTGACGCCTCCGCCTTGACAGTTTCGCCTCTGTAATAAACCTCTTTATCAAAAACTATCGAACCCTTGATTTTTTCAAGTTTAAAATCAGATACTTTAAAATTAAAAGAATCCAATGTTTTGTTTTTTTCAGTTAAAACTATTATATTATAATCCCCTGTTTCGGCGTTCTCAGGTATGTCAAATTTCGTTGAGACGGTTCCGTAATCGCTGATTATTACTGTATCCTGTTTCATAAGTCTGTTTGACGGATTATAAATATTCATTAAATAGACTGTAGCTTCCGGAACCGTATAAACGCCGTCTTTCACATCTCGTATCACCGCTTTAATATTTGCGGTTTCTCCTTGTTTATACGCCGGTTTATCCGTATATATATAAGTTTTCTGAGTTAATCCGGAACTTACTTGAAGTCCGGTTAACATAAGATTATCCGAAGCCGCTGAATTATTATGAATAGCGAAAAAATTTATGTTATCAGAACTTTTCAGATTATCATGTTTTATAACGGCTATACCGTCTTTATTAGTTTTTCCCTCCGCAAAAATCGATGTTCCGTCGCTTATAATAACTTCTGCGTCCGGCTGCGGTTTTCCAGTCAGCATATTCTGAATATATACAAACGCTTGTTTTCTTGAAGCTTTTAAAATACCCTCTATGTCGCTCCTTATCACAAGAGTAGCGGCTTCATAATCGTCTTCCGAAACCGTTACCGCGTAAACGCCTGCGTTTTCCATTGAAATATTGATTTTCATATCGTATAGTTTAAACTTTTTGTAATCGTCTAAATTATAAACAAAAAAAGTATCCGGTTCGATTAATTGCAAATCAAGGGATTCGATGCCCTGAATGGATTTATATTTTTTGAAATACGCCGATAAATCAAGTTTATACAATTTGACCGTGAATTTTTCAATATTCCTGATTTTCAACGAAATATAAGGGTTTTCATTTGTTCTGAAAGTTCTATCTGTTTTTAGCGTCAATGATTTTTCAGTTAATTCATTTAATTTATTAAAAGCCGCCGGATTATTTCTGATTTTTTTCAATTCATCAACGGCGTCAGCGTATCGTTCGAGATTATTTTCAAGTATTTCTGTAATCCGCAACCCCGCTTTGTTAGCTTGAGGAGACGCCGGATATTTTGAAATAAGTTGATTAAACAAATCAATGGATTTTTCAAAACGCTTGTAAGCTGAATTCTTATTATTTTTTTCAAGTTCTAATTCGCCTTTTCTGAATTCCATTTCAGCGAAAACAAACATAATTAGAGGAGCTCTGGCGTCAAGCGGATATTTTTTTAAAAACAATTTCCATTGTTCTTCAGCCGCTTCATAATTTCCGTTTTCAAGAAAATCCATTCCTATTTTAAAATCAATATCTATTTTTTTTGCCTGCGCCGCAGACCATTCCCGTCCGTTGGGAAATTGATTTATATATTGCTCAAAATAAATCGCGGCCGTATCGTAATTTTTTCTATTGAAATATAATTCGCCGGTTTGATATACCGCGCTTTGATTCAATCTTTCGAATTCTTTCATAGGTTCTTCTGAAACCTTTATCCCTTCCGGCGCCGGATTGATTTTAAAATTAGAACGGTTGATGAATTTTTTTAATTCTTCAAGCGCGCTTTCGATTCTGTTCATTCCAATATAAGCCGAACAAATTTCATAATCAACTGAAACGGTTCTGTAATCGTCCGGACATTTTTCTAAAAAGGTTCTCGCCGACTTGATGAACAATTCAAACTCTCCGTCAGAATTATATTTCAAAAAATCATGTATTCTTGTCAAATTATAATACGCATCGTTTCTTATTAAAACTACAGTATCGTTTAAATAATTATTTTTCTCTACCAAACTTATTAAATTTTCAGTTAGTCTTTTTGATTCGGACAAATTATTGGATTCAAAATATTTTGAGGCGAGTCCAGACCTGCATTCAAGAACATATTTCCCCGCAAATTCTATTTTTTTTTCTACGCCTGATTTTTCAAAAGACCAATTAGAGTCAAACTCTTTCAGATAATTTTCAAATTCCTTTATCGCGAGATATTTATCGTTTGTCTTAGACGCGTAAATCGCAGACATAAACGCCGAATAATCCTTGTTTTTCAATGGCAAATCAAATACAAGCGTTTTTTTCATTAAATTAAACGATTTGAAATAATATTCGTTTTTAAGATTCTTATTATCTGAAACCGCCGCTTTTTCCGCAAAAGTTTTCGCTAAAGAATAATATATCTCAAGTATTTTATTTTTACGCTCTTCGCTCAATAAATTTTTGGAAACCAAATCGAATAATTCCGCGGCGCTCTTATAATTTTTTTGTTTTAAAAAAATATCGGTTTTCAGGTAAAGAGCTTTATTCGCCCATTCCTGATTTCCTGATTCCATTATTTTCTCAATCGTTTCAAGCGATTCGGAATATTTCTCAAGTTTGAATAGGCAAACAGATTTTAAATATTGCGGATAACTTCCGCTATATTTTTTTAAGTCAAGATTATTCAGAGCGTTCAGAGCCGCTTCATAATTTCTTTGCCCCATCGCCAATTCAATAGATAAAATTTCTTTATCGGGTTTTTCAATAAGCGAACTAAACGCAACGCTTCTAATCAAAATCAATGTTAAAATGACTATTATTGTTTGTTTCATTCAAAACGCCTCCGGTTTTATTACTACATATTTGAGTTAGACGCAATTTCACAAAAAATGTTCGTATGTTTTTTCGGATGATATGTTATCTTTTATTCTCATATGCCCCGCCATAATATATAGTTTACCGATTATACGGTTGCATTTAAACCCAAATAACTTTTTATTAGGGTTTAAATATAACATCTTTAACAGATAGACTTATACTCGCGATACGCCGCGCTAAAGACGCGAGTTATAAAATCAAATTTCCGGCTGCGAGACTTTCTTTATTCTTTGCTTGCTACAATAAAAAAATCTTTAGGCAAAGGAATTTGTAATTTCTTATTAATGACTTTCCCTTCAAATCTTGGAAAACGATCAAAAAACTTTTCTCCTGTTGTCAAATACATATTTGTCAATTTCACAGTATTATTATTTATTTCAGCATAAAACACTAAATATCGGACATCGGAATGTCTTATTACAATATCATTTACGGCTGGAATTGGCAGCGGCGCGCGACTTGATGGAGCAACAAGACCTAAATCAATTGTTGGCGACGACTGTAATTTCACTTCAATTAATTGATGTAATATATCAGGAAATCGCCCTGTATCTGAATAATCCTTATATCCCAAAGCACGACAAACTAATTTATATAAAACATCGCCCCGCGTACGTTCTCGCTCTTTTCCTGTATCTTCAAAACTTGTTCCAATTAAAGTTTTCATTTTTTCAAAAAGAAATGTTATAGGAATAATTTTGTTTATATCGGGAATCTCAGTTGGTTTATTATTTGTTAAATCTAAAATGATCAAAGTATTATGTACCAAAGTTAAAATATTATCAGTATCACTATTGGTAATTAATTCAGATTGTAAATCAGAGGCGCGGATTGTCGCTTGATATTTTTGTGTCAATGTTCCAGTCGTGTCAAGCTTGGCTAAAATATCGCCGGTTACTACTTTAACGCTCTCTATGATATTTTTCGATGACACTTTCATAATTACATATCTGCGGTTTACTGCAATATCTTCATTCCAAATTTGTAAATTATTAGATTTTTGAATATAGGTATCAAAATCTTGTCCAATAAATCGCGGATGAGTTTTTTTAAAAGTTTTTGGCAATGGATACCCTAATGTTTCACAAATTTTTTCTTTAACAACTTTCGATCGTGTTCTTAACGGCAAATCATTCAGGGATAAATTTTTTAATGTCCGATTTAAAATATATTCTAATTGTTCAGATGCGTACCAACACTCAAAATGTCCATTTCTTATTTTATCGTAAATGGACAATTTATGTTTGTGAATGTTTTCTTTTACTTTTTCAATTTCTTTTTCAATATCCATAATAGTCCTCTCGCTAAATACCATATACTTTGTATGCCAAAGCATTAATACGATTTTCAGTTTTGATTTTGTCGGCATTATTATTAATTAACTCTTTTACTAATTTGATTATTTCTTTACATTCATTTTTACTTATATCGGGCAACGGATATTTTGCTACATATTGTGTAAAATATCGCCTTCTGCCTGAATATAATTTATTATTAAAACATAAGTCATGAAATTTTGTTAAAACTTCAGAATTCGACAAACCTAAAATTAAAAATAATAAATTTTCATCATATTTATCATTGATAGTAATCCAATAACAATTCCCGTCAACAATAGAATTATTATTATCGAAAAAAAATTTTGGTTCGGGACTTATATCAGGAAAAATAATTTTGGGTTCTTTCCAAGCATTAGGATTTTGAGGCACCCATATTTCATACCATTGCCGATTAGCTTGTATCAAATACGTTCTTTCTTCAAGTTTTTCTCGATACTGTTCTAAATATTTTTTTGCCTTTGGAAAATTTGATAATTCAATTGGCGTTCTTTTTCCGTTTTTATTGATATGAGTATATAATACATAACGTTTATTCAATTTATTGGATTTACTTAACCACTTATTAGATTCATAACTTGACAAAATCGGTTTTAATAATTCCCTTTCGGGTCTAATTTCAGGCGGCAATTCATCCCAATCATTTCTTATAAATACCGTATCTGCATTTGTCTTAATTCCTACTCTGACTTTTGCAACATCTGCAATTGTTTTGTTTGAATTATTTGTTATGGTTTCAATAAAATCATTTTCATTTTTTGTAACCAATTTCCAAGGTTCTTTGGATTTTGTTGATATATGAAAATGACCTGAATTAGCAACGTATATTGTTTGTCCAACTTGAAAACAACCTGTTTTTTCATTATGAATTATATCATAAATAGTATTTTCTTTTTCATATTTGGTAATGTTATTATCGCTATTTTTTTCATATATTCTATAAAAACGGGGCATCTGTTTATCTTGTGTTTTATTTTTTAATATTTTTTTTTTCGGCCAAAAAAAATTGCCGGCAAAACTGCCGCTTCAAATAATTTTGTATCGCCTAAATCAATAAGTTTAATAATTTCATAATTTGATTGCAAATAATTGCGTATGTTTTCACCGGCTCTGTTTGATATAAAACGATTAGATGTGATAACACCGAGTAAACCATCATCTGATAAAATAGAAGTCATTGCAACTAAAAAAGCATGATACAAATCGACCCGGCCGGCAAGGTTAAATTTTTTAGACAATTTCTGCGCTTTTTCAGAACCTAAAATTTGAGTTCTTACATATGGAGGATTTGCAATTATAACATCAATTTTATTTAAAATATCTAAATCAGAAGTTGTTTCTAAATCAAATAAACACGGCTGATTTTTTAATTTCCATTCGGGAATCATCTCCAAAAAATCAGCCGTGTTTAAATATAATTCTTTCAATTTAAATTGTTTTAGCCGTTCGTTTGTTTTTTTTAGCGAATCTAAATCAAATTCAATTCCATAAATAGAAATATTTTTGTGAAATTTAACCGGAATATTATTTATAAATGCAAGCAGTAATTCGCCATCGCCGCAAGAAGGGTCAAGAACATTTATTGTTTTATTACTATTTAATTCAATTTGATTTATAAGATTAATTGCAACATAATTTGCTAATTGATTGGGAGTGAAATGAGCGCCTGACGTTTTTTGAGCAGAATATTTTTTCATAACTAAATAATAATATATAATATCATAATTAGCAAGTTAAAACCAATTATTGAAATCGGAGCGCCTATTTTTGTTAAGCCGCATTGAAAGTAACTGATATATATTTGTCAACTTTTCAATGACGATAAATATAGTTCTTTCGCCAATGATTCTACGCTTTTTATTTTACGCATTTTATGTTTTATTATTAGCGACAATTCTTTTTATTCTTTTATTCTTTTTACCGATACCATTAAAATATCGTCGGATTGTTCAAAATCATTCACAAACTCTTTAACGTTATTATTAATATTTTCTATCAATTCTTGAGCCGTTGTATTATCGCCCGCATTTCTTATAACTCTATGCAATCTATCAAATTCAAACATTTCTTTTTTTGCGTTAAACGCTTCTGTTACTCCGTCCGTATATTGAATTAGAATATCTCCGGCATTCAAAAAAATTTCGTTTTCTATTAATTTTTTATTAAAAATATTTTCGTTTAATATTCCAAGCGGAGATCCTTTGGTTTCATATATATCAATGTCTTTCAAATTTTTTCTATAGACAATTAACGGATTATGTCCGGCGTTCGCGTATCTAATATTCCCGCTGCGAATATCGAGTATTCCATACCACAGTGTTACAAACATCCCTTTTTTCATATCTTTTTTAAGAAGAGAATTTACCTTCTTTAAAAGTTCAGCCGGAGAAAGAATATTTGCCGCATACGACCTTAACACGCTTCTTGTAATAGCCATAACAAAAGCGCCCGGCACTCCCTTGCCGGAAACGTCCGCGCATACTATTCCAATATGATTTTCATCTACCGTAATCCAATCAAAATAATCTCCGCCCACTTCCTTTGCCGAATAATATATGCTTCCGAATTCAAACTTTTCCATTTTGGGAGTCGATTCCGGCAGCAATGTCTGCTGAATTTGTTCGGCTATTCTTAGTTCCTGTTCAAACCTCTCGTTTTCAAGTTTCATTGATTCCGCTTCTTTCAGACTCTCAGCCATTTTATTTATGTCTCCGGACAAATCCACAAGTTCGTCTCTCAACGTCGCCTTTATTTTAATTCTGTGTAGAAAATCTCCCGAACCTATTATCTGCGCCGCAGATTTTATTATTTCAATTTTTTTGCTTACCTTTTCGCTGAAAAGAAATCCGAATAATACGCTTAATACGCTTATTCCGCTTCCAATCAATAAAAACCTTTCTTTTAAATCCTGAATTACTTTGTTTACAAAATTTTTTGAAATGGTCATAAAAATTTTGCGTTTAAAAGTTTCCTGTTTATAAACAAAATTAAAAACATAATAAATTTCGATAGAATCGGCGCTATTTTTCAAGAATAATCTGCCATATCCAGAATTTTCATCTTCGGCAAAATCAAGTTTATCCTGCTTGAACGAATGTAAAAAATACGAGTGCTTTTTATTAATCTCCTCCGAAAAATTGCTTACCAGTATTTTATCCTCTGCGTCAGTAATTCTGAACGAAGTTATATTATTATAATAATTTACCTTTCTTGCGCTGTTGGCTAAAATTATATCGTCGTCGAGTTTGACCGATAATATTATCATATCCTTGAAATTTGGTATCACGTATTGTTTTATATCCGATATGACAAGATTTATCAATCTTAATTCGACAACTCGCTGAAGAATAGTTTGCGATAAAAGGATAGTTCCTACTCCTAATATAAAAAAAACTATCATCATCTGGTATTTGAATCTGAAATTGATTTGAACCTTTTTCATTTTTTTAAATCCGCTGATTTTTGAACAATCGAATAAAAATCATTTTTTGAAATGCCGGTTATTTTAACTATTTTTATAGGATTAGCCGCGCCGCTCATAATTTCAACCGAATTTTTTTTTAATCCGGTTTTCTCCGCTAAAAAATCTATCAGTTCCTTGTTCGCTTTATTGTCAACCGCCGGAGATTTAATCTTTATTTTTAAAATCTCAGAATCAATAAATCCTATTATCAGATTTTTGTTTGCGTTCGCCTGAACCTTGATTTTTACCGTCGTCTGATTCGATTTGTTTTCCGGAAAAATTTTATGCGGTTTCATAATGCGTTATTGTTGGATTCAGTTTTTTCAAAAGCCTGAATTACTCCGGTTTCTTCCTGCAGTAAAAACTTGATTTTAGCTATGATTTTTCCTTTTTCAAGAAGCAGGTCGTTATATTCTTTTTTTAATTCTCCGACTCTTTTTTCAGCCTCTTTTATCATAACGTTGCACTGAAGCTTGGTTTCCGTAAGGAATTGTTCGGCGTCTTTTTTTGCCGACTCCTGAACCGATTGTTTAAAATCCCTTATTATCATTAAAGTGTCCTGAAGTTTATTTTCCATATCCCTGTAATCCCGTTGAACCTTCTGCAATTCGGCGATTTTATCTTTAAACTGGGAATTTTCTTTTATTATTCCGGCAATATCCTGAGAAATTTCATTGAGAAATCCGCGAACCTGTTTTTTATCGTATCCGAACAAAGAATTTTTAAATTCAATTTTTTCAATTTCAATCGGCGTAATTTTCATTTGAAGTCTCCAATAATTTTTTTTAAGGTTTTCACAGAACAGGAAATATTCTCCGAACACACTATATCCGACACAACGGCGAAACAATCTACGTTTAATCCCGCAAACAATCCTATGTTCTTTGAATTTATTCCTCCGATAGCCGCCGTGAATTTTTTTTTGAACTTGAGTATTTCCGGAATCTTTTCTATTGAAACGACCGGAGCCGGATTTTCTTTAGTGGACGTCGCGAACACCGGACCTATCGCCGTATAATCGGCGCATCCGTTCTGTCCTTCGATATACTGACTTTCATTATGCGTCGATAATCCGATTATTTTATCCTCGCCAAGAAGTTCGCGGCAGAGTTTCGCGTCAAGATCGTCCTGTCCAATATGAACGCCGTCGGCTCCGGAAAATTTCGCTATCGCAGGGTCGTCGTTGACTATGAATAATTTTCCGTATTTCAAAGTCAATTTTTTTATTTCCAGCGCAAGCGAATATTTTTCTTTGTCGCTCATATTCTTTTCGCGAAGCTGTATAATGTCGATTCCCGCTTTCAATTGCATTTCCACCACATCGAGAATTTTCCTGTTTTTCAAATATTTATCCGGCGTGAATCCGTATAATTTGCTCGTTAATAATTGTTGCCTTGCGTTCATATTTAAATAAATTCAGAAATCCTGTTTCTTCCATTTTCTTTTGACTGATACAAAGCTACGTCCGCGTTTTTAATTAGTTGAACCTGCGTCAATCCTTGTTTATACTCGGCTAAACCAAGACTAACCGTTACTCGCAAGGGTTTATCTTGCCCCGGAAATTCGTATTCCTGAACGTTCGCTCTTATTCTCTCAGCCACGGCTTTGGCTCCTTTTATATCCGTAAGCGGAAGTATTACGGCAAATTCTTCGCCTCCGTATCTTGCGACTATATCCGAACGCCTGTCGCTTAACCGAAAATCGATTATTCTCGTTGAATTATGAAGTATTTTAGCAAGATGCTGTAAAACAATATCTCCTTGTTGATGTCCGTATTGGTCGTTAAACGTTTTGAAATGATCAATATCCAGCATTATTAAACATAATTTGCCGTTATTATTTTTATGATACTCTATTTCTTCCGCGAGTTTTTGCTGAAAATATCTGTGTATATATATTTTCGTCAATCCGTCGGTTATCGCAAGTTCGTATAAATTTGAATTTTCAATGGCTATCGCTGCGGATGAAGCCAGCGTTTGATATAATATTATTTCCGAAGAAGAATATTTGGAATCTCCCTCTTTGCCGGCTAAACATATAACGCCGGTCAGCTTGTCTTTTACAACCAGCGGAAGCGCGAGCATCTGTTTGTTTTCAATCTGAGTCAGTTCGTTAGGTTTGTAAAAAAGCAGATACTCGGGATATTCAGTAATGTTTTCCACGATTTTATAATTGCATGATACTGCCGCCGCTCCAGCCGCGCCTTCCCCGAATTTGATGTTATATTTGACTGTGTTCAAATTATATCCTGACGCTAATTCAAGCGAATGTTTATCGTCGCTTGCAAGCAATAAAGCGCATTTCCCGCATTTCGCGTTTGTCGTATAAATCTTTATTATGTTTTGCAGCAAATCTTTTTTATTTAATTCCGAACTTATTTCCATTCCAAGTATCTGAATTGTCTGTAAATCTTTTATTCGTTCCTGAAGATTTTGCGTCATCAAATTAAACGCGTCGACTAAAACTCCGACCTCATTGTTCACCTTGATGCTTATTATCTCCGGAGTCGTTTCTCCTTTTGAAATTTTATCCGCGGCTCCTATTAGTTTCTGAATTGGATTGACCACGTAGTTCACAGCGTAAGAAATAGCGAACAAAGAAATTATTATCAAAATTACCGCGAGTAAAATTGTGAAAAATACGCTCGACAGAACAATCTTGTTGAAATATTTGTTTGAAAATCCCATCTGCATATAGCCCGACAAAACAGTTTTATCCGCAAGGCGGTGTTTTACGTTCACGGTTTTTATCGTAAGTCCTCTGTGTGTTATTATTTTTCCGTAAACAGACATATTTCTTATAACGTCTGGCTTTAAAACCGGCGGTTTGATTTTTGAACCCGAAAAATTTGCGAACCTTAAAATTTCAGACGTCGACGAATTATAAAAAATTATATGATGTATGTAGTTGTCGTTTTTAAACATATTTTTGATATTTTGTGATAATTCATTTATCAATTTGTCTTCAAGAATTCCGGTTTGATAATAATTTTTAAAAAGCTCGGATGAATAATTGGTTATAATCGACAAATCTTTCGTTATCAGCATATTCTTATAATTTTCGGCGTTTTTATGGATTTGAACTATAATATAGCCGGAAGTTATTATCAGCGATAATGTATATACAAATATAAACGAAAAATTTATTATGAATTTTATACTTTGATATTTCACTTTTAGTTTCATTTGCTCGTAGCGCTTTCAATATATTTTTTCTGACTGAACTTATAATTGAATCCGTCTATTTCTGTAATAACTACTTTTATCAAATCTCCTATCTTTACTAATTCTTCGGGTTTGGTGCGGCATCCGTTTCCGAGTTCCGATAAATATACAGGACCTTTCGCGCCGAATTCCGATTCCACAAAAATTCCGAAAGGCACAAGTTTTACAACCGTCGCCTCTACAATATCCCCGATTTTATAATCGCTTTGTTCAGACGGTTGTTTTGAATCTTTTTTCAATCTCGAAAACATACTTTTGATTTTCCCTTCGACTTTTTCCGTTTCGTATCTTTCCGCTTTGGTTGAAATCTCAAGTATTCTTGTTTTTGCGGATTCTATGTTGCTGAATTTATTCTTTGAACTTATTACTATTACTCCATCGTCTTCAATTACTATATCGCATGATGTGTTTTTCTTGATTTCATTTATATTGACAAAATTTTTTCCGGCAATTAATCCTATTTTATTCGGATTAACCTGCAATATCCTTGTCTCCGGAATTTTGGGATTTAAATTCGGATTTGGTTCCGGAAAAAATTCTTTTATTTTATTTATAACAAATGAAAGCGACTCGGTTTGCCTGTCAAGAATAGTTTCAAGCTGATTTACGGTTAATCCCCTTTTCCTCGATTTAAAAAGAATTCCGATTATCCCTTTTGCGCTCGCCGTAATATTTATCTCCGCGTCGGCGCATACTCTCTCAAGCATTAAAGAATCGGTTAAAGAAAAAAAATCGTTTGATTTTCGAGAATAATATAACGCGCTGTCAACGCTTGCAAATTCTGATTTCGCCTTTATCCCCGCGTCTTTTAAAGCGAGATTGGCGCTGTTGACCGCCGCGGAAATCGTCCCTCCGTCAGTTGATATGATTTCATAGATTATTCTCTTTAAATATGGAAGTTCAGATAATCCGGGAATGATGTTTTTTAAAACGTTGTCGAGATAAATATTTATCGCGTCTTCAAATCTGTTGAATTTTATGGAGGAATCTATTTTTCCAACGCTGAACGGATATACGTAGACATTGTTTAAAAAAGTTTGACGCTTATATCCGTCTATTCCAAACAACCATCTTGATTTATTGACGGTTCCAAGCGTAACTACTCCCATTACCTTTGTTTTGCCGAACCTGAAAATTCCGGAGCCATGAGCCGACGGCAGCATTCCAGCCGAGCATTCTATTTCTCTGAATTCGTTAAATTGCCGCTTGTCAAGTCTTATGTGTTTCTCAATCAGATTTTCTTTTATATATTCGCCTATCGCCTCATAAAAATACTTTTTTAATATATAAGGCGATACCGTTCCTATCGCGTTTTTTACAGAAATAGTTTTATACAAATCGTCTTTTAATTCATTAATTTTTAATTCGGATTTTCCATCTGAATTCAATAAATTCTCGATTTCATTCTTGTTGTTTTCGTTAAACGCCGCTATTATCTCCGAATTAAAATCAGAGTATTCGATTTTTTGCTGCGGTTTTGTTATATCTTCAAGATTTTTCCAGAGTTCTATTGCTTTCTTCTGGAAATCTATTAATGGCTCAATCGTTGATTTTAAATAACCTACGGCTCCAATTATATAAGTCGGCGAAGCGTCTTTTACAGAACAAAACATATTTATTATCAATTCTTTTGATGACGCTATCAGCAAATCGAGATTGCTGAACTGTATAATGTCCATATCCGGATTTTTAATATATCTTCCCTCGACTTCTCCAAGTCTTAATGCCGCAAAGCTATCCGAATTGAAACAGGATAAAAATGAAATCAATAAAGACAATCCTATCGATGCGGGAAGTTCCGGCGAGCATCCTTCTTCGTAAGACGTCAGAAGAATGGAAATAATTATTTCGTTGTCTATCGCCTTATTCAAAGATGTTATTGCGCACTCGGTAAAAAAATCCGTAAGTTGAATTTCGCGAGGCGTTCTCGATTCTTCTCTTTTATGAAAATTTGACGGAATCTCTCCAAAAGAATAAAAACGCTCGGAATAAAAAAGTTTTATCGGCGAATTTATGTATTCCCCGGCGTCTAATAATCTGCGCCCTATTATCAGATTGCAATTAACAAGGGTTTTTCCATACGATGCCTCTATGATGTAATCTGACGTTCCATTATAATCGACTAATCTTGCTTTCAACGGCTTTCCGTCGTATATTGTTTCGAATATTCTATCGTTTTTACTTTTCATAATTTTAAAACCTGACGCTGAAGTTTAAATTATTTCTATTCTTGTTAACGCCGGATATTAATGTCCTTAAAAAATTTTTTAAAATGGTTTTGCATTCTTTTATTGCTTTAATTAATTTGCCTGTTTCTACGCCCTGACAGTTTGATATGATATTCAGATATTTTATATTGCGTTCGTCTCCGATTATGCATATCCGCAAATCCGCCGCCGCTTCTTCTATGAACACGGGCTCCAATATTAAATAATTCTGTTCTATCAAATATGCGAATTCAAGACATCCGGCATCCTCGTAAAACACGTTGTTAAAAGTCTCTTCAGGATGAAAATATTTCAAAATATTTATCGCGTTGATCGGAACGCTTATTTCCGAACCGTCGCTCGATATGTATTCGGTTACCATTCTATGCGCGCTGTTTTGTTCCAATAATTTATTAAAATTTATTATCTTGTTCAACGCGGTTTCAATCTGACCTGACCTTAACGGCTTGTATTCGTCGGATAAAATTCTGTCTCCAAGAAGAACATTAATGTTGTTTCCAAAAAAATTCGATATATTGTAAAATTTAGATTCGCTTCTGAAATCAACGTCGTCATTAATCTTTACAAATTTTTCTATCTTATTTTTTGTTCTTTTTACCTGTTGTCCTTCTTCCGAATTTTCTTCTTTTTGTCGTAATGATGTTACTGAAACAATTGCGTCCGTAACTTTCCTGTTAATTCTGCAAACCGACGTATTCTTGTTTTTCGTTATTTCAATCTCAATATCTGTTATTTTATTGGCGTAATCGTCGTATAACCGCTTTTTCTGATTAAGATTTTCTTTCACAATATTTAATAAAATCCGGTAAAAACTATAAAAATAATAGTTCTTAAATTCATCGAAGTTTTTAATATTAATGTCGGTTGACAATTCGGCATTTTTTAACAGTATCGAAGAAAGCTTGGTTAATTCTTCGATTCTTGTTTTATAAGAATCGTAAACATATATCCCTTCAATTAACTCTTTGTTTGCAAGAATTATATTTTCGATTGAACGCTTAATATCAAAATCCGCGTCTTCCGATAAAACGCCGTTCAATTTCAAATCTATTCCGGATTCATTTTTCAAATCTTTTAAAAATTCGAAATATCCGGATTGCCCAGTTTCTATTATTCGTTTGATATTTTCAATTTGATATTCGCTGAATTCTCTTCCGGACGCTTCCAGAAAAATTAATTTCTCTGAAGTCCAGCTTATTAAAACGGAAAATTTGGATCTGTTTATTTCTTTAAATCCCGGTTCTATCTGAATTCCGGATTGACCGGAGCAAAATCTCCCCGTATAATATGGAAAATCAATTATTCCCGAAATATAACTTAGTATCATTGCGCAGTTCATAGCGAGCGAGTCGGAAGGATAACCGGAATTGCCGGATTCCAGAAGCAGATTTAATTCTATGTCCATATTGAATTTGTTCAGTTTTAACAGCGGTGAAATCTGACGCGTTATTTTTTTTTCTATTATTGAATTCTTTTGCGAATGAACGTTTTCTTCAAGATTTGACGACCCCGGCAATTGACCGGCCGCCGAATGCCGTTCAATATACTTTATTATTATTTTGGAATCCCTTAAATTTTTTATTTTGCCGGCGTTCAAAAAACCGAATATCACCGCGTTATTTGATTTTAATTTTATTCCAAATAGCGAGGTAATATTATCTAAAATTTCTATTTCCAATCCGTCTTTAAATAATATTGCGTCTGTAAATTTTTTTTTTATTTTCATTTATGATTTATACACAAACCTCTTATCAACCGGCAATTCCACCGAAAATTTCACTCCGTTTTTTTCGTTTTTAAAATTAATTTTCCCGTTATGTTCTTCCATTATTTTTTGAGAGATTGTCAGACCAAGCCCGATTCCAGTGGATTTTGTCGTAAAAAAAGGATTGAAAATCTTGCTCTTTAAAGTCTCGTCGATGTTTCCGCCGTTATTGAAAATTTCCACTATGCAAACCGTGTATTCGTTAGCCGTAAGATTATTGTCCTTAATCCTGACGTTTATTTCTATAAACGGATCGCTTATTTCTTTCAAAGCGTCAACCGCGTTTAATAAAATATTTAAAAATACCCTGTTCAATTTATCCTCGTCGTAATTAACCAAAATTTTGTGCGCGCAATATTTTCTTTCTAACTTAATGTTGTTGTCTTCCATTGATTTTCGAACGTATAACAGAGATTTTTCCAGCGTTTCAATTAAATTTTTGTTCTGTTTTTTTAATTGTATTTTATTAGTAAAATTCAAAAATTCCGTGACTATCTTATTTAAATCGTTAACTCCCTCGACTATTTTCGAGGCAATCTTGCTTTTTTCGGAATCCGCCGAATCTGATAAATCTTTTTCAAGCAGAGACGCAAATCCCTCTATTGAACCGAGCGGATTGCGTATCTCGTGAGCGAGTCCGGCCGCCATTTCTCCTAACGAAGCGAGTTTGTCCCTGCGGTTCAATTCTTCTTCCATCTCCTTCATTTCAGTTATATCGTTGAATGACGCTATCATTCCTTTAATCAAACCGTATTCGGTCTTAAGTTTTACAGTCGTCAATTCTATTTGCTTCACTTCAAGATTTTTTGCCACAAGCTGCGTCCTGTGATAAAACATATATTCTTCATTTTCTATTTTTGTCTGTATCTGTTTATCGGGAAAAATATATATGTCCTGTCCGAGAGTTTTATCTAATAATTCGTTTTCATTATCGAATTTTAATAAAAGCAGAGCTTGCGTGTTTATGAATTTAATCTTTAATTCTTTGTCGAGAATCATAATTCCCAGCGGCAAATTTTTGAAAGTAAAATATAAATAATCTTTTATGCTTTCTATTCTTTTATATAACGCCCTGTTTTTAAAAAGCAATTCAAGATATACTTTTACCGTTTTTATCAATTCGACGTCGCTAACGTTAAATGAATTTTTTTCATAAAGTTTTGTCAAATAAATTATTAAATAACGTTCGTTTTCTATATGAACGTTTACCTTTAAAATATTCCTGATTTTTTTTAAATCCGCCGTTGATACCGCTTTATCCTTCGGACCAAACAATTCCGGTTCCTGAGATACTCTTATTATCCCTTTATTCAGCGCCGGAATATCTAAATCCTTTTCGTATTTATCGATTATTTCTCCCGTCATATTATCGTATACTATTCCGGCTCCGGCGTTGCAATTCATAATCTTAACTATTGAATTTGTCGTTACTTTTAATATTGATACAAGTTCGTAATCGAGTTTTAAACTATTTTTTATTTCATTTAATGTTACTATTTTTGACATCCTCTCGTATGCTCTTTGTTCCGCTTTCCTGTTTTCTTCGCTTGAAAAACCGAGCATTATCGCGATTATCAATAAAGCTATAAATCTCGGCAGATGAGCTTGAACCTGCGGTCCGAATAAAATCACGTTTCTGGTTACCGGGTCAGGACTTAAGTTATAAAGAATAAATATGAAAAGCGTGGTGCCGACGCTTCCGCGTATCCCGAAACTCATTGCTCCAGATATAATAGGTATGAAATATAAAAAGAAAAACGAAATGCTGTTATCGCCGGAATAGGTAACAGTAAAATGAACAAAAAAAACATAAATTTCAAGCAATAAAAGATTCGCTTTCGCGGATGGCAAAATCGTTTTTAAAAACGGATCTATTATAAAAAATAAAAGCGCTATGATTAAAAACAAATAAAAATATTGAGTCGATAATCCGGTAAAAAAATTTAAAATTATATAGAGAAGTATTACCGTCGCAAAAAGCGATATAAATAAAAATAAACCGCTTACTTCGCGGTTTTTCTTTAATATCCATTCTAAATATTTTTTCATTTGAAATGTTTGTTAATCAAATCGATTTTCTCGCGCATTATATTATAATCGGAATCCTCCGCCGGGGCGTAACCTTCAAGTCCGCCCGCAAGCGAATTCAAAATATTAGAGTTTTTCAAATTAATAAATGCGTCAAGCAATTTTTTTTTCAAATCCTTATTGTCTATAATATTTTTCCCTATCGCTATCGGGTCGCCGGGAATATCGTCCGTTTCCTGTAATACCACTATATTTTTGACTTTATCGGGCGATAAATATTTTTCTACCGCGCCTTGATAACAAGCTCCTATTTCCGCGCCTTTCGATGATATTATTTTCACAACGTTATCGTGTCCCTTTACAAATTTTACGCTTAAATTTTTTTCAATATCCGCCCCTGATTTGATTATGTCCGCAGCCGGAAATAAAAAACCCGACGTCGAATATCTGTCCGTAAAAACCGTTTTAATTTTCTCTCTCTTCTTCAAATCCTCCAGTGATTTTATTCCAGAATCTTTATGCGTGATTATTATTCCCTTATAAGAAGGTTTCCCGTTTCGTATTGATTTAACCAGCGGAAGCGTGTTGTTTTTTTTATGCGATTCCACGTATGAATAAGCCCCCATTGACGCCAAATCATATTCGATTCCGGTTTTATCAACTATATTTTCGTAATTCGACGCAAATTTTAATATCACCGGCATTTCAATCTGAGCGTGAAGATAACTGATTAATGGTTTCATTATGTTTTGTAAATCCATTGCGTTGCTCGAAGGAACAACGGCAAAATTAAGTTTCTGAATCCCCGTGTCGCTTTCAATTTGCTCCGTTGATTTTTTCGATGCGCCTACTGCGTCTGTTACGTTGTTATCGCCAACATTTCCCGAACAACCCCAAAAAAACAACATAGACAAAATTAACATATTTTTTTTTATATTTGATATGCCGGACATATAATCGCCTCCGAATTAATTTTCTTTGATTATCTCAAATTTCAGTTCTTTTGTCAATATAATTTATCCCTTAGCCGAATTTCAAGCTCGGCCAGAAATTGTTTCAAAAATTTTAATAAACTTTTCTGGCGCCATTTCAGTTATTTATGTGGAAAGGAAATTTTAACATTAACTTACAACGCTTTTTTTTAATGTAAAATATATAAAATTCAGATACCGTCGCTGAAAGTTGAATCAAGTTGCAAAGAGCGTCGAATTTCTCATTGCCGTAGATAAAATCTATGGAAACAAAATGAAATAACGACGATTCGGAAAACAAACCTGAAAGGTTTGAATTTCACATAACCGTAGGTGAACTGCGCGCAGCGCAGGAAAACCTACGGAACGAAAAACACAAAATCGCTCGACCCTGAATAAGGGTCGAATTTCAAATTGTCTTAAAATTCAACCCCTTCAGGGTTGATAGATTTGGTTGGTTTTCTTCCCGCAGGTTGAATGCGCTCCGCGCAGGCTACCTGCGGTTATGTAAAATTCAACCGCTTTCGCGGTTACAGATTATTAAAACTTTTTGTTTTTAAGCTCTCGGAAATTGTTTCAATAATTTTAATTTATTAGAACAATTTCTGACTGCGTCCCCGCGACTTGTTTTTGTCGTCTGAATTTGATTGACTTCTTGCCTTAATTAATATAACTTTTTATCAATTAGCTTTTATAAAAAATATATTAACAGTTTAATTTGATTATAATTAATCCCGAATAATTCATTAGAGGCAGCGAGAAGTTTCTTAAAAATTAAAATGTTATATTGCGATTGAAATTCGCAATTTATATGAAAACTTCAATTGCATTTTTTAGATTAATACAACAGGAAAAAAATATGAATACTAACAAACTAAAACCTTATATTAAATTCGACGATGATAAAAAAAATATTTTTTATATCGCGCAAAATAAAAAATACCGGTATGCCGACCCTGAAGAACAAATACGAAGCAAGGCGTATCTTGAATTAATCAATTACGGTTACGAGCCGAAACGCATTGATTTTGAAGTCGGTATTCCGCATAGAACTCCGAATATACTTGCGGATATTGTCGTTTATAACGATGATGATTTGAAAGACCCGCATATTGTCGTTGAATGTAAAAAACCGGAAGTATCCGAAGGCGAATTCAAGCAGGCGGTTGAACAGGGATTCGGAAACGCAAATTCGCTCAAAGCAAATTATCTTTGGATTACTTCGGGAATCAAAAACGAATATTTTAACGTAAAAGATTTTCCGTCAATGGAACGCGATGCAAACCGTTTATCGGATATCCCGCGTTTTGGTCAAAAAAAAATCGATAAAGCGCAGTTTTACAAAGGCGGAATAAACGATAAAAGCGAACAGCGTAAAGATTTAACGACTTTAAACGAAAACGAATTAACCCGAATTTTTAAGCAGGCGCACGATGCGCTTTGGGCTGGCGGCAAACGCAATCCTTCGGAAGCGTTCGACGAATTCGATAAACTTATTTTTTGTAAAATTTGGGATGAAAAAAAATTGCGTAAAAACGGAGAACCCTACGATTTTCAGGTTTTTAGCGGCGAGAAAAACGAACTGCTTTTGAAACGCATTCAAACAATTTACGACAAAGGCAAGGAAAGGGACCCTGAAGTTTTTAAAGATAATATCCGGCTGAATCCATACGAACTTGAAACAGTAGTAAGTTATCTTGCCGGAATAAATTTAAGCGATACCGACCTTGACAGCAAAGGCAGGGCGTTTGAAACATTTATGGGAAGTTTTTTCCGCGGCGATTTTGGCGCTTTTTTTACGCCGCGTCCTATTGTAAAGTTTATTATTGAAAGTTTGCCGGTAACTAACGAAGATATTGTTTTGGATCCGTCCTGCGGCAGCGGCGGCTTTTTGCTATACGCGCTTGATAAAGTCCGGCGCGCCGCTGATAAAATGTCTGATGACGGCTATTTTAAAAAAGACAGCTCTAAACACTATAATTTTTGGCATAATTTTGCCGAATCAAATTTATTTGGAATTGAAATTTCCGAAAGCATTGCCCGCACCGCTAAAATGAATATGATAATTCACGACGACGGACATACAAATGTCGTATCGCACGATGGACTTGACAGTATTTACTGGATGCGCGAAAAAACAAAAAATAAGGGTTTTGCGAAAAATAAATTTGATTATATTATCACAAATCCGCCTTTTGGTTCGTCGATTCAGTCGTCGGCTAAAGCGTATGTTAAAGAATACGATTTGGGCAAAAAAAATTATGAATGGATAGAGTTAAAATTAAAAAATAAAAATCCGAATAAAGACGAAGTTCGGGAGAGGCAAAGCTCTGAAGTTTTGTTTATCGAGCAGTGCTATAATTTTCTTAAACCGGGCGGAATACTCGCAATGGTAATACCCGACGGCATTTTGACAAATTCAAGTTTACAGTATGTCCGCGGCTGGATTGAAGAGCATTACAGGATTATTGCGGTTGTGTCAATGCCCCAGTCAGCTTTTCAGGCGACTGGCGCGGGCGTTAAAAGCTCGGTTATTTTTCTTGAAAAATATGAAGAATCCGAGACCGCGGCTATCCAAAAAATAAAAATTGAATTGCAGGATAAACTATTTGAAAACAAAAAATACGGTCCCTCGATTGAAAAAATTGAACGCGAAAAAAAAGATACGCTGAAAAATAATTTTGCGAAAATTAAAGAAATTAACGAATCGCTTGATAATCATTTAAAAGCCCTTGAAAATCAAGGAAATATTGATAAATCTAAAAAATGCGGACTCGAAAAAAATGCAAAAGATAAAATCAAACAAATTGAAAAATCTGAAGAATACGCCGATTGGCGATGCCGCATTACAGACGAATTCAACGAGCGGATAAACGCTATTAAAGAAAATCTTCAGGAAGAATTTATCGAATCCGTGAAAAAGAAAATTACGGATTATCCTGTGTTTATGGCGATTGCGGAAGACATCGGCTATGACGCGGCAGGCAGACCGACAAATAAAAACGAACTCGAAGATATTGCTAAAGAACTTTTAGCTTTTATCGAATCTGTAAAAAAAGGAACTGATTCTTTTTTCGCATAAGCTCCGGGGCAGATAAAAATAAGATTTTTACCGCGAACCGGAGCGAAATGAAAGATAGGTTTGATCCGCTGTTTTATTCCGGCTGGCTTCTTGGTTTTTTTAAAAAATTAAAATTTAAGACTGTCAAGTTAAAAGACTTGACATTGTATCTTAAAAATGGATTTGCGGCTGGACATAATGATCAGTCTTTTAACGAAAACGATATTATTCAGATAAGACCAACTAACATTAATTCCGACAATATGCTTGTATTTGATAAAAATATTTATATCAGCCGTAAAACTTTAAATTTAAAAAAATCTGATGTTTTGATTAAAAATGAAATTTTATTTAATAATACAAACAGTCAAGAATTAGTTGGAAAAACTTCTTTTTTTGATTTTGATAGTATTAATTTTTGTTCAAATCATATTACGAGGATAATGTGCGGCAATAAAATATTGCCCAAATATCTTTGGATAATTTTAAATTTTTATCAAAAAAATAAAATATTTTTCAATCTATGCACTAACTGGAATAATCAATCCGGCGTTAATATTAATGTCCTTGCGAATCTTCTTATACCTTTACCGGAAAAAAACACGCAAGAAAAAATCATATCCATATTTGAGAAATCTATTATCAATAAACAATCCAAAGAATCAAAAGCCCAAAAAATGCTCGATGGAATTGACGATTATCTTCTTTCTGAATTGGGAATAAAACTTCCTAAAGAAAAACCAAATATTTTAAAAAACCGTATTTTTAAAACAAGCGTTAAAAATATTTCTGGCGGCAGGTTCGATCCTATTTATAACGATATATATTACTTAAAATTTGAAGAAAGTATCAAACAATCAAAATATAAATTGAAAAAAATTTTTGAATTATGTTATGGGAAATCAGGAGTTGTTTATTCGGTCAACGATGAAGCGAAAGATGGAAAAGGAATATTACGCGCAAATAACATTGATTTATCAACTAATGAACTAAATTTGTCAGATATAAAATTTATTTCAAACAATATATTTATTAGCTCTGATTTATTATTAAAAAAAAATGATATTTTGATGTGTTCGGCAAGCGGTAGTAAAGAACATGTTGGAAAGGTAGCTTATATTTGCGAGGATTTGAATCTATATTTTGGCGGATTTATGATGGTTTTACGCGGAAAAACAAGTATGTTGTTATCTAAATATTTGTTTGAATTTTTACGGAGCCTTTTTTTTAGAAAATATTTATTTCGTCAATTAGGCGGAACAAATATTAATAATTTAAATTTTCATATGATTTCCAACTTATTCATTCCCCTGCCTCCAATAGATGTTCAAAATAAAATAGCTGAAGCGATAAAAAAAATACGCGAAGAAGCGAAACGCCTGCGATTTGAGGCGTCGTCGGAATTAGAAAATGCAAAAAAAGAAATAGAGCGAATGCTTTTAAAATAGACCGCAGATTATGCGGATTTCACAATACGCAGATTTATAAAAATGAAAAAAAAATCAAAAGCTATTATGTTTGTAGGAACGGGGTCGGATACCGGGAAAAGCATTATAACCGCCGCATTCTGCAGAATTTTAAAAAGACGCGGATTGAAAGTGGCGCCGTTCAAAGCGCAAAATATGGCGTTAAATTCGTATGTCTGCGATGGCGGCTATGAGATTGGCAGAGCTCAGGCTTATCAGGCGTTCGCAGCCGGAATTAAACCCGACTCGCGGATGAATCCGGTCTTATTAAAACCTTCAAGCGACTCTATGTCGCAGGTCATAATTAATGGCAAACCCCTTGATAACTTTACCGCTTCAAATTATTATAAACGCAGAAAAATTTTTAGAAACGCAAGCCGCGCAGCTTTTGATTCTTTGAGCGACGAATATGATTTTATTGTTATCGAGGGAGCCGGCAGTCCCGCCGAAATTAATTTGATGAAATACGATATTGTGAATATGTCAATGGCGGAATATGCCCAAGCTGACACTTATTTAATCGGCGATATTGATAAAGGCGGAGTATTTGCATCTTTGAAAGGAACAATTGATTTGCTTCCTGAAAAACACAAAAAATTGTTGAAAGGAATTATAATAAACAAATTCCGCGGAGATATGAATTTACTTATTCCGGCGTTTAAAATGTTCAGAAAATATTCTAAAATCCCTATAACCGGAGTTCTGCCTTATATTCATAACTTGACGGTTGACGAAGAGGATTCTCTGATGCGGGCAAACATCTCCGTAAATTCAGAAATTAATTCCGAAAACAAAATATGCGTCGGAATACTCGCATTGCCTCATACGTCGAATTTCACGGATTTCGACCCGTTTATTTATGAATCTGACGTTTTATTGAAATATATTTATAATCCTGAACATATTCAAGATTTTGATTGCGTTATCATACCCGGCAGCAAATCGGTGGCTGCGGATTATCTTTTTTTGAAAGAAAGAAATTCTATTAAAACGCTCAGAAAATTTGCGGAAAATAAAAAAAAATTTCTATTTGGCGTTTGCGGCGGTCTGCAAATGCTCGGTTCTAACATTACGGATTCCGACAATATCGAAGGTTCAATCAAAAAAACAAGGTTGTTAAATTTTTTTAATTTTAACACCGAACTGAAAAAAAATAAAATTTTAAGACAGGTTGATGATGCGATTAATTTCTGTAACCGTAAATTTAAAATTACCGGTTATGAGATTCACAACGGGGTTAGCGATATAACGCAGGCGGATAAAAATTTTATGATGCGCGATAATATTGCGGCTTCGTATATTCACGGTTTATTTGACAACGATTCATTCAGACGCGCTTTTTTAAATCATCTTCGTTCAATTAAAGGATTAAAACCGGTCTGCAAAATAACAAATATAACTAAAATCAAAGAAAAAAACATTGATTGCCTTGCCCATATTGTTGAAACTAATCTTTCCTCGTTATCCCGAAAACTCTAACTTTTTTGAAAATCTAAGCCGAATTTGACAAGATACCAAAAAAAACGCAAAGCTTTTTTTATTTTTTTCCGAGAAGTCTGAACATATTTTTTTTATAAGCTTCCACCCCGGGCTGGTCGAAGGGATTAACGTTCAGCAAATAACCGCTCAACGCGCACGCGCGCTCAAAGAAATATAATAATTGCCCGATATAATACTCGTTAAGCTGCGGCATACTTATTTTCAGATTCGGAACTTTTCCGGAAATATGAGCTTCGATAGTTCCCTGCATTGCCTTTGAATTAACAAAATCAGTTTGTTTGCCCGCGATATAATTTAATTCGTCAAGGTCTTCATTTTCTTTTGGAATAGGACAATTTACGTTCGCGTTTTCAATTTCCAGAACGGTTTCAAAAATATTTCTGACTCCGTCCTGAATCCATTGGCCCATTGAATGAAGGTCGGTTGTAAAATCGCATGACGCCGGAAATAGAGCTTTTCCGTTTTTCCCTTCGCTCTCTCCGTATAATTGTTTCCACCATTCTGAAATGTAATGAAGTTCCGGATTGTAATTGACAAGCAATTCTATATTTTTATTGTATTTTGAATACATAAGAAATCTTACAGCGGCGTATTGCATGGCTATGTTATTTTCTATTTTAAGATTTGTATCAAGGATTTTTTTCATATCGCGGCTGCCCTGAATCAATTTTCTTATATCTATGCCTGCCGCCGCTATCGGCAGTAAGCCCACCGGAGTTAAAACTGAAAATCTTCCGCCTACGTCTTCGGGTATTACGAAAGACTGCCAACCTGCGGAATCCGCCATTTTTCTTAAAGCTCCTTTTGATTTGTCCGTTGTGGCAATGATATGATTTTTAGAATTTTTTTTATATTTTTTCTCAAGAAGATTTTTTATAAATCTGAACGCTATCGCCGGCTCGGTTGTAGTTCCGGATTTTGATATTACGTTCGCATAAATCTGTTTTTTTGATTCCAGTATTGTTAATAATTCAGTTAAATATCTGCCCGAAATATTATTGCCCGCAAAAAATATCTGCGGCTTTAATTTCAATATGTTAAATGTTCCCGCTATCGCTTCAATTACCGCTTTCGCGCCAAGATAAGAACCTCCAATGCCTATCGATACAAACGCGTCGCCGTTTTTACGTATTTTCGCCGCCAATGATTCTATTGAATCCAAATCTTTTTTTGTAACAGTATCGGGCAAATCCGTCCATCCGAGAAATTCCGAACCCGCGCCGGTTTTGGTCTTGACGGATTTTTCGATTTTAACGAGTTGTCCTGAAATTTTTTTTAAATCTCCGCTCTTTGCCAACAATGAATTTGAATAATCGAATTTTATTGATTTCATTATTTTTACCTCCAAAGCGTTTTTTATATGCAATCCTGATTTCAGAAAAAAATAATTTTTTAGTAAAAACTATATTTCCTTTTCCGAAAAAATCCGGCTTAAGTTATTCTTCCTGAATATAAAAATGCGGAATAATGCCTTTTGATTCGAGACGTCTCGCTTCATAAACCGCATCGCGTCTTAATTTGAATTTACCTATTCTTACTTTATACATATTGCCTGATTTTACAGCGTAAGCGTCGCAACCGCGGGTTTTTAAAATATCCCGGAAAGATTCCGCTTCTTTTGAAGTTTTATACGAATAAACTTCAATTAAATAAGTTTTATTTTTTTTTGATGGTTTTGTTTTGAGATTATTTTTTTTCCCCGCCGGTTGTTTATTGTTTGGGTTTGCGGCGGCGTCAACATTTTTTGGAGGTTCTTCGGTTTTAGCGCCGCTTTTATTCTCGGCGTTTTCCGCGGCGGTTTGAGAATCGTTTCCCTTATTTGCGGCGGTCTGCTGTTTTCCTGAATCGGCAATTTGAAACGTTCCGTTTAATATCGATGTGTCCGGCTGCGTAATTTTATAAAGAACATTACTCTGATTTTCAACTCGCGAGTTTTTGAAAGATACGGTTTTTCCGGTAAAATATCCGGCGCCGAAAACAACCGCTAATATCGCCAAACATATAAAAATTATTATCTTTACGGCTTTTTGTTCAATATTTAAAATATATTTTTTTCCGCCGGAATCGTTTTTCATTTATACAAATCCCCCGATTTTATATTTTCTTTATCATCATATATTTTTTTTATGATATTGTCAATTTGTTTATGCAAATAAAGAAAATTTTTTTTATTATAAACCGTAAAATCCGAACGCTCGATTTTGTATTTCATCGGCAATTGCGAATTGATTCGTTTCAACGCCTCGCTTTTTGAAAGATTGTTTCGTTTCATAAGTCTTTTTAACTGCAAGTATTTTGGACAGACGACTGTTATTATCATATCGGTTTCAGATTCAAGTCCGGTTTCAAATAATAATGGAATATCAATAAATATAATCGGATTATTCTTCAACGCTTTAATCTTTAAATTGATTTCTTTAATGATATGCGGATGCGTTATAGAATTTAATTTTTGCAATTTGCTTTTGTCGCTAAAAACAATAGCTCCCAATTGTTTTCTGTCAACGGTTCCGTTTTTTGAGGTTAGTTTAAATGCGGTCATTATTTTACGGTTTAACGCTTGGCGCGTATTCAATAAATGATGATATATCGCGTCGGAACAAATTACGGGAAAATTTTTCTTTCGCAAATATTCAAGCGTCTCGGATTTGCCTGAAGCTATGCCTCCGGTAATTCCTATTCTCAATGGTTTGACTTTCATATTTCGATTTCTATAACAAATGGTTCTTTTCCTATTCCGAACACGCCGCTTTTCCCTTTTTTTATGACGCTATATTTTAATTTTGATTTTTCAACTTTATATTTCTGATATGCTTTTTTAACGCAATCATCAAGCGTATCGCCAGAAATTTTTATTTTCTTCGATTCGTTGATTTCAGTTAAAACCGCATTGCGTTTAACAGGCAGCAGTTTGGATATTAATTCTATTTTATCCTCTCCTTCTTTTAATTGCGCGGCGAATATTCTGCATTTGGTTTTTGATTCGCATAGTTTTTCGACAGCGCATTTTTCTTCTCCCGAATCAAGAAATCTCATAGCCGTTTCTACAGCTTTTTTTTCAATGCTTCCTTCAATAATTATTGATTTTCTGATATTTAACGGATCGATTTGCTCGCTTGTCGCCGAACTTGTTTTTATATTCGCCGACGTTTCTCCGGTTATTTTTCCGGAACTGAATCTTGATACGGTTATTCCTGATTTTGTATAAATTACTGAAACGTCGGTCAGTTCTTCATTGATTTCTTTTGGCAAACCGTTGAACTTAATCATAACTTTAGGCGATATTTTTTTTCTCGCAGAAACTCTCATAGTTCCGGCGTCAGCCGATTTGAACTTATCGAGTTCTTCAATCTTACCGTTTATGTAATCTATATTTTTTTCAAGTTTTATCCTGAACTGAATACAATTCTTGATTTTTAAATCAAGTTCTTTTGAGGTGTCGCCAATATCTCTTTTTTCCGTAAGTTCTTTAAACGTCTGATTTATTTTTTTCAGTTCGCGGTCGGCTTCGTTTTTTGAATTGATTAATTTTGATTTTTCGATGTTCTCTTTTGAAACTGTTTTCAATGAAATTTCAGTCTGCGTTTCTCCGTCTCCGATTATTCCGCATACCACGCTTTTCCCTGATTCTATCAATCCGCCGCAAATTAGTTGTTTGTTTCCGTCGAGTATTATATCGCCCGTTGCGGAAATGGAACTTGAAATTATTTCTTCCGAAACAAGTATATTGGATTCCGAGGTCAGTTTGGAATTATATATTCCCGAAGTTATAATATTTCCGGTTACTATAAACGGTTTGGAATCGCAATTTGAAATTTTTCCGGAAACGTATAAATCGCCTTTCACGCTCACTCCGGTATTTACAAGATCTCCAATTATATATAAATCTTTCCCGGTCTTTAAATATCCGCAGTTTGAAACCGAACCGTTCACAATCAACGAGTTTTCGCATATAATATCTTTCGGATAATTTGACACGGATTTATCTATGCTTTGAATTGCGGAAACTTCCAATTTTTCATCAATCCATCTTACCCTTCCGTTAATCTTTGAAAAATAAGAATTACGGTTTTTGGATATTAAAATATTTTCTCCGGGTTCCAAACTTTTAAATTGCTTGCTTTTCAATACGGGCAGCAAAGTAGCGGAGATTATTTGTCCGGGTATTACTCTTCTGTAATAATATAAGTTCGATAATATTTCCGACGAATTAGCGTCAAATAAAAAACGGTCAAAACAATAAAAATTTAATTTGTCAATGTTTCTTAACTGATTTATTATTTTTTCGGCTTCAGCGGGATTTAACCCTACAAACGAATCGTCTATTGTTTCGCTTGATTTTACTTCGGAAGATTTTATATCTTTAAGAACCCCCGACAATTGACTGTCGAACTCTTCGTCAATAACATAAAGATATTTTGATAAAGTAAGTTTTTTAGTTGATTCGTCGTAGCCGATTTTTCCGATGTGTTTTTTTAAAACCGCAAATTGCTCTTTTTTGGTTTTTAGATATTCGGGCGGAATATTCGATAATTCCACGATTACGGTCGTATTGTCGATTTTACAAACGCCCGGAACCTGAGTTTTATCGTCGATTATATCGTAAAGAATATTATCCGTAAAATAATATAATCCGGCTACAAGTTCGGATATGTCGCCCGCTTGACTGGCGTTCTTTATATTTTTTACCGCATACGCCGTGATCTGTTCAATAAACGAATAATCGAGTTCAGCCGAAAATCTGATTTCATTCATTTTGATGATTTATCCCGAATTTCAAAGTTATTCAGCGGCGACTTCGTCTTTAGCGTTTAAATCGAAATTCTGAAAAATTTTATTTTTTATTTCTTCAAGCAATTCCGGATTTTCAGCAAGCGTCTGTTTTGCCATTTCTTTTCCCTGTCCGAGTTTGGTTTCATTATATGAAAACCACGCGCCGCTTTTATTTATGATTTTTAAATCTATCGCCGAGTCCACTATGCATCCAATTTTTGAAATTCCTTCAGAATATATTAAATCAAACTCCGCGCTTTTAAACGGCGACGCCATCTTGTTTTTCACAATTTTAACGCGCGATTTTATTCCTATCATTTCGTCGCCTTTTTTCAAGGTTTCGGCTTTTCTTATTTCCATACGCATTGAAGCGTAAAATTTTAATGCGTTGCCGCCAGTGGTTGTTTCCGGATTTCCATACATTACTCCGATTTTCATTCTGACCTGATTGATGAATATCATTGTCGTATTCGATTTGCTTAAAACGCCGGTTAATTTTCTGAGCGCTTGAGACATTAAACGGGCTTGAAGTCCCATATGCGAATCGCCCATTTCCCCTTCAATCTCCGCCCTCGGAGTTAACGCCGCAACCGAATCCACAACTATAACGTCGAGCGCGCCCGACCTTACAAGTTGTTCCGCTATTTCAAGCGCCTGCTCTCCGTCGTCCGGCTGCGAGATATATAAATCAGAAGTGTTCACGCCAAGCAATTCCGCGTATGTCGGATCAAACGCGTGTTCTGCGTCTATAAACGCGGCTATGCCTCCCTGTTTCTGAGCTTCGGCTATTATGCTTAAAGTTAATGTCGTTTTTCCGGAGGATTCCGGTCCGTAGATTTCTATTATTCTGCCGCGCGGAACTCCGCCTATTCCCGTAGCTACGTCAAGCGTTAGTATTCCGCTTGGTATAACGGGCAATTTCTGATGCTCTGAATCGCCAAGTTTCATTATTGCGCCTTTGCCGTATTTCTTTTCTATCCCTGAAATCGCGCTGTCCAGCACCTTTAATTTATCTTTGTTTGAATCTGCCGCTGGTTTTGTCTCTTGTTCCGGTTTTGCTTTTGCCATTTTTTTGTCTCCTGTTTTTTTATTTTTTTTACGCGAAAATAATCTTTCCGATTTTTCCGCTCCTTTATTTTTAATACAATTTTATGAATAAATATATTTTAAATCTTTTATATGAAAAATGCAATAAACTTTTTAACGTTTAATTTTTGTGAGGTCGAGTTCACAAAAATGGAAAACCCGACTTCGAACAACAAATAACAAAATTAATAAAAAATTAAAAATCTGCGCAAATCTGTTAAATCTGTAATCAATCAGTGTTAAAAAAAATCTTAACACATATGTAGACTGATTAAACTGATTTAACGGATGCGGTTATTTTATATTTTCAATTAATTCTTTAAAAATAACGCTATTAACGACATATTTGGAAGTATTATTCGGCTCCTTAACATCGGAATAAATCGCTTCCCAATGTCTGCCGGTTCTAATTTCCGAATAAGTATCATAAATAATAACATATAATATTTTTTCAATATTAAATTTTTTCTTTAATAAATTTTCATCGGCAGTTTCTTTTAACATAAAAATTCTTTTAGCGTCTATTGCTTGGTTATCCTGCCCGCCGCCAGCCATATTCTGTTCTTTATGCGCGCCAATAATTAATGTATTTTTAATTTTACATATTACATCGGGATATTTTAATTCGGTAACGCCCAAAATATTAAGTATTCCGTCAATTTTTTTTACTTCTTTTTCGTCAATAAGCCAATCCCCGCTATTTGATATTTCTTTTTGTAATAAAAGTTTTTTGGAAAGCAAATCAAAAACAATTTTATCAAACATTCCCTTTCTTCGAGTAGGCGATTTAAGAATATATTTTGATTCTAAATTACTTAACATTATAGCAAAAAAATGATAATCAATATTTTTTATTATTTCAAATAATTGTAATGATTTTAACTGGGTTAATAATAATTCTTCATCTTTAAGCAATGAGTCTATTTGATTTAAACCTGAAATATTTAAAAGTAACCAACAAAATGATTCGATACCATTAACATTATTTCTTTTTTCTTTTATTTCTTTTAAAACAAGTTTTATATTTTCAATTGCAATATTTAATATTTTCTCGTCAATATTATCAATTGATAATTCATCTTTTTTTTTCAAATCATATAAATAAACGATATAATTTTTTATTTTATTTATTGCGTTTTTGTATTCTTCGCTGTAACGAAATTCAAATCCCATATCTTTAAAAATTTCTTGATAAACTGGATTTAGAAAAGCAATATTATTTATTCTATATTGTTTATTATTAAATTTATCAAAACATTCTTGCGGCAGTAGCATAAGGACACCTCTAATTAAAACTTAACTCTAATTGATTTGATTTTTCACCAATACAGTTTGTATTTAAAAAGTCTAAAACTTTATTTGCATTTTTTTCTGTTATTAGTTTAGAAAATCGAACTTTCATTTTTGGGGATAATTTTATCGGATATGTTTCTAATATTTTTTTAGCCTGCGTTAATCCTAAATATTTTCTCACATATTCGCTATTAGAATATTTATATGAAGTCATAAATTCACTGTCCGTAATTTCACGAAGATATTCTAAAATCAAATTAAAATAATCTTTAATTATTTTTTGCTCGTCGATTAAAATATTTTCTTCAAAAAATATCTGAATTGGGTGAGTTCTAAATTTGCTTTTAGTTACTAAAATTCCATCGCAATCAAAAATCTGTTTTGTAATATACAATCCAGCGCGTCCATCTTGAGAACCGGTATCGACAGTTCT
Organism: bacterium; assembly: GCA_036733285.1. Lineage (GTDB taxonomy): Bacteria > JAGOBX01 > JAGOBX01 > JAGOBX01 > JAGOBX01 > JAGOBX01. The sequence goes on from DAINAU010000001.1 coordinate 53,711, forward strand.
AATAAATAAAATATTATTTTTGATTGTATTATAAATCAAATCATTTACTTTTCTTTCTGTCTTTACATATTGTCCATTTTCAAATTTATTAGCGTCTAATAAATCAATAATTTTATTGCCGTTTATTATTGTTTTTTCTTCAAGATAAAACGAAAATTTAATTTTTTCGTTTTGAGTATATAAATCTAAAAAATCTGACAGTTCGTTACCTGCCCTATATGAATTTTTATATTTTAAAATATATTTCTTTTCTACAGTTTTACAGTTAATTTTAACGCCATTAAAAATAATATCTTTTTTGTTTGTTTCATTTTTTCGTGTAAAATTACAAACCACAACATTTGTTCCAGTAAATTCAAAAATTTCTTTTTCAAATATTATTGCTTTATTCATAGTATAATACTGAAAGAAATCTTTCCGTATTTTATTTGAAACAGATGCGCCAAATAAAAAATTTGATGGAATTATATAAATCATTTTATATATTTTATTCCTTAAATCATTAATTAAAGCCAATTGATATAAATCTTGATATCCTTCATTAGATTTATCATTAAAATATTCAAAATTGGTTTTGAATCTTTCTTTGTTTTTTACAATATATCCTAAATATAAATATGGTGGATTTGTTATATGAAAAACCGGCTTCTGGAATTTTTTTAAAAATTTAATTGGATAATTTTTGATAGTATCATTTAAAAAAATATTTTTTTTTGCAATATCTTCCGGTATTCCTTTCGCCATAGTATTTAATAATAGTTTATCAAAATTTTCTTTTTGAATTTCAAACATATAAATATTGTTTTTGAAAAATTCTATTTTTTTTTCAGGTTCTATATAATCTAAAATTGGCAGTATGAGATTTCCTTCTCCGGCATAAAGATCAATCCATACATACTCATTTATATTATCTTTTATCCAAGGAAAAATATATTCTTTAAATAATTCAATTGGAGTAAAGTGTTCTCCATAAAATCGTTTGGTTTCTTTATTATTTAAAATTTCGTTCATTTTATTTCTTTTAAGCGTATTTTCGTTATTTTACAAAAATCTGAATCAATTTCAATCCCGATATACTTTCTGTTTAATTTTTTACAAGCGACAAGCGTTGTTCCGACTCCGGCAAAACAATCCAATACATTATTGTTTTCTTGTGAAGCAATTTGTATGATATTTTCAATTAATTTAATTGGTTTTTGAGTAATATGCTGTTTCTTATCTTTTTTAAAATTTGATTGCGGTTGCGCAAATTCCCAAACATCGTTATATAATAATTTTTCTGAATTATTTTGTTCCCAAATGTTTAATTTGTTTTTTCCTTTTGCAAACATCAACAATCCTTCCCAATTATTTCTTAATCTGTCAAAAGGAGTAAATTTGTAATAATTTTTTTTATACCATACAATAAAATTTTTGTAGGCAAAACAATTTTTTTCTCCAATATCTATGATATAACTGCTTAGTCTTACATCGCAAAAGCAAAAAAAAAATCCTTTATGAATTTTTTCTGAAAGTATAGCAAAGATATCAGATAACCAATTAATATAATCATTTAGTGTTTTCCATTGATTATCCCATTTTATTGATTTTAGGTTGTTATAATACGGTGGATCAATTATAATTAAGTCAATAGAATTATCGTCAATTTTTTTTAACAATTTCTGGCAATCGCCGCAATACAAAATATTTGTTTTCATATACTATCAAATTATAAATTTTATTACGATTAAAGAATTCGTTTTATACCTGCTTCTCTTTTCAGGATCAATTATTTTATTCCGCTTTTTTTGATAAGAATTTTAATCTGCGGAATTTTTTGAATTTAAGATTTTTTTTATATTTAATAAACCATCTTTCAATAAGAATTACGCATTTATATGAAACTATCGCGCCAATGATTCCAATAATAAATCCGCCTATTTCAGTTGCCCAGAAAAAACCTTTTATGCGGTTCCAAAAATGTAAAAAGCCTTCTTGAGTGGTAAAATAATAAAGAGAAAGATTAACCGGGTCTCCGGCAAATTTCACTAAAAATCGCGTTATTTCATTATAACTTATCGGATTGACCGGCAAGTCAAATATTTGAAAAAGCTGTTTGCCGAAAATATAAGAAACATAATACCAAAACGGAGTTGTTATGAAAGGTCCCACTACCCACGCCCCGATAATTGCGGCTAGTATATTGCCGCCGAACAATGGCGCTAAAAATGAAAGCAGCGTATTGAAAGGATAAGAAGGAAATATCGCTAAAAAAGTTCCCCACGCGAATCCTCTGGCTATACGCTCCAGTTTATCCTGAATGCGCATTAACTTAATGAATTTTAATTTTATTATCCTTTGCAGTCGATTAATTGAAATCATATTTGTTTGGAAGTTTAATTTTGTTTTTCAATAAAATCAATGATTTTTTTTAAAATTACATTTCTACGATTGTTTTTCTGTTGTAGAAAAATTATTATTTTCAGCTCTCCGAATCTTGGCGAATCATAATATCCCGCTATTGAATATACGCCGGACAATGTTCCGGTTTTAAAATTTCCTTCGTTTTTGGTTCTCATCAGATTTTTGTATTTTTGAAATAAATTCAATATAAAATTCATTTCTAAACAGTTTATTTTGTTTTCTCTCGATAATCCCGACGCTTCTTTAATTTTTATTTCGGAAACGCCGGTAAAATATTTAATAAAATTATTGAAGGATTCCACGCTTTTATCAAGCGTAGCCGGCTCTCCGAAATCCCTCGCTCCTATGTGCAGAAAAATCTGGTTTATCATAAAATTATTTGAAGAAATCATAATTTTATTTATAATATCGGCAAGATTCGTCCGGTTATAATGTCTGAATAAAAAGTTTTGATTTATCGCCTTTTTTTTCCAGACTCTTCCCTTTACTTCTACGCCGGTTTCTTTTAAAAAATAACTTAGTAAAGAACCAAAATATTTTTCAGGAAGATCCGCGGAACCTTTAAGATTTATTCTCGACGAACCTCTAAATTTTATTTTTTTTAAATATTCGGCTGAAAAATCAGTTATTGGAGTTTCGCGTTCTATCGATTGATATATTTTTTTTCGGTTGTTGTATTTTGCGGCGATAGTGTTAAAGTTGGCGCTTAAAGCTCCGTTGGGACTATCGTAAGGATTTAATGTTTTACCTTTTCCCGGGATTATAAGTCTGTCTTCAAAATATGAATCGTCAACGTAAATATTTCTTACGGTTTTTATTTGATTGCCGATTTGTTCAGCCATGCTTTTTATTTCTTCTGATACAAGAAAAGGATCTCCGTATCCTTTTACGTATAAATCATTATTTACGGAATCAAAAAAAACATCCGTGTAAAATCTGTAATTTTCTCCGAGTTTGGATAGCGCAAAATACGAAGTTATAATTTTAATTGTCGACGCGGGAGTAAATGGTTCGTTTTCATTGTATTTCAATAAAATATTATCGTATCTATCCGTAACAAGAACCGCGCCGTTTTGAATTAAGCTCAAAATTGCATCCGGCAATTCAAAAGCGGCTTTGTTTGAAATCAAAGGTATTCCGGCAAGTTTTAATTCGAATATTATTAATAATAAAGTAATCGCTGAAAATTTTTTTAGAAATAGATTGAGCATAAATCAAAACAAATCATAATCGTAACAATATTTTTGAAAGCGGTTTAAGAATAAACTCCTCCCGCGAAAGCGATAGAATTTCAAAAAATAATCTCGTTTTATTGTTCAGATGTTGTAATCAAACTGTTAAAACGGTTTGAAAAAGGCGTATTTTTTTATTAACCCCGCAATTGATTGCGGGGTTAATGATAGAATATCCATAAAATAAACCGTTTTAACGGTTTTAAAAATGTTCCTGAATAGTAACGTTTTATTCCGCATTATTCCGAACAACTTTTATTCCCGGACAATCGTTCGTTACATAATCAAGATACTCGCTGTCCTCAAGAATTTTTTTCCAGTAAGGATAAGTTATGCATTGGCTTGGTCGGCGCTCGTAAATTTCGCATCTGTTGTCATTCTTTAAAAACACGCATCTGAAATCCTCATAGGATTTTTTAATTTCTTTCAATGAAATTTTACCGTTGACTTTTCTGGCGAATTTTTTTATGAAAACGTTTAACGGTATTTTTAAAAATTCCGCGATTCTTATTTGCTCTTCTTTTGTCAGCCATACGTATCCGGTAACGCCGGAACAGCAATTTCCGCATTGAACGCACTTGAAAATTATTTTGTCGCTCTCTATAGATTCGATGATTTCTTTTTTCATAATATATTATAACGATACAATGTTATCCTTAAAATTCATCTTATTATCGTATCGGCTTTATTCATTACCGATTCCGGAAAAGATATGTTTTGTTCCTTGCAGCTTTTTTCATTAATTGCAAGCCGATAAGCGTTATAAGAAATAAGTGTTCCGTTTTTTTTGTTTCCCGACAAAATATCAGCGGCTAATTTTCCGCTTTGAAAACCCCAGTCATAATAATCGATTCCGTAACCTATTGACGCTCCGTTTTTCACTATTGACGGGTCGGTCACAAATATTGGAATATTAAACTCTTTTGCTATTCTCATAAGACCCGTGATTCCTGCATATACGGTATTATCAGCCGCTACGACAAAAGCGTCGATTTTATTCATTGCAAGCGCTTGCGCCGCGTTCGGAATATCGTTTATGGAAATTATTGGAGATTCAAAAACCTCAATATTATTTTCTTTGCAGATGATTTTTATTTTACCGGCTGCAAACTGAGCGTTCACTTCGGCGGAATTATAGGGAAGCCCGATTTTTTTTATTGCAGGGATACATTCCTGCATAAGGGAAACAAAACTCGTTAAATCGTAAGGATCGTAATAACCTGATAAATTTGAAGGCGGATTAGCTAAGCCTATGTCTTGAGGCGAAAAAGAAACCGTGAAAACCACTGGAATTTTTTTAATTAATTTTGCAGCCGCAGCCATACAGGGAGTAGTGTTTGTTATTATCAAATCAATATTTTCAGATTCAAATGTTTTTAGAATTAAAGAAATATTAGCTAAATCTCCTTGAGCGTTTTTTTTTATTATTTTAATGTTTTGCCCGTCAACAAAACCCGACTGTTTTAACCCTTCGAATACGCCTGACGCCGCAATATCCAATTGTTCTTCTTCAATTAGTTGTATAAAACCCACTTTAAAAATTTTTGTTTCTTTGCTGTTGCAAGATACAATAAAAAATAGCGAGAATGCTAAAATTGCAACAGACCTCAAAAATAATTTAAAAAACATTTTAATCATACTCCTTTAAAATTTTGCGTCTTATCAAAAATATTCTTGGAGTTTCAGCAAGAATATTTTTGATAAGATTAATAGCTTTTCCGCAAATGCGGCTTATGTTTTTAATTTTTTTTGTTTAGCCGCAGGAAACAGTATATTGTTAAGAATTAATCTGTATCCCTGCGAATTTTTGTGAAAACTAAGATTCGTATGCTCGGCTCCGACTCTATGCGCGTAGTCTTCCGGGTCGTGTCCGCCCAAATAAGTTATAGTTCCTTTCCCGAATTTTCTATGGAGATATTTAACGCATTTATTTCCTATTGTTTTTCCCATTATGATACATTCTTTTTTTATTTTTTCTTCGCGGAACGCTGTTGTCAATCCGAAAAATCCTTTTACTATTCTATTATGATTTTGAGTGAGCATAGTCGGAACCTGGTCGAATTTTGCCGAAAAATCAAATAACTCAAAAGGCTGATCTTCGATTCTTTTCGGAGTATTGACCCAATTGTAATCTATATCTGATTTGGGATTAAAATTAGGATCGCTTATAACCGTAAAATTTTCAAAAACAAGACATTTTGAATAATCGATTTTTTTCATATAATCCGGATCGAATGGAGTGCCGTCGATTTCCTGCGCTATATAATCCGTTCCTTCGAGCGACAACGCTATGTCAAGAGCTTCCGGCGCCGAACACATTGCAAATAAAAATCCTCCGTTTGAAACGTAATTTTTTATCGCTTTTGAAACCGAAGTTTTTTCTTCGCAAACAGAATTGAACCCTTGCGTTATCGCAAATTTTCTGTATTCCGCTACGCGCGTCATATACCATGGAGAGTTTTGAAATGATCTGTAGAACTTATCGTATTGTCCGGTAAAATCCTCGTGATGCAGATGAAGCCAGTCATAATCGCTTAGACCCGACTTCAATATCTTGTCATCCCATATTTTATCGTAAGGAACTTCCGCATACGTAAGCGCGAGAGTAACCGCGTCATCCCACGGATTATTAGTCGAAGGAGCATAGACCGCGATTTTCGGAGCTTTTTCAAGCTCAATCTTATCCATATTTTCTTCTTGAATCGTCAATTCGATTTGATTCAATTGTTTGTCGTCGATTATTTCGTAATATACGCCTGATATTTTAAGGTTTTTTACGGCTTCATCGGAATACGGCAGAAGAAACGAACCGTCTCTGTAATTCAAAAGCCAGTAAATTTTTCCGGCGGAATTTTTTTCCGCTAATGATTTATACGCGGCTCCGTATGCTTTCAAATGATCCGTTTGTTTTTCGTCCATCGGAACAAGTATGTTGTTTGAAAAAACAATCGAATTATATAAGAATAAAAATACCGCCGAAAATATTGTTTTTATCAGAATCTTTTTTTTTTCTATTAACATTAATATTAACATTATGCGGTTATATTTTATTTATGCGCTCCGGTGCCTTTAATCTCTTTCGCGGTTTTTCTGTATGCTACCATCAATTCCGATAATTCCAGCGCTTCTTCTTTTATTTTTTTAGCGTTTAATGTTTTGAAACTATAGTTTTCTTTCAAGATTTTTCCGTTTGCAACAACATCGCTTACTTCGCTTCCGTCCGCAGCCCAGATTATATTATCAATTACGTTGTCTTTTCTTGTCGGAACCATATTAGGTCTTTCAAGGTCGATTAAAATAACGTCGGCGTCTTTGCCTGATTCTATCGAACCCGTATTCATTCGCAAAAATTTCGCCGGTTCGATTGTTATCATTTCAAGAGTTTTTTGCGCCGGCAACAGAGTCGCGTCTTGATGAAGCGCCTTTTGATATTGAGATGCAAGACGGGCCGCGTTTATAATTGATTGATTATCCGCGCTGCCTGAACCGTCGGTCGATATTACTACGGGGATTCCCATTTCCATCATTTTTATTACAGGCGGCATTCCCGAACCGAGTATTGTATTAGCAAGCGGATTATGAACGACTTTCGCTTTTGTTTTTTTTAGGATTTTTAAATCGTTTTCCGTACAGTTGACCTGATGCGCAAGTATGGTGTTCTCATCAAGAAATTTTATCGAGTTGAATAATTCAACCGGAGTCATTTTATTATTTTTTGTGAACCACTTTGTAGTGTTCGGTTCTTCCGAACTATGAATGTGAATCAGCGTTTTGTGAGAATTAGCCCAGTTTTTAAGTTTTTTTAATAATTCGGGCGTATTGGAAAAATCCTGGTCGGGTCCCGGAATAATTTGAGTTCGTTCCGCGTTTCCATATAATTTTATATAATCGTCCAGTCTTTTTACAGCTATGCCCGCAGGAATATCAAGTATCCTCGGATCATAATGCTGGTCTTGACTTCCTACCGCCACTATCATTTTTGTTCCGGCGTCGATATTCGCTTTAACAATTTCGCCAACCCTGTATTTGTTGTGGTTGCAGTGATGAACCATTGAAGCTGTTATACCGTAATGTATATCGTCGAGTCGGGCTTTTATATAAGTTACATAATTTGGAGATTTCCCGAATCTTTTTTCCAGCATACCGCGTTTTTCATTCATAAATCCCGTAAATAAATTTACCGCCTTGTCAAGCCACGGAGTTAACGGCATATCTTTGGCTATCCCAATTATCGGAGATTCGTGGTCGTGTCCGTGAGCTTTTACAAACCCAGGCAGAATTATTTTGTTCAAACATTTAATATCGCTTGATTTAAAACCCGATTTTTTTGAACATCCTAATATCTTCAAATTATTTCTGTATTTCTCAATTATTGATTTGCCTAATGATTCGCCGTATTTTCCAGAGCGTAATATTTTCCCGTCTTTTATCAATACGTAACCGTCTTCTATTACCGCGTTCCTTCCGAGTTTATCGCTAATCGGAACTAAAAATTTTCCCCTGATAAAAATATTTTTTTCCGTTTTTGTTTCACTCATTTCAATCCGCCTCCGCGTTTGCAATTTTTAAAGTTTAATATTTTTAGGCGATATTATATTACAAAAATTTGAAAAATGCAAATGTTATATTGAAAGGCAAAAAAAAGAGAGCGTTCAGAAATTGTTCCAACAATACTAAATCCGGATAACGCGTTATTAAACTCGGATACTGCATTCGATGTAAAGTGAAGTTTTTCAAAACATAGATGATTAAAACTTATTGTTATTAACTTTTCCGCTCTCGATTTTATATATAGTATTTCCTCTGAATTTTTTTATTGCTGAAATCTTTTTTTCATTTTCCAGCCGAAGAATCAATTCGGAAATATTATAACAAAACCGTCTTGCGTATTTTTCAGAATAAAAAATATAAGAAACGCCGTTTTCTTTTAGTTTTTCAATCAAATCATCCGCGGATTTTACAGAATCATTATTTATTGGACTTAAAGTCGTATTCGGCGAATATCCAAGCAAAAATTCGCGGGTAAAATAAAAAGACTGCTGATGCGTAATATAAATTTTTTTAGAAGAATCAATATGTTCGTTCGACCATTTTACAGCTTTATAAAATTCTCCGTCCGCATAAAACCGTTCTTCGAGATATTCGTCAACGGATTGAATTCCGGCAAGCGTCTTGTATCTATTGATATGTTGCGCTGCGAGCAGCGGATAATTTATTAAAACCATTCCTATAAATATAAACAAATTAAAATTAACAAACGCCTTCCATTTGCCGTTCATCAAATACAATTTGTAAAAAAAATAAGTTCCTGTTATACACAAAACCGGATACGCAGGAAGTATATATCTCGACCTCGGCGCGTTAAAATATATGAGATATATAAAAATTACGGAATAAAGCGCGGCGTATAAAATTTTATGCGCTTCGTTTTTTTTTAAAAAAAATATCATAATCCATAAACAACAATAAAAAATAAAAAACATCGGCGAAATCGAGTATTTCCAAAAATCATACGTCTGAAATTTAATTGAAACTTGATACGGAAATTTAAGAAAATTTATTGCCGGATTATGATTCAATTTTGTTTCTTTAAAATGACGCACCATATTTTTAGTGTTTGTTTGAAAATGTTCGCCGGAGGAAACATTTTTGTCCCCGGCTTGTTTTATTTTAAAAATTTCGGTTAAAAAAGGATACGCGGGATTTCCTATGTAAATATAATTGCGAATATAAAAAGGCGAACTCAAAATTATGAATACTCCGAAAAAAATAATAAATTTAAAAATTTGCGAATATCTTCTTGAAATTATGAAATATAAAGCAAATAGAAAAATTATTATGATGGAATTGATTATTCCGTGATATTTAATGTTGTTTGAAACCGCGCAGAAAACAAGCGAAATCGCCATCCATTTATTATTATTTTCCAAAACATATTTATAAAAAAAATATAACGACGCGATAAAATAGAATATCATAAAAAATTCGTTTTTAGTATAACCCGTAAGACGGTTGATTGCAGGCGCCGCTGAAAAAAATAATGCGGGCAATAGAGCGAAAAAATCGTTTTCAATGAATATTTTCGAGGTTTTACAAATCATAAGTAAAGTCAAAAAATAAAAATACCAGTGGAATAACTGCGAAAAAACCGCATTGTCAAAATATATTCCATACATAAAAAAAATCTCGGCAAACTGCGGAAAAAAAGAATAAAATAAAAAGTTTATTATTGATATTTTCCCCGTCTCAAAATATATTTTTGACAAAGGAAGGTGATATGTCAGTCCGTCTAGTCCGGCTACGGGCGCCAATGAACCGGGCAAATGCAAAATCAGATTTATAATAATCAGAGCTAATACTATTTTGCTTCCTATGCCGATTCGCAATATTTTTCCTATTAAATATTCAAATAGTAATGCTGTGTTCGAAACGTTTATTAAACAGAACAATATCTGAATTGAAACGAGCGATATAAAAAAATTTTTCGACAAACAACCCGCAAACCCGAAAATAAGAATAACGTAAAATATTAATCCGAATCCGGCGGCAGTATGAAAAATATAATCTTCTGCCGGCGATGCAATTCGGATTTTTTTTAATAATACTTTTGAAACCGAATAAAAAGAGATGGATACGAACATTAAAAAAAATATTGCAGAAATCATTTTATAAACAAACCTATTTTAGATAAAACCGCATTGATTCCGGTTTTGTTTTCATAAAGGAAAGATTTAAAAAAAGTCGAATAAAAAATAATTGAACTTGAAATAATAATAATTTGTAATATAATCAACGCTAATATTTTTAAATTTTTCATTTAGTTCAATTATACTTTTATTTTAATAAAATTCAATTTGTTTATTTTATGTTTTATTAGGGAGACGATTTTGTTATGAAAGAAAAAAATAATGTTAAAACAGTTATAGCGGGCGGATTATTTTTTTTATTGAGTATTTCCATTATTATAGGCGCTGCGGTTCTGATTGTTTCAGCGTTCGCCAATATGAATTCCGCTTCCCTTGAAAGCGTAGGAAAACTTTTTTTAGGAAACGAATATTCTATAAAAATTTTAGCTGTAAAATTTGTCGGATTAGTCTTTATCCCTATTTTAATAGCGTCTATAATATCGTATTATGCGGCTTATTATTATGTTTTTTGCGGAAATATTATTTGTTTCAGTTCGAGTCTTATGAAAATTATCAATGATTTTCTTACAAGATTTCCGGCTTTGCTTATCGGCGTGCTCGGTTTCTTTATTTTTATTTTTCAGTTGAACGTTGCATGGAATTTTTATTCGCAATGCGGATTGCTTGTTATAATGCTGCTTCCGTCGCTCTTTGACGCTTTTATTATAGCGATGAAAAACAATAACAGCATTATAGACGGAATTATTTTAAGCGCAATTCGCGTTTGGCTTGAAATCATTATTCTCATCTATTCTTTGATTTTTATAACCGCGTCCATATCTCTTGAAATTCTTTCCAAATCTTCTAATATTTCGGAGTTTATTTCGCAAATTATGGAGAATGGTCTTTCAATGAGTTCAAACTCAAATATTCCGAATATTATTATTCTGCTTTTGATTATAAGCGTTCTTAACGCAATAATTAACTGGTTTTATAAAAATTACGCGTTAAGACAATTTAAAAAAAATAAATAACCGTATTTCAATCTAATATCAGCGGTCAGTCTAATAATTGTGAAAAAAAATATCATTTCGAATGATTTGCAATGTAAAAGCATCGGAGTTCAAAAAGAACGGTCGCTTCACTGCTCGATTAAAAAAGCATACTTCAAATCCGGCGATTTGATTGAACATAAAATCGGAAAATATATAACAGATATTTTTAGAAACGGATTGATTATAGAAATTCAAACTGCCGGTTTTTCCTCTTTGAAAAAAAAACTTGCCGATTTATTGCCTGATTATAAAATTAAAATCGTTTATCCTATGGCTTCCCATAAATCCATAGTTAAAATTTCAGAATCCGGAGAAATCTTGTCTTCCCGAAAATCTCCTAAAAAATTTTCGTTATATGACGCGTTTGACGAATTGATTAATATAAGAAAATTTTTGAATCATCCGAATCTGTCCGTGGAATTTCTTGTGTTTTCAGAAGAACAAATTAGAAAAAACGACGGCAAAGGCAGTTGGCGCAGAAAAGGCGTTAGCATCGTAGATAGAAAACTGGTCAAAATAAATAAGAAAATTTTATTATCATCTCTAAAAGATTATATTTGTTTCATTCCTAAAACCTTGAAATTTCCTTATTCAAACAAAACATTCGCAAAAAAATCCGGCGTTTCAATTTATAAAAGCAGAAAAATAAATTACGTTTTAAAATCCATAGGTTTGATTAAAGTCGAAAGTAAAAACGGAAAGGAATTTTTATTTGGATTAAATTCTTTTTTTAACCCGTTTAAATGCAGCAAAAAAAATTAAAGTTTTCCAAAACAAAGCAAATTCAACGCCGCAATGAAAAGTAACCATAACTTAAACGTTGAATATCTCGCTTCTTAGTATCTTATCAAAAAAATTCTTGCAATTTAAACAAGAAATTATTTATTAAAACTCAGATTCGGTATGATAAAAAATTCTTTAATCTTTTGAGCTGTTGCGATAACTTGTCTGCCTAAAGCAGTTAAGTAATATTAATATGTTTCCGGTATTTTTCTAACAATCCCATGAATGAGCAATCGTTTTATCATACGAGATATTTGGCCAGAATTTTTATCTGACAGAATCTTGCGCAAAATGAACTACCTCGCAGCAAGCTGCGAGGTATCAAAGAAATTAAGAAATATGGAATCGAAGCAAGCTTCGGGGAATTAACCCTAATCTCTTATTGAAAATAACTCGTATTTTCTTTAGAAAACTAAAAAATCAGCTTTCTGTTTTTCATTGACCGTTCCGTCTGATTGTTCCTTAAAAAAGTGGAACTTTTTGAAAGCGCGCTCTACTAATCCGAATTTCAAACTTTAGTTTTAGCGTCAATTATTCTTACGAATAATTTATATATCTCGGATAAAATAAAAATAATAACCGCTATAGCCAAAGCAGAAAATAATTGAATTGGAGACAGCGGAACGGTTTTAAAAACCGCGTTTAACGGAGCGATATATACTACGGCGAGTTGGAGAGCCACCGTTATTATAACCGCGTAAATCAAAGGCATATTTGAAAAAAATTTTATTCCAAAAATACTATTTTTTAAAGACCGCGCCGCAATCGTAACAGCCATTCTGCCAAAAATAAAAGCTGTAAAAACAATAGTTATGCTCTGATTTTTTGGGATAGAAAAATATTTTTCTGACAGCCATTGAAAAATAATCATTACGATTCCGATTATAAAACCGAACGAAAGAATAAAACCTCCTACCCCGTTTGAAAATATAGTTTCATCTGTTTTTCTCGGCGGTCTGCTCATAATATTTTTTTCCGCTGGTTCGGAAGTAAGGGATAATCCCGGAAGTCCGTCGCATAAAAGATTCATCCAAAGAATCTGAACCGGTTTTAGAATATCAAGTCCTATAAAAGGCGCTATAAACACAGCCCATAAAGTTCCTGCGTTGCATGTCATTGTATAAGCGATATATTTTATTATGTTATCGTAAATTTTTCTTCCTTCTTTAACAGCTTTGACTATAGTCGCAAAGTTATCGTCAAGCAGAATTATATGAGCCGCTTCTTTAGACACGGCGGTTCCCGTTATGCCCATAGCCACGCCGATATTAGAATTTTTTAAAGCTGGCGCATCGTTCACGCCATCGCCGGTCATAGCGGCAAAATGATTTTTTTCTTGAAGGGCTTTAACAATTTTCAGTTTTTGTTCAGGCGCCACGCGCGCGTAAATTTGAATGGATTCGACTTTATTTTTGAATTCCGATTCGGAAAATTTGTCAAGCTCTATTCCTGTTACCGCGTCTTCAAAATTCCCGTCCAGCATATTTAAACTTTTCGCGATAGTTTTCGCTGTCAAAGGATGGTCGCCCGTTATCATTACAGGTTTTATACCGGCGGTTTTGCATAAGGCAATAGCGTCTTTTACTTCCGCTCTCGCGGGATCTATCAAAGCCGTCAAACCAATAAAAACAAGGTTTCTTTCAAAAACTTCTGATTCTATTTTCAAAGGCGTTTCATCAATAAATTTCATAGCAAAACATATAGTTCTTTTTCCTTCGCCTGCAAATTTATCGTTGATTCTGGAAAGTTCTTTTATATCGATATCTTCAATCTTTCCGTTCTTATAAATTTTTGTAAGATGATCGGACATCACGTCAAAAGCGCCTTTTGTGAATGAAATATAAGCGTTATCCGAAACAGATTGATGGACGGTAGTCATACATTTTCTATCGGAATCAAAAGGAAGCTCAAATTTTCTCGGATACTTTTTTTCAATATTATTTTTATCGAAGCTATGAATTAAAGCGAAATTATTCAATCCGATTTCAGTTGCTTCTCCAATCATTTCGCCGCCCGCGCCAGTTTTGACGTCATTGTTCAAAGCGACCGCATTAAAAAACATTTCAGAATCGGATTTGTCTGTTTCTTCCGCGTTATAAAATTTTCCGTTGGTGTAATAATCGGTTACTGTCATTTTGTTCACGGTCAAAGTGCCGGTCTTATCCGAACAAATATAGGTTACGGAACCGAGAGTTTCCACGGCGGATAATTTGCGTATCAAAACGTTTTTCTTAACGAGTTGTTTTGCGCCGAGAGCAAGCGAAATAGTGATGACTGCGGGAAGCGCTTCCGGAATCGCGGCGACAGCCAAACTTACGGCGGTAAGAAACATATCTTTAAGATTTTCGCCGCGGACCGCGCCAGCGATAAAAAAAACAATGCAGATAACGAATATGGCTACGGATAATTTTTTTCCAAACGAAGTCAAACGAATCTGAAGCGGCGTTTTTATTTCATCTCCTGATTGAATCATTGAAGCGATTTTCCCGAGTTCCGTATTCATACCGGTATTAACGACAATGCCGGTTCCCCTGCCGTAAGTTACAGCCGAACCGGCGTATATCATATTTTTACGGTCTCCGAGAGGAATATCAGTTTCATTAATTTTTTTGGAAAACTTCAATATTTCTTCCGATTCGCCTGTCAAGGCGGATTCGTTGGATTTCAAATTAAATGATTCGATTATCCTTATATCGGCGGGAGCTATGTTTCCGGCTTCCAAAACTACGATATCGCCCGGAACAAGGTCTTCGGCGCTTATATTAGTATGCGTTCCGTTTCTTATTGCGGCGCAAGAAGGCGTAGCCATTTTTTTTAGCGCTTCCATAGCTTTTTCAGCTCTGTATTCCTGAATAAAACCTATTATCGCATTTATAACCACAATAATAACAATAGGCAATGAATCGTTTAATTCGCCAATAACCGCGGAAATTACTGCGGAAATAATAAGTATGATAATCAAAAAATCAGTAAATTGATTTAAAAATAATACGACGGGATGTTTACGTTTTTTTTCGATTAAAATGTTTTTCCCGAATTTTTCAGTTTGAGTTTCAACCGAAATATCGTCAAGACCGTTTGACGAACTGTTAAATTTTGCGTAAATTTCTTCTATATCAAGATTATGCCATATCATAAAATGTTAAACCTTCTTATTATTAAAATTTTTTTAATCTATATATTCAATATCATTTTCAAATTTTTTTATCAGGTAAGGAACTCCGAGTTCTTTGCGGGTCGATAAGAAATACTTTTTATACTTGATGGAAAATGAAACCGGATGCGACGGTTTATTGTTTTTTTGTTTAATAACAATTCCTTTCGAACTTGACGCGGCTTTTTGAGCCGTTTCAATCAAATCAGATTTCAATGTTATTCTTGATAAAAACGTTAAAACGAAAAAATCTTCGTTTAATAATCCGCTCATAGCCCGTTTAATAGAGGTTATAAGCGGAAGATTATATTTTTCATTTTCAACGGCATAGACGAAATCGCAATTTATCTTTGATAAATAATCTTCGGTTTTTTCTCCGTAGACAAAGATAATTTTAGAATACGGATTTTCAACTGAAGCTATGACGTCATTGATTTCTCTTAGCGCCTTTAGCGCGGTTCGGTTGTCGCATTCTTTAGCCGCGACAATAATCAAAGCCGAATTGCGGCGAATATTTATTTTTCTGTTCAAAAATATATTTTTTTCAAAATCGCCGATACTCGAAACAACCGCGACAGGCGAATTGTCTTTAGTCAAAATAATATTCTCGCCTTTTTTCAAATTTTCCGTTATTTTCAATAATTCTTTTCGCGCAAAAGTGATATTTAATATTTTTTTCATATAAAGAATTTAAAAACTTTATTACTATACATTGTTATACGCCGTTGCATTTAAATGGGCTGAATAGTAAGGAAACTTTGCCTTTTTTATCCGTGTCAAGATTCAAATTTCAATTTAATTATCTCAGACTGCAAATCCTCGACTGTTTTCGATAATGTGTTCAACTTCAAGTTTATATTTTTTATATTTTCATTTCCGCCGTTTATTCTGTCGAAAACTTTTGACAATTGCAGAGAATCCCGTTGCATTGTGTTTCTTATATTGTCGTCGATTTCAAAAAACCCGGATATAAACGCCGGAATCTGAATCAAATAAGAGTTCAATTGTTTAAAAATATCGGCGTTTTTTTCAAATTCAGTTTCAAAAGTTTTCGATGATTCAAACACAACCATCAGCGTATTCTTAATCTGCATTACTTCGTTTTTAATCGAATCGTTCATATTCTTTATGTTTTGCAAATTTTCTTCCCGCTCAAATTCGGAAGAATGTTCCGCCCCTTCCGCAGCGATGTTTTCCTGATTGGAAAAAATATATGCGTTTAAAATATTAATCGACTGCCGTTCAAGATTGGTTATGATATTTGTGATTTTAGCTATTACTGATTCTTCCTTAGATTTGAAATCATTTTCAAAACTAACTATGTTGTCAAATATTTTATCAAAATCTTTTGAAATCAAAATTAATTTATTTAAATGTTCGGACAATTTGGTTTTATTTTTAAATTTACTTTCAATATGATTGTTAGAATTAGTAAAATTAATCTGAATCGTTTTTAAAATCGTCTCGGTCTCAAATAAAAAATCAGCCACTTCTCCTGCTTTTTTCAGAATAAAACCGTTGTTGGTTTGACCGTTTTTCAAATCAGTGACTGATGCAACCTTAAATGATTCGAGTTCGGCTCTGAAGTCGTTTGCCGTTTTATCAAATTCTTTAAGCTTTTGTTCGGCGGTAGAATTTTCGGATTTTATTTTTTTTATATCCGAATACATTTGATTTAGAAGCATATTGAAATCCCGGGAATCAACAATATTAATATTATCATTTTTTTTAAGAGAATAATTTTTAACATAATCGTCTGAAATATCCTGAAATTTTAATTTCAAACATTTTTCATAAACATAATCAAAACTTAACGAACACGCTAACACCGTAATAACAGGCGAAATAATGATAAACAAATTCAGAAACGGCGAATAATTCAAGGAAATATAATAATAGCAACCGAAATTAATTCCTAAAGATACGACGGCAAGAACTAAAAATAAATATAATTTTATGCGTTTATTAATCATAATAATTTCAAAAAACCTCCGAAAAAATCAAGCGCTGAAATCAGGTTCCAGAACCGGAGTCAATTCGTCGTCGAATATGGTATAACCAATAAAATAATCCGGCATCTTATTTTTCAAGTCGCGGACCGCGAAATTTTTTACAATAGCGTCTGTTTGCTCGATTATTTCATATACAGGCATAGCCAATTTCGCCGAACTGTTTGAAAATAAAATCGCCCTTTTGTATTCGTTTAAATTCTCGTATTTATGACCAAGACACTGCCAGATTGGAATTTTATCGTTTTTATTATTAAAAAACAATTTATTATTTTCGGATATTTCAAAATTATCCGATTTTCCGCTCTCATAATAAATAATATCTTCAATATAATCAAGCGTGAACGCAAGCAGACTTCCGTTTTTGCAGAGTCTCGCGAACACAAGCTGAGTCAAAATAATCTGAAACGGTATTCTGATAATAACGGTAGTTCCTTTGCCGGATTCGGATTTTAAAGCTAAAGTCCCTCCGATTTTTTCAATATTGTTTTTTACGGCGTCCATACCTACGCCGCGTCCGGACGTATCGCTTACTTTTTCGGCGGTGCTGAATCCGGGCATAAATATCAGAGCGTAAATTTCTTCCTGACTCATTTTGCCCGCGTCAGACTCTTCGATAATTTTTTTTTCCAACGCCTTTTTCAGTATTTTTTCCGAATCAAGTCCTTTCCCGTCGTCAATCATTTTTATAACGACATAATTTCCCGTTTGCTGAGCGCGAATCTCTATATTTCCAGTCTCGTTTTTATTTTTTGATTTTCTTATATCCGGCTCTTCTATGCCGTGATCGACTGAATTTTTTATCAAATGAATAAAAACCTCTCCTACGGTATCGGCTATTTTTTTGTCGATAACGACATTGTTGTCGTTTATAGTAAATACGATTTTTTTTCCGAGTTTTGCCGCAAGGTCTCCGACTATGGAAGGAAATCTGTTAAATACCTGTATTAAAGGCATAAATGTAATTTTTGACAAACTGCCGTTTATCCGGTTGACTATATTGCTGATATTTCCAGAAATTTCCGTAAGCGAATCGTCAAGACCGCTTTTTTCTGAAAGCTTCAGAAGTTTATTTTTGTTTATTGAAAGTTCGGTTATAATAGCCGCAAGCTGGTCGATTATGGCGCTGTCGATTTTGATAAACTCATTTATTTTTTTTTGTTTTGCAATAATGAAATCCTTATTTTTTTGGATTGACAAAATAAATCTTCTTAAATTAGAATAAGCCGGAGAAGAAATTTTTTCCGAATATTTATCAGCTTCTTCAATAAATTCAATTTCAGAATATATTACCCAGTTATTAGGTTCGACTCCATTGGCAAGATTAATTTCAGCGGCTAAATCCTGAAATAACAGCGAAAGCGAATCGAAATCAGAATCGCTTGAAATTCCGTTTTCCAGTAAAGAAACGAGAAGATGAATTTTATTTAACGCGCGCGAAGCTCCTGATTTGATTGAATCCGGAAATCTCAACAATGATTTATAAATATTCTCTTCTTTCTGAAAATATTCCGGCAGCGTAACGGAAGCGTCTAAATTATTTATAAACGAAGAATTTACAATCCGTTCCAGTTTTTTATTCATTTATGGTAAAATCCTGCATTTTGATTCTTAACGAATCAGCAATATCCTTTAATTTATTAACTGAAATATTCAATTGTTTTATAGTTTCGCGCTCTTCATAAATCGCTTTAGCGGTAGACGTGATTAAATTCGACATTTGCGAAGTAACCTGACTGATATTTTCCGTAGAAGCGAAAATCGTTTTACTTTCCTTATCGATATCTGAAATCATATTCGATATATCATTAATCATAACCTTATCCGTATTAACCTTCTCGACGATTTCATTCATCGAGTTCATTAAAATATTCGAAGTCATTATTCCGGATTCGATATTTTTCAAACCGGCTTTTGTGGAATTGAATATTTTCTCAATTAACACGTTGTTGTTATCCATCAGTTTCATTATATTGGACGAATAATCGGATATGAATTTGCTTAAATTGCGGACCTCGACCGCTATGTTTGTAATTGATTTATCCTGTTGTCCGCCTTTTTGGGCTATGACGTTTACGCTGTAAGCGAGCATCCGCGTTCTTGTGGCTATGTCTTCAATAACCTTTATAATATCCTTGATTTCAAAAGAAAACTTATTCAATTCGGTAACTAACGCGTCGGTCTGTTTAAATCCGTCTTCGATATTTTCCATTTTTGACAATAAATTATTGAACGAGTCTTTTCCTTCGGTAGTCACATTCTCGGTCGTTTTCGCGTTTTGATTCAAGGTAACCACGTTTTGAGTCATTTGTCCAAGCGTATCGACAAAACGTTTCAATCTGTCAGCGGTAGCGTTGACGTCCATAGAATTATTTAAAACTCCGACTTCGATTTCATTTATGTTTCCGGAAATCGTGTCTATCGTAGTGGTGGTGTGCCTTGAAAAATTCAACAAATTATGATTTTCATTTGTGATGGATTTTATTATTCCGTTTATTGTCGAAATAATATTGTTGAGTTCGTCCACCATTGTGTCGATTCCATCGCCGAGAATCTTAATTTCATCGTTTCTACGCATTTTTATTTTCTCGGTCAAAATTCCTTTGGAAATCTTTTGGAGAGCCGGAACCATTGAAATAATAGGTTTGGCAATATTTTTTCCGAATAAAAAAGCGAGTATTAAACCAGGTATTGAGAATCCGATAAAATAATAGTAAGCGTTTTCCTTTACGTCGTTTTTTATGTTTTTCTGAATTACTATAAGATTTTGTTTGATTTTGTCTATTTCTTCGGTTTTCTGTTTTATTGATTCCTCTTGAAGCCGGTTTTTTTCAAGAACTATTTTCTGTTTAAAATTCGCCTGCATTGTATCTATTTCTTTATATAAATTTTCAAGCGAAAATCCTAAAACAACAACGCCCCATAATTCGTTGTTTATTACAATAGGTTGAACTATTTTATAAATATTTATTTTAAACTTCGCGTCTAAATAATCTTCGCCCTGGATTTTTTTTGTTTTAAAAGATTTATCCACTAACCCGTCGGATATGTTCTTGCCTTCAAATTCGGAATTTTTATAATAAGTCTCATCGCCGGATTTTTTCTTTTTTTCCGTAAAATAAATCGACGTTTTATAAAACATAGCGCTCTTCTGATTATCAATCAAAGCCGCGTATACGACCGTATTGTCGTTTTTAAAAATTTCGTTGAACGCGGTAACTCCGAAACCGAAATCATAATTTGAAATCGCATTTCCAAGCTGTCCGGAAAGATTTGTTATTATGGCTTTTCCTTTTTCCATAGTGGCTTGAGTCAAATTATTTTTTAAAAGCTCGGTTGTCTCCGTGAACTGTTTGTTTAACAGCGTGTCGATTTGATCAATAGTGTATTTGAAATTCTTGTTGATTAAATTTTCGCTGTTTCCAATAAAAGATTTATTTTGATTATTTACAATATTCATGCTGCCGCGGAAATTAAACCAGATAAGCAGCGAAATAATTATCATTACAAGACCGAGAATAAATATGGTAAATTTTCCGGCTAATGTGCGCGTTAAAAAAGTGAAAAATTTCTTAAATATTTTCATAATTTATCAAATTGTTTCCGTCGATGATTTTAATTTTTTCCGATTTATACAAATATACCATATCCTTAACCGTTAAATCAAGAAAAATATCGTCCGGATTAATTTTTTTAATTTCAATAATCTCGTCGATAAACAAACCAGCGATTCCATTTGCCGTGTTCAACAAAAGAATCTTATTCTGATTATCGCAATGTTTTGATATTTTTACTACTGGCGCGGCTCTGTCAAGATATCTTATCAATCCAATGTTGCGTTTAAACGGATGCCAGAAAATTTTCTCGCTTAATTCGACTATTTTAATGATATTAAGACAAACTACGGCGAATAATTCTCCGCTTTTTTTTACAACCACGGATAAAAGATATTTTTCCGGCAATGTGACGGCGTCGGTCTTTTTCTTTTTTTCGGAATAATCGCGCAAATCTACGTTATCAACCCTGTAATCCTGAACCGCGTCAATATTCAATTCTATGGCTTTTTTCAAAGCCGTTTCTGTCTGTTTGTCGGAATCCAAAAAGAATTCGAGTTTATAATCGCATAGTTCCGCGGTAAAATCCTCTTTGCCAAGATAATCCCTGTCCGGTATCATTCTGATAATTTGAACGCCGGATTGGTCGATAGACATAAGAAACTGAAACATTTTTATATCCGCGAACATATTGGTCTTATCAAAAATAACCGCGACTTTTCTACAAGTGAAATTTTTAAATTTCTTTTTATACTCGTCTATTTCCTTTTCGGTAAAAACAATTTTATCCGGAATTTTATATTTGGATTTTTGAACGCCGGATTTACCCTCGATGATTTCAGTCAATCTGGTTTTGTAATCGTCAAAATTAAATGTTTCATCAATATCCGGGTCCGCTTTAATTTTTTCTATGCTTTCCGCGACAAGATAAATTCCCTCGTTCAAACATTGTTTTAATTTATCCTCGAAAGATATTTTCCCGTCCCTCAAAGCTCCGAACGCGTTTTCCAAAGAATGAGTCAGCTTTGACAGATTGGTCAAACCGCATGACCCCGAATTTCCTTTTATCGTATGAACGTATCTGAAAATCGTATGTATCGGCTCGATATTCGAACTGTCGCTTTCGTATTCTTTCATACAGGCGGCGGTTCCGGCAAGCTGGTCTTCAACCTCGTTAAGAAATATTGATAAATACTGTTTTCTTTTCGCGGGATCCATAATTTGTTATTCTATAAAATATTTATTAAAAAATCAATTAAAAGGTTATATTTTAAAAATCCGAAAAAAGAAATGAAAAAATATTTTTTTGAAAATTTAAAATTTAAACTTGACTTATCGGATTTTTTTTATATAATTGCGCTTGAATTAAAAAAAATGTTTTTTTTAGCAGGAGGTTAATAATGAGCGAAATCGCTGATAAAGTTAAAAAAATTATTCAAGAACAATTAGACGTAGAAGAATCTCAAATCACCGAAGAAGCTTCTTTTATTGAAGATTTAGGCGCGGACTCGCTTGATCAGGCTGAACTTATAATGGCTCTTGAAGAAGAACTCGATATCGATATTCCGGATGAAGAAGCCGAAAAACTTACCACAGTCGGCTCTGCAATCAAATATATCGAAGAAAAATTAGCGTAAAACATTTTTTCATTTTTTGAAAATCGTAGATTTTTGAAAACATTTTAAATTACCATAATAAGCGGAAGGCAATCAAATATAAATCAAACAGATTATATTGATTTAACTTCCGCTTTTATTTTTTAAGGGAGTTTTGAAAAAATGCGGGATTTCTTTAACGGTTCATTATTGAGTTTTACAGTAAAAGATTTAATCATAGCTTTTTCCATTATCGTAATTTCTGCGGTATTATCAAAAATTTTCAGATATTTGATGATTCATAAATTCGCCAAATTAGCCGATTTCACTGAAACCGATTTTGACAATCAATTAATAGAACGTCTTGAAAAACCTTTAGGAAACTATATCGTATTATTCGGAATTACTTTTGCCAAAACTTTTATCGTATTTCCGGTATCATACGACTCTTTTATAGCTAATGCCATAACATCTCTCTTAATAGCGAACACTGCGTATCTTTTAATAAAAATTTGCGGATTATTCTCGCGGCTGCTTATCCCGATAGTCAATAAAACAAAAATTAAACTCGACGACGATATTTTACAATTCGTCGACAAATCAATTAAAACATTCATAATAATAATAACCTGCCTGATTGTCATTAATAATTTTTTCATTTTTTCAGATAAAACAAACGATGTTTTGAATAAAATCGTTATTATGTTCATCACTTTAAACGTCATTTATATTTTATTCAAATTAACCGACGTTCTGATAAAACTGATGATTCCGCTTGTGGAAAAAACTCATTCAAAACTTGACGACCAGCTTCTGCCGGTTTTAAGCAAAATTATAAAAACTTCGATTATTATTCTCGGAGTATTAACGATTTTAAAAAATTTCGGATACGATATTTCAGCTCTGCTCGCGGGACTCGGCATCGGCGGTCTCGCTTTTGCTCTCGCGGCTAAAGATACGCTTGCGAATTTTTTTGGTTCGATAGTCGTTTTTACTGACCAGCCCTTTCAAATCGGAGACAGAATTTCTATTAATAATAACGACGGAGAAGTGCTCGACGTAGGATTGCGCAGCACTAAATTAAAAACGGCGAAAGGAACCGAGATTACTATACCAAACAACGAAATTGCGAATTCAAGCATTGAAAATTATTCAAGAAACTCGTCGAGAAAAATCACGCTAAAAATTGGAGTTACATACTCTACTTCTACGGAAAAAATTGACAAAGCAATAGAAATTATTAAAACAATTCTCGGCGAAAATTCTAAAATCGATCCGGGGTTTGCGGTATATTTTTCCGAATTCGGAGATTTTTCTTTAAACATTGCCGTTATTTACTGGTGTTTGGAACCCGATTTCAAATTATACTCGGAAACTCTGACGTCAATAAATCGCCTGATAAAAATTAAATTTGAAGAAAATAGAATTGATTTCGCGTTTCCAACTCAAACTCTTTATGTGGAAAAAAATAAGCTTTAAATTATTTGCCTATTAATAATAAGTTGATTTTTGCAGGCTTGGTGATATATGACAGCCAAAGATGAAAAATTTATGCGCATTGCGCTTAAAGCCGCCTCGGACTTAAAAGGATTAACCTATCCCAATCCGGCGGTCGGCGCCGTAATAGTCAAAAACGGGAAAATTCTGTCAATCGGAGCTCACAAAAAAGCGGGATTGCCGCACGCCGAAGTCGAAGCTATAAAATCTTTAAACTTTAAAATTCCGAAAAATTCCGATATTTATGTGACTTTAGAGCCTTGCAGCCATTTTGGTAAAACGCCGCCCTGCGCCGATTTGTTAACTAAATATAAATTTAAAAGAGCAATAATTGGAATTCTCGACCCTAACCCGCTTGTCAATGGAAACGGAAAAAAAATATTGGAAAAATCAGGCGTCAGGGTTTTATCAGGAATACTCGAACCGGAATGTTTCAGTCTTAACGAGGATTTTTTTTATTCCATAAAAAATAAGACTCCTTTCGTTACAGTCAAATGCGCGGTTACGCTCGACGGAAAAATCGCTTCTGCGACAGGCGATTCAAAATGGATTTCAAATGAAAAAAGCAGAGAGTTCGCTCATTATTTAAGAAAAATTAATTCTGCGGTTATGGCGGGAATCAATACAGTTAAAATAGATAACCCGTCTTTAAACGTCAGATTATATAAAAATAAATTCAAACTTAATTCCAACGTTATAATAATCGACCCGAATTTTGAAACTCCGGAAAATTGCAACATTATAAAAAATAATCCCCCCGATAATATTTATATTATTATTAACGAATCGTCTAAACATAATAAAAAAATCAAATTATTTTCGTCAAAAAATATCAATATTCTAAAATTTCCTGTAAAATCCGATAAACGATTCGATATGAAAACGGTCTTAAAAAAATTATATGATATAGGTTTAAACTCGATTCTTGTCGAAGGCGGAGGAAAATTAATACATTCGTTTTTTAAATCAAAACTTGTCAATAAAAT
This sequence comes from bacterium, assembly GCA_036733285.1. GTDB lineage: Bacteria > JAGOBX01 > JAGOBX01 > JAGOBX01 > JAGOBX01 > JAGOBX01. Next base: position 78,605 of record DAINAU010000001.1, read on the forward strand.
TCATTTTATCTACGCTCCAAAAATTCTCGGGACGGGAATCCAATGCGTTGACGGTCAACTTTCCAAAACTATCGAGTCAAGCGTAAGAGTCGACGGTTTATCGTTAAAAAAATTCGACGAAAACTTAATGATTACCGGTTATCCGGTTTTTAAGGAAGGCGATTAGTATGTATTTAATAACTAAAATTTTTAAATTCGATTCCGCTCATAATTTAACCGATTATAAAGGTTTGTGCGAAAATTTGCACGGACACACTTATACCCTTGAAGTAACGCTTGAAGGAGAAAAAAAATCAAACGGAATGGCGATAGATTTCAACATAATAAAAAAAATAGTTCAAACTGAAATAATCGAAATCATCGATCACAAATATATAAATAATATTCTGCCGGTTTCAACCGCCGAGAACATAGCCGAATGGATATGGAATAAATTGTCGTCGAAATTCGACGAATACGGAGTAAGACTATTTGAAATAAAAATTCACGAAGGGATTAATTCGAAAATTTCTTATAGAGGCGGAAACGTTTTTTGACTATGAACCCGGATTTGAACAATTCCTCATACGCTTACATTTCGGAAATTTTTTTCTCGATTCAAGGCGAAGGTTTATTCGCCGGACTTCCGCAATTATTCGCGAGATTCTGCGGTTGCAATCTTAGTTGTTCATACTGCGATACGAAAAAACGATTTTCGAATTTTTGTAAAATATCGCGTTTTGATTTTAAAAAAAATTCCGGCCGCGATAAAATTGAAAATCCGGTTTCAATTAATGCTCTGCTAAAAATAATCGACGATTTCAACCTCGCGAAATATCATTCGATTTCTTTAACCGGAAACGAACCGCTTATGTCCGCGGAGTTCCTGAAAAATTTTCTTCCAAAACTTAAATCAAAAAAAATTTTTCTTGAAACTAACGGAACTCTGCCAGGTCAACTCGAAAAGATAATAGAATACATCGATATAATATCTATGGATTTTAAACCGAATTCCGTAACCAAAAATAATATTGATTATTCCGTTTATAAAGAATTTATAAAAATTTCCAAAACCATATTTTTATACGTTAAAATTGTAATTGACAATAATTTTTCAGAATACGATTATAACGAATTTCTAAAATTAAATATTAAAAAAAATATTCCTATAATCTTACAGCCGGTTTGGCATGACGGTTTAAAAGATATTGAACTATCAATTTTGCTGAAATTACAATCGCGACTGCTCGACCGTTTTTCCGACGTTAGAATAATTCCGCAAATTCATAAATTTCTAAAACTCAAATAAAATTTTTCTTGATTTTTTTTATAAGTTTAATTTGTTATACGATAATTAATGTTTGAAAAATTTTTGAATCTTCAAAAATTTTTTATTTGTTTTTCATCATTTGTTTTGCTTATAATAATTGATAATACGCTTACGAAAAAAAATTACGTATTTTCGGAAAACTTAAATATTTCAATTTTTTTAGCTTTAAATAACGCAAGAAATTCGCCTGAAATTCTTGCGCTTCAAAATAGCAAAGGTAATCTTGAAAATATTATCGCCGGAATTGAATCTGATTTTGGATTAAAAAAAGTATTAGACGTAGAACCGTTTTACATTCAAGGAAATAAAATGAATATATACGGAAAATACGACGATGCTTATTTTTGCAGGGAAGATTTGCGGCGGTCCGGATTTTATAGCCGAATGTATCTTGAAAAAAATTATTTGAATAATTTTTCAATTGCCGCAGGTTCGGGTTTTAAAAAATCCGCAGTTTCTCCAATTTATAATTCCGCCCTCAAGATATCTAATATTTGAAACGTCAAATCCTTTAACCAACAGATATTTAACCGCTAAAACAGCGTTTTTTGAATTCAGATAATATAAGACTATTTCCTTATCGCGGGGCAATTCATTGTATCTAAAATAGAATTCATTTATCGGCATAGAAATGCAATTAGGAATAGTTCCTATTTCTGTGTCGTCTATTAAGTTCACTAAAAAAACTTTATCTAAAATTTTATTTAAATCTCCCGGTTTAATGGAATTAATTGCCGGTTCTTTTTCTAATTTCCCAATAATCCCTTTTTCTATTCTGCAATTATTTTTTTTCCAGCCCGCAAAACCTTCAGAATAAATCGAAACGTCGAAATAACCCGCGTCGAGAGCTATTTGGGAAACCATTTCAGCATCCGGACAATATTGAGTTGAACAATAAAAAATCAGCCGTTTTTTTTTATCATTAACTTTATCTTCAAGTATTTTCTTCGAGTTTTTACAGGGAATACAAAGGGAATAAGGCAGCCGTTCATTTTCGTATTCAAGATAATTTCTAACGTCAATAATATTGATTTTTTCTTTTAATTTAGGCGTTTTATCAATTGCATTTATTATTTTAAGCATTTCCCTCGATTTTATTCGTTTGATTTTTATTTCATTGGTTTTTCCAAATAATTCGCGGGAATACGCGAGCATTAAAAAATAAATAAAAACAAATACAAATACAAATGATACCTTTTTAAATACTGAAAAATAATATTTCATCTTCTACTCGTCATTTATTTTTTTTAATAAAGCAATTGCATTCAAATGATTCGGATCTTCTTCTTCGGGAGTTTCAACTATGCCCGGGAGCCCTGAAAAATATTTACATTTAATTATATTCGTCAAACCTTTTATGCCGATTTTACCCCTGTCTATATAAAAATGCCTATCCACATTACTGCCAAGATTTACAGTAGTATCGTTAAGATGAAACGCTTTCACAAAACTTATATCGAAATTTGATTTTAATTCTTTCAGCATTTTATCAAGATTAGTTTTGTTGGAAAAATCATAACCCGCTCCAAACAAATGCGCAGTATCAAGACATATTCCGCATCTTTTTTTATTTTTAATCCTGTCAAGCATAGCGCCAAGTTGAAAAAAAGTGAACCCGAGTTCGCTTCCCTGACCAGCCGTGTTTTCAATTAAAACCGGAATCCGTTTAGTGTTTGATATGAGAATATTAACGGCGTCAGCTACTCTTTTAATAGCTTTATCAGTATCAGAACCCATTGATTTACCGGGATGAATTATATAAAAATCAGCGCCGATTGATTCCGCGGCGTCGATATTTTTTTTTAAATGCGCAATGGATTTTCTGTAAACAATTTTTTCAGGCGAAGCCGTATTCGGAAGATACGGCATATGAACCGCTACGCCGCATATAGCCGAAGTTTTTTTTTTCTCTATAAAAAGTTCCGCTTCTTCTTCAGAAATTTTAGCGTCAGCCCAAGCGCGCGGATTGCTTATAAAAATTTGAACATATTCAGCTCCGGCTTTTTCAGCTAAATTAATAGAATTTGAAATTCCGCCGGAAATAGAAAAATGAGCTCCGATTTTCATTTCACTTTTTAAGTTTATCCAAAGTTTCCGTAAATTCTTTTATAACTTTTTCAAACTCTTCTTTTTTTCTTGTTTCTTTTTCAATAACCTGTTTCGGCGCTTTGGAAACAAAATCCTGATTATCAAGTTTTTTCAATGTTTTTTCAAGTTCAATCTTATTTTTTTCAATAAGTTTAGAAATACGCTCGATTTCCGATTTAACGTCAATATTGGATTTTACTTCAACATAAATCATAATATAAGGAAGAACCACCGAGCCATAATTATCCGCATTATCAATATTAATTTTATTTGACGAATCGAATATCTCAAGCTTTCCGGTTTTGGCAAGCAAAGAAATATAATTTTCATAATTCTCCAATAGCTTTTTGATTTCAGCATTATCAGTAAAAAATTTAACGTCGACTTTCTGCGACGGAGGAATATTGTTTTGACTGCATATATTTCTTACATTAGTAACAATCTCAATAATATAATCCATATTTTCGCAACTTTGATCATTAATGATTTCATCGTCGCTTATTGGCCAATCGGAAATCATAATATGATTTGCGGTTCTGTATTTTTCAGGAAGCTTCTGCCAAATTTCTTCGGTTATGAAAGGTATTATAGGATGTAATAATTTCAATACGCCGTTCAAAACATCAAAAAGCAAAGTGATTTTGAGGTTTTTAGTTTCTTGAGTTCCTTTAAACAAATCAGGTTTGACAATTTCAATATACCAGTCGCAGAATTTTTTCCAGATAAAATCATAAAGACAAGCGGCCGCGTCGTTAAATCTATACTTGTCAAAATTATCAGTAACATTTTTTATAGTCAAATTCAATTCTTTAAGAATCCATTTGTCCGCAAGCTGCAATTCACTGTAATCAAATTTTTCTAAAATTTTTGTTTCGCCGGAATAATTCATAAAAATAAACCGCGTTGCATTCCATATTTTATTCAAAAAATGCTTATATCCTTCAAGTCGGTTATATGAAAGTTTAATATCTCTGCCTTGAATCGCAAGAGCCGCAAGCGTGAATCTCATTGCGTCGCAACCGTAATTTTCGATAAGTTCGAGCGGATCAATCGCATTGCCGCTTGATTTGCTCATTTTTTCGCCCGTTTCAGTTCTAATTAATGCGTGTATATAAACATCTTTAAAAGGAACGTCTCCCATAAAATGTTCTCCCATAATTATCATACGGGCAACCCAAAAAAATATTATATCAAACGCTGTGGATAAAACGGTTGTCGGATAAAACATTTTTAATTCTTCGGTTTTATCAGGCCAGCCGAGCGTCGAAAACGGCCATAACGCGGAAGAAAACCAAGTATCAAGAACGTCGTCGTCCTGACGCAAATTAACCGAACCGCACTTGGGACATTTTTCCGGAGTCGTTTTAGACGCTATAATATTCTCGCAATCAAGACAATACCATACCGGAATTCTGTGTCCCCACCAAATCTGGCGCGATATGCACCAGTCTCTGACTTTATCCATCCAGTCAAAATAAGTGGTTTCCCAATTTTTAGGATGAAACTTAACTCTGCCCTGTTTAACGGCTTCAACCGCTGGTTCTACGAGAGGTTTCATCTTTACAAACCATTGTTTTGAAATATACGGTTCTATTACAGTCTTGCATCTGTAACAATGACCCACCTGATGTTTATGAGGTTCTATTTTTATTAAATAACCTTCATTTTTTAAATCTTCGACAATCCGTTTTCTTGCGGCGAATCTATCCAACCCCTTGTATTTTCCAGCATTTTCGTTCATTTTAGCGTCGTCTGTAAGAATATTAATTTCTTCAAGATTATGTTTTTTACCAATCAGAAAATCGTTAGGGTCGTGAGCCGGAGTAATTTTTAAGGAACCGGTACCGAACTCGGGATCAACGTAATTATCGGCTATAACTTTTAATTCCCGATTCATAAGCGGTAAAACAACCGTTTTCCCAATATAACTTAAATATCTTTCATCGGAAGGATGAACAGCGACCGCAGTATCGCCAAGCATTGTTTCAGGTCTTGTTGTGGCTATCGTAAGGTATTGATCGCTGTCTTTCAAAAAATATTTTATATAATAAAAAGCTCCGTCAAGTTCTTTATGTTCGACTTCGTCGTCGGCAAGCGCGGTAATGCACCGCGGACACCAATTCACAATATAATTCCCGCGATAAATTAATTTTTCATCGTATAATCTGATAAATACTTCTTTAACCGCGTCGGATAAACCATCGTCCATTGTGAAACGAAGCCGCGACCAATCGCACGACGCTCCAAGTTTTTTCAACTGCTGAATAATACGACTGCCGTATTCGTTTTTCCATTCCCATACTTTTTCAATAAATTTTTCTCTGCCTAAATCATGTCTGCTCAATTTCTGTTTCAACAGCGTTTTCTCAACAACGTTCTGAGTAGCGATTCCTGCGTGATCAGTGCCGGGCAGCCACAACGCGTCATATCCCTGCATACGCTTGAACCTCGTTAAAATATCCTGTATTGTATTATTAAAAGCATGGCCGATATGCAGTTGCCCCGTAACATTCGGCGGCGGAATAACTATGCAAAAATGTTTTTTATCGGGATTATTTTCAGCTTTGAAATAATCGTTTTTTTCCCATATTTCATACCATTTATTCTCAATGGATTTGGGTTCGTAACTTTTTCCATGCTCTAATTCAGTCATTTTAAATTCAACACTCTCCAAATTAAAATTATTACAAAAGCATTTTTTATTGACGCTTATTTCAATTTATCAATAGATTTGCATTTATAAATCGCAATTCTAATAAGTTGTTTCAAATTTTGCAAGCAAAATCTTAAGCCGGCTAAACAAAAAAAGCTATTCTTCTAATCAAAAATATTTTTGATTAGACGTAGCTAAACTGATTTTGAAATATCTCTTATCGAGTCAACATTTAAGTTCGGGTAGTTTTATTAAACAAACCGAAAATGTTTGAATTTTATGATTATGGAAAGCGGCTCATTTGCCGGTTATTAAAGAATTGATTATAACATGGGTTTAACCCTAAAAAACGTTATTGGATTAAACTTTTTATTATTTATTGTTGACTTTTCTATTATTTATTTTATAAAAATAATTTAAAGTTGATTTTGAAATATAAAATCAAGAATATTTTATTGAAAAAGGAAGCGTTCGCATTTATGAAAAAAAGCCTTGTTATTATTAACGTATTTTTAATGTTATTTTTTACAAATTGCTCGAAGAATAATTTGGGAGAACCTATAACCGGAAAAAAATGGAATATTGATTTAATAAAATATCTTGATAATTCTTATACTCAAACCTTCGAATCCAACCTTTATGAAGCGTTTAGAGAAAACGGTTTTAAAGAAGGAAGAGATTATGAAATAAGAAGCAGGTCCGCTCAATCGGACATTTCAAATTTAACGCTTCTTGTTAACGCCGCGGTTACCGATAAGGTTGATTTATTAATAACGTTTCAGGCGCAAAGTTTATACGCCGCAATAAACAGGGCTCCGAACATCCCCAAAATATTCACGCTTCTACAGAATCCGTTTATTATGGGAGCGGGACAATCCGACAGCAATCATATCCCAAATTTAACCGGTTTTTATATTATTCCGCCGGTCGACTTGCTCCTTGACGCGGCGCTGAAATGCGAGCCTAAAATAAAAAAAGCCGGAACTCTTTTTATGATTGGAGACGATGATTCAGTTTTACGAAAAGAGGAATTGATTAAAGCCGCCGCATCGAGAAATATCGAGATTGCAGCCGAAGGATATTCGTCGCAGCTTGAAATATCAAACGCCGCCGCTTCTCTTATAGCAAAAGACGTTGACAGTATGATTCATTTAATGGACCCTTCTCAGGACGTAACGTTTCCCGCGATGTTCGATATAGCCAAACGCCAGAAAAAGCCTGTGCTTTCAGTCGTTCATAATATGCAGAAAATAGGCGCCAGCATCGTTTATTCCACTGATAGAAATGAAATGGGAAAAAAATTCGCCGAAATGGTAATTAGAATTATGAAAGGCGAAAACCCGTCTAATATGCCGTTTGAAAACGATATTGCGCTTCCCAAAAAAATAGGAGTCAATGTTACCGCGGCTAAAGACGCGAATTATTTTATTCCCGATTCGCTTTATAAATAATTTTTTTATTCCGGCGATAACAGTATTATTATTATTCGCCGAAAAAAATGAAAAATAAAATTATAATTCCAGATAACGTCAATTACATTGGCGCATTTCTTACTTTTTCCTGCAATATGAATTGCGATTATTGCATAAACAGATTTAATTCCGCTCCAAAATCAAAATATCTTACCGGAAAAGAATTCGTCGGCGGATTGAATCGAATCGTATCAAGACCGGATTTGCCGGTTTCGCTTCAAGGAGGCGAGCCTTCGCTGCATCCTGATTTTTATTATATTATTAACAATATCAAACCCGAATTGAAAATAGATATTTTAACGAATCTCTCTTTTGACGTTAAAGAATTCTCGAAAAAAATCAAACCCGAAAAGTTATCAAGGTCCGCGCCTTACGCTCCGGTTAGAATCAGCTATCATCCGGACCATTCTAATCCCGCGGAACTTATCGATAAGATTATATTCTTACAAAAAAACGGATTTAAAACCGGAATATACGGAATAAATCTGCCGGTCTACGAAACGCAAAATTTAGAATTCAAAAAAAAATGCGAGGATTTAAATATTGATTTCAGATTTAAAGAGTTCCTCGGTTATTACAATGGAAAATTATACGGTCTATATAAATATCCCGACGCGGTAACAGGGAAAAAAAATATTCGGGTTTCCTGTAAACCCTCCGAACTTCTAATTAATCCGGCCGGAGACATATATAAATGTCATTATCATTTATATTCCAATTCTTCTAAATCCGGCAACATACTCGACGAAAATTATACGGGCGATTTTAACGAACATATCTGCGGCGATTACGGTTTGTGCAATCCCTGCGACATAAAAATTAAAACTAACCGGCGGCAGGTATTCGGACATACGTCCGTTGAAATAAAATTTTAAAGAGGCGGGAATTATGGAAAAACTTTCATTTTTCGACAAACTAAATCTTAAAATAAAAAATTCTATTACGATTAAACTCATTGTCATCGGCATTCTGTTTTTAATTATGCTTATTCCGGTTTCTATGATAGAATCAATAATACGCGAACGCGAATACAGACGTTCCGAAGCTATTTCGGAAGTCTGCTCAAAATGGGGAAACGAACAAACTATAGCCGGACCGATTTTGTCAATCCCATATAAATCCTTCTATAAAATTAAAGAGGGCAAAGAAGAAAAAAACGTAGCGCAAATAAAATACGCGCATTTTCTGCCGGAAATTCTCAATACCGACGTATTGATAAAACCCGAAATACGATATCGCGGAATTTTCGAAGCCGCCGTATATAAATCGGAGATTAATCTTTCTGGAAAATTCAATAACCCCGATTTCTCGGAATGGGAAGTCAGCGACAAAGACATTTTATGGAACGACGCTTTTATTTCCATAGGCGTTTCCGATATGCGCGGCATAAAAAATTATGTAAATATGAGTTGGAACGGCGACACTCTTTCATTTAATCCCGGCATTGAAACTAACGACGTTTTAGCTTCAGGAATAAGCGCTAAATTTCCGGTTAAAAATAAAAAATTAATCTATGATTTTTCTGTAAATATCGAATTGAACGGAAGCCAAAAAATCTATTGCGCCCCTTTAGGCAAAGAAACTACGGTAAAAATGAATTCAAACTGGAACTCTCCAAGTTTTGACGGAGCTTATCTTCCCGATAAAAGAAATATCGGCGAAAACGGATTTGACGCCGAATGGAAAATACTCCATTTGAACCGCAATTATCCGCAAAAATGGCTGAATAATACTTTTAACGTTTCAGAATCGGAATTCGGAACTAAACTGCTTATTCCTGTCGATCACTACTCGAAAACTATGAGATCTATAAAATACGCCTCTATGTTTATATCATTGACTTTCTTGATGTTCTTCTTTGTCGAAATTTTAAATAAAAAACGAATCCACCCGATTCAATATATTCTTGCGGGGTTGGCTTTATGCATTTTTTTCACTCTGCTTCTGTCAATATCGGAACATATTAATTTTAATTTGACTTATTTCATTTCGAGCCTGACTATAATCGCGGTTATAACAGGTTATGCAAGAACTATTTTTAAACAAAACAAACTGACTTTCTTTTTATTCGGAATTCTTTTAATACTCTACGGTTTCATATTTACCGTCCTTCAACTCGAAGACTACGCTCTATTATTGGGCAGTTTGGGTCTTCTAATAATAATTTCCGCCGTAATGTATTTATCGAGAAAAATAAACTGGTATGATTTGGAAAATTCAGAAATTAAAAATAATTAGACGCGGTTCGGATGTATATGAAATTAAAATTTCGAAACGCCGAAAATAATCATTACGCATACGCCAAACCTAAAACCCGGGGTTTTACTCTCGTAGAAATACTAATAGGATGCGCCATTATGGGAATTATAATGACCATAATAGCTTCTTCTATGTTGTTTCACGGAAGCGCAATGAATAAATCCGTTAAAACAATCGCGGTTTCAAAATCAATATCGGATTTCTATTTGAATTTCGACCTCGAACTTAAATCATTGACCAATAATAATAAATTCAAATTCGACAATATATCCGGCAATTTTACAATTGAGTTAATCTGTCATAACCCTTATAAAAACATTCCGGCTCCGGTTATCTCCGTTAAATATAAAAAAATCGCCAATGAAAAAAATTTCAAATATAATCTTGTTAAAGAAATTTTTATCAAAAGCTCCGAATTTTCAAACGACGAGATTTTTTTTTCAAAAAAAATCAGCGTAAAAAACGCTGACGATTTTTATTTTGAATTGTTCGACGGCTCGACAAAAATCTCAGAATATTTTCCTAATCAAAAAATTGATAAGATTTTATTTTACCTTACAGTCGAGGGCGAGCCGAAAAAATTTATTTTTTTTATTTGACGATTTGCCGCTGCAATCCATCCGATATAATAACGCCTCTAAAACGATTGAAAAACAGATGTTATTCAGTCCGGATAGCTCATTAAACGTTAAGTGAAGTAGCGATTCCAATTGGAATCGCTTAAGCGGTTTCTTTGAAACCGCCCTTTTCTAAAACATAGATGTATTATTGCGATTTAGATATAAAATCGCAATTTATGTTAAAACTTCTAAAAACCCGAAAACTTTTTAAATTTACGGCTTTAGCCGTAAATTATATGTTTTTAAGATTTTGAAAAATTGTCTGAAACAAGTATTCTATGCTGTCTGAACAATTTTTCAAAATCCTTATGCAGTTTTCGGGTTCAGTAAATTTTGGAGGATCTGTAACAAAAAACTTTATGACGCGAGTTTTTCTAAAATCGTATTCTGTTTTTTCGCGTAAATTTTCCTGTCGGTTTCATTCAACAATTTTTTTCGCATTCTAATATTTAAAGGAGTGATTTCAAGCAACTCGTCGTCTTCGATATATTCAAGCGCTTGCTCAAGACTGAACTTGACCGCAGGCGAAATTTTTGCGGCTTCGTCGCTGCCGGAAGCCCTCATATTGCTTAATTTTTTTGTTTTACAGATGTTTATCACAATATCGTTTTCTCTATTATGCTCGCCGATTACCATACCCTGATAAACGTCGACGCCCGGGTCGATAAAAAATTTTCCCCTATCCTGAAACATATCAAGCGCGTATGTGACGGAAACTCCGGTTTCGTGCGCGATTAAAACCCCTCTGTTTCTCCTTAATATTTCTCCTTTATATGAATCATATTTATAAAAACTATGATTCATAATTCCGGTCCCTCTGGTATCGGTCATAAACTCGTTGCGGAATCCAATCAGCCCGCGGCTTGGAGCTATAAATTCCAGACGCGTGTATCCGTCGCCGCCCTGAACCATATTCAACAATTCGCCTTTTCTTATTCCAAGTTTTTCGATAACTGCGCCGACATATTTTTCTTCAACGTCGATTATTACATTCTCCATAGGTTCGGATTTTATTCCGTCTATATCCTTGATTATTACTTTCGGTTTTGAAACCTGAAATTCATATCCTTCTCTTCTCATGTTTTCAATAAGTATCGAAAGCTGGAGTTCGCCCCTTCCTTTAACGATAAACGATTCGGCGGTTTCTCCTTCCTCTATTACGAGACTCACATTCGATTGAAGTTCTTTTTTCAATCTTTCTCCGATATTTCGCGACGTAACGTATTTTCCCTCGCGCCCTGAAAACGGAGAATTATTTACCATAAAATTCATTGAAATCGTAGGCTCGTCAATTTCAATGCTTGGAAGCGGTATCGGATTACTCTTATCGGCAACAGTTTCGCCGACGTCTATATCATCGATTCCCGCAATCGTAACAATTTCTCCGGCTTCCGCTTCTTTGATTTCATTTTTTTTTAAACCTTCGTATGAAAACAATTTTGTTATTTTATAATTTTTAACGCCGCCGTCTCTTTTCAACAGACAAACTTCGTCTCCGGTTTTAACAGTTCCGTTATGAATTTTACCCGAACCGAGTTTTCCAAGATAATTATCATAAGAAATAGCCGACGTTAAAAACTGAAACGGTTTCGAAGAATCGCCTTCGGGTTCTGGAACGTATTTAATTATCGTTTCAAAAAGAGGTTCAAAATCATTTGAAGAATCATCAAGTTCATATTTGGCTATTCCGCTTTTGGAAGACGCATACACCACGGGAAAATCAAGTTGATCTTCGGTGGCGTTCAATTCAACAAACAAATCAAAAATCATATTCAAAACTTCGTCCGGTCTGCAATTTGCCCTGTCGATTTTATTGATTACGACAATTGGTTTTAATCCGCATTCGAGAGATTTTTTTAACACATATTTGGTTTGCGGCATTACTCCCTCAAACGCGTCGACTAATAATAACGCCGAATCCACCATTTTGATTATCCGCTGAACCTCTCCGCCAAAATCAGAATGTCCCGGAGTGTCGACTATATTAATTTTATAATCTTTATAATATATCGAAGCGTTTTTTGAAAATATGGTTATTCCTCTTTCGCGTTCCAAATCGTTGGAATCCATAATCCGTTCTTCGACTTTTTGATTTTTTCTAAAAGCTCCGGTCTGCTGGAGCGCCGCGTCCACAAGCGTGGTTTTTCCGTGATCTACGTGAGCTATAATCGCTATATTCTTTATTTTTTTCATAATCTTTATTTCCTCAAAAGATAACGACTATAATAAATAAAAAAATAAATTCAAGTTTTTTTTATTATTTTTTGTGATGCCTCGGTTATGGGCGGAAAACAAAAAATGAATAAAGAATATTCGCGTAGTTAAAAAATCACATAGATTTGAGCCGGGACTTTCAACAATTTTATCTAAAGTTTTTTTGAGCCATTCAGATAATAAAATTTTTTTGTTCAATCGCCTATCGGCAGTTTCTAAAAAGGTCATAATAACAGGATACGCATGGATATTTTGCAGCGGCAAAACAACAATATTTGAATTTGCCAATACACGGTCCGCAGAAATACCGCGAAAAATTTTAGGAGAGGAAAAGTTAGAGGTTTTTTTGGTTGTAGACAGGTATGCGGGTTATAATAAAATAAATTGCGCCATTCAATATTGCCACAGCCATTTAGATAGAACGGTTGAAGACCTTGACATGGAATTTTCAGAAGAAATTGAAGTTCAAAATTTTGTTTCAGTTCTTCATCCTTTATTATGTTCCGCTATAAAATTACGAAATGAAAAAATTTCCAATAAACTATTTTATTCAAAAGCAGAAAATATAAAAAATAAAATTATTGAGATTATTGAATCGCCTTCAAAACATTTGGGAATAAAAATATTCAAACTATCTTTAAAGAAAATGAACATCGTCTTTATCATTGGGCAAAAGACAGAGATGTTCCGGCAGATAACAATAAATCGGAGCGTGAAATCCGACCTTCTGTTATAGCAAGAAAAGTAAGTTTCGGGTCACAATCTGCCGCCGGAGCCAAAGCCAGCTCTACTATAATGACTTTTCTTGAAACAGCTAATAAACGGTTGGATTAAAAAGAATCTCTATCCGATTGTTTTAAAAATGTATTAGACAAAATTGTTGATAATCCGGAAATTAATCCTTGCGATTTATTGCCCAAATAATTTTCCAACCATAACTGAGGCATTACCTAAGCCGAATTTCATCGGAAAAGGATAACCGTATAATTTGCTCATAATCCTTTTCTGGAAATTCGGTTTAATTATAATATTCGAAAATCGTTTCACGATTTCTTAATCGTTTTTTTATTCAATTGATTTTTTTTAGTTGTTGTATTAATATTATTTTAAAATTCAAATTTTAATAATTATTATATGAAAAATAAAATCAGCGTTGCTACGCCCGTATTTTTAGGCAACGAAAAAAAGTATTTAATGGATTGTTTAGAGTCCGGCTGGATTTCATCTCTTGGCTCGTATATTGATAAATTTGAAGAAACCTTTGCCAAGTATATCGGGACTAAATACGCCGTGGCTGTTTCAAACGGCACAGTTGCTATTCATTTATTATTGAAAGCGTTAAATATTTCTGAAGGCGACGAGGTAATAATTCCTGATTTGACGTTTATTGCCACGGCAAACAGCGTTTCTTATACGGGCGCAACTCCGGTTTTTGTCGATTCCGAATGTAATTCTTGGAATATAAGTCCCGATAATATTATTAAGAAAATCACAAAAAAAACTAAAGCCGTAATCTGCGTTCATTTATACGGCCAACCGTGCGATATGAAAAATATTATGCGTATTTGCAGACAAAACAAAATTTATTTGATTGAAGATTGCGCCGAAGCGCACGGCGCCGAGTTTCTTAATAAAAAGGTCGGTTCCTTTGGTATTGGCGGCACATACAGTTTTTACGGCAATAAAATTATTACTACGGGCGAAGGCGGAATGATTGTCACAAATAATAAGCGCTTATTTTTTGAATTACGGCATCTTCGCGATCATGCTATGTCCAAAACCAAAAGATACTATCATACTGAAATAGGTTATAATTACAGAATGACAAATCTGCAGGCGGCGATAGGTTTGGCGCAATTAGAAAATATCCAAAAAATATTAGATAAAAAACGTCATATTGAAAATGAGTATAATAAATATTTATGCAATATTAAAGAAATCGAGTTGCAAAACACTTTTGCCGACAGAAAAAAAGTTTGCTGGCTGTATTCGGTATTGATTAAATCCAACAACCAAAAAAACAGAGATAATTTAATGAAATATTTGGAAACCAAAGGCGTTGATACCAGACCTTTTTTTATTCCAATGACTCAATTACCGCCTTATAAATCAAATAATAAAAATTCAAACGCGCTCTTATTATCTAATCAAGGGCTCAATTTGCCGACTTCTTATAATCTTACTGATAATGAAATAGAATATATTTGCCAGAATATAAAATTGTTTTTTTCTAATAAAAGGATCAAATAAATGTTTATTCCCGTCGCCCAACCGTCATTATCCAAAAAAGAGCGCGGTATGCTTCTTAATGCTTTTGATTCCGGCTGGATAGCCAAAGGTTCTTATATTAAAGAATTCGAAAATAAAATCGCAAAATATTTTTCAAAAAAATATTGCATTTGCGTTGCAAACGGAAGTTTTGCGCTTGAAATGGCTATAAGAAGTTTAGAAATTAACAAACAAAATATTTTAAATATTAGTTCGTCTTGCGTTTCTTCGGCAAATTCAATAATACATTCATTTAATAATCCTATTTTTTGCGACGCGGATATGAAAACTTTTCAAATGGATACCGCAGATTTTAAAAATATTTGTATTAACAAAAATATAAAAACTGCAATAATTACTCCGTTATACGGCGGCTCTCCGAATTACTGTGAAATATTAAATTTTACCCGCAAAAATAAAATCAAAATAATTGAGGATTGTTCTCAGTCTATGGGCGCTAAATATGACGGTAAATTACTCGGGACTTTCGGAGAACTTGCCGTTTTTTCTTTTTATTCAAATAAAATTATCACTTCCGGCGAAGGCGGAGCGATTATTACCGATAATAAAAAGCTCGCCGGTAATTTAAAAACCTTAAGAAATCAAGGACAAATTGCTCCGTTTGTAAGTTCAATGCTTGGAAATAATTATAAAATTTCAAATTTATTGGCTGCTATCGGCTCGGCGCAAATGGATAGAATCGATGAATTTATATCTAAACGCAGAAAAAATGCCGAGTATCTGATAAATGAATTACAAGAAGTCAATGATATAGTTTTACCGATTAACAATTCTAAAATATATAATGTTTATTTTTCTTTTCCGATAAAATTAAAAAACAAAAAAATTGCGGATATAGTAATTAAATATTTGAATGATAACGGGATTGAAACAAGAAATCTGTTTCAACCGATGAACACTCAAAAATATTTCAAAAAAATATATCCCGATTATAATGCGAATCACAAAAATGCAATGCTGCTTTTTAAAACCGGATTTTATGTAAGCTGTTCTCCGTGTTTGACTAAAATTGAATTGGGGTATATTGTTAAAACTATAAAAAAAGGTATTGAATATGCAAAAAATTGAATTGTCGGTAGTAACTATTACATATAATGAAATCGGAAATATTGGTCGCTTAATAGATGCGATAAATATTATTTTGAAACAAAATAATTTAAATGGCGAAATAATTATCGTGGACGACAACAGTCCGGACGGAACTGCCGGATTAATTAAAGAAAAAATGAAAAAATTTGATAATATAGTTTTGATTGAGCGGACTGAAAAACTTGGAATCGGTTCGGCGTATTATACGGGAATTTCTAAAGCATCCGGCGATGTTGTAATAACGATGGACGCCGATTTTTCGCATAATCCCGATGTTTTAATGGATATGTATAATGAAGCAAAACAAGGTAAAGTCGTTTCAGGTTCAAGATATTTAACTAATCTTGATTTTCACACAAAATGGTATAGATTTGTGGGAACAACTATTTTAAACAAATGGCTGAAATTATTATTCCGGCTCGGAATTAATGATCACACAAACGGCTACCTTGCCGTTAAAAAAGATACGTTGATTTTTTTGCTGGAAAAAATGAAGAGAGTAAATATATTTCCTTTTGAAAAAATTTTATACGGCGTGCCGATATTTACTTTTGCAAAAAAATTGAATATTCCAATTACTGAAATTCAAGCTAAATATATATTTCGCACCGAAGGCGTAACTAAAATCAACACTTACGACGGTTGTATACTTCTTATTGAAAATATATTATACTCTTTTAAAATTTTAAAAGCGTTACGCAATCTCGAATTCTAAATGAACGGATTACTTTATCAGCATCCATTAATCTATAGATTTGTTTGTAATTTATATTATGGAAAAAGATGGTCTTTTAGATATGAAGAAGCGATAAAATATCACTGCTGTCCAAAAAAAATTTACAAATCCCAAGGCAACTCTAACTGTT
>DAINAU010000002.1:0-59606 GCA_036733285.1 bacterium
CTTTTTTTCAATATGGTATCAGATTCGTTCCCCTGACTTCGGGTTGTCTGAATTTCTTGCAACTTCTTTTAAATGCGCAATAAAATTTCTTAATGGGTAATTTAACAATTTATTAGTTTCTTATCAAAAATATTCTTGCTTTCTCATCAAGAATATTTTTGATAAGCGGAAACTTTTCCGGTTTATGCAATGGAAGTAAAGACGTCGAGACAAAAATAGTTTTACTGTAATTATGAATTTTGAATTAAAAATATCAAATAACCGCGCATCCGTTAAATCAGTTTAATCTGTTTACATCTGTGTTAAGATGTTTTTTAACGCTGATTGATTACAGATTTAACAGATTTACAGAGATTTTTTTGTTTTATATTATTTTTGTTGTTTATTGTTCAAGATTGGCTTTTTCTATTTTCGTGAACTCGACCCTGAAATTTTTGGGTAAAAAAAACTTCTTGATTAATATTTTTTATATTTTAAAATGGCTGACCGTATGAGTTCACGCGATAAAAAATCAGGCAAGAAAAAAATATACGGATTCGTTTACATTTTAGGCGATATAGTCATAATGTTTAAAGACATTGCTCGGGCGATGTATAATTTTAAAAACAGAAGACCGCTGATAATAAATAATATTGTCCGAATGGGCGTTGAATCGACTCTCATAACGGTTGTAATGTCTTTTTTTATCGGATTGGTTCTGGCTTTGCAGACCGGATATCAATTGAGCAAATTCAATCTTACGAATCTCCTCGGCGCCATAGTGGGATTATCTCTTTTAAAAGAACTTGCTCCGGTTCAAGCTGCGGTTCTGATAGCGGGAAAAGTCGGTTCGTCTATAACCGCCGAATTAGCTTCAATGAAAGTCTCGGAAGAAATCGACGCTATCCACATTATGGGAATCGATGTAAATAATTATCTTATTATGCCGAGATTTATCGGATGCGCGCTTTCGACTCTGATTCTCGTAATATATACGGATTTTGTGGGTTTTCTCGGAGGGGCTTTTATTTCAAATGTGTATTATAATGTTTCTTTTGAAAATTTTTTGGAATCGTTTGTAAGTTTTGTTGAAAATATCGATATTATAACGAACCTGCTAAAAGCAATCGTGTTCGGCGTTCTAATCGCTTTAATAAGCTGTTATTTCGGAATTAAAACGACCGGCGGTTCCGAAGAAGTCGGGAAATCGACCACGACAACGGTCGTGGTTTCATTTATGGTAATATTGATAGCCAATTTTTTTCTTACGCGGATAATGATGTATTTTTAATTATATGTTTAAACTCGTTTCAGAATATAAACCGGCAGGCGACCAGCCTAAAGCGATTGAAAAAATTTCTCAAAGTATTATTTCAGGAAATAAGGAGAATGTTCTGCTTGGAGTAACCGGAAGCGGGAAAACATTCTCAATGGCGAATATAATAGCGAAAATAAATAAACCGACCATTGTAATATCGCATAATAAAACTCTTGCCGCTCAATTATACGACGAGTTCAAACAATTTTTTCCGCATAACGCTGTGGAGTATTTTGTTTCTTTTTACGATTACTACCAACCCGAAGCCTATATTCCATCGACCGATACTTTTATTGAAAAGGATTCTGATATAAACGAAGAAATCGACAGAATGCGGCTCGCCGCAACTTCCTCGTTGTTATCAAGAAAAGATACCATCATAATTGCGTCCGTTTCCTGCATATACGGATTGGGTTCGCCGATTGATTATGAACATTATGTTTTGCATCTGAAAATAAACGAGGAAATCGATAGAAAAAAAATGCTTATCCGGTTAGTCAATATGCAATATTCCAGAAATGATTTGTCTGCGGACAGAGGAACGTTCAGAGTTATCGGCGATACGATTGAAATATATCTTGCGTATGCGAAATCCTGCGTAAGAATTCATTTTTGGGGCGACACGATAGAAAAAATCGAAGCAGTAAATCCGGTTACTAAACAAGTCGAAAAAATTTTAGACGAAGAATTTATTTTTCCAGCAAAACATTTTATGACCACTCCGGAAAAACTTGAAATAGCCGTGGAAACAATAAGAGAAGAATTAAAAGAACGGCTCGATTATTTTTATAAACATAACCGAATTCTTGAAGCTCAACGACTGCGGCAGAGAACCGAGTATGATTTGGAAATGCTTAAAGAAATGAATTACTGCAGCGGAATAGAAAACTATTCGAGACATCTTTCCGGCAGAGAGGCGGGTTCAACGCCTTACACTTTATTCGATTATTTTCCTAAGGATTTTTTAACTATAATAGACGAATCCCACGCGACAGTACCTCAATTGAGAGGAATGTTTAACGGCGATTATTCCAGAAAAAAAACGCTTGTGGATTTTGGATTCAGACTTCCGTCCGCGCTTGACAACCGTCCTCTTAAATTTGACGAGTTTGTCAAAAAAACAGATAACGTTTTATACGTATCAGCCACTCCTGCGGATTACGAACTTGAAAGGTCTCAGGTTATTGTTGAACAAATTATAAGACCTACGGGACTTGTCGATCCTGAAATCATCATAAAACCGTCCAAATATCAGATTGACGATATTATTGAAGAAATCAATAATACGGTAAAAAACAACGAACGGGTTTTAGTAACTACGCTGACTATAAAAATGTCCGAACAATTAACCGAATACCTAAAGAAATTAAATATTCGGGTTCAATATCTTCATTCGAAAATTGAAACGCTTGATAGAATAAAAATTCTTCATTCTTTGAGAAAAGGAGAGTTCGACGTTCTTGTCGGCATAAATCTGCTTAGAGAAGGGCTTGATTTGCCCGAGGTTTCGCTTGTGGCGATTCTTGACGCGGACAAGGAAGGTTTTTTAAGAAGCGAACGTTCTCTGATTCAGGTTGCCGGCAGGGCTTCGCGAAATATCAATGGAAGAGTTATTATGTATGCGGATAAAATAACCAAATCCATTGAAAAAGCGGTTTCTGAAACAACCCGCCGCAGAAAAAAACAATTGGAGTATAATAAAAAAAATAATATAACCCCTGAAAGTATTAAACGTAATATATTTGCCGATTCAAAACTTCTGCAGCATGACGATAAAACCGGAATAAAAATAAAATATGCTGAAAAATTCAATTTGAAACCCGATTCTTCAAATGCCGAAATCATAACTGAACTTTATGAAGAAATGCTAAAAGCTTCGCAAAACCTTGATTTTGAATACGCTGCCGAGCTAAGAGATTTAATAAAGTCTTTGAAATAATCATTTAACTTTTTAAAAGTTGAATATTTAAAAATCGAGCTAAAACACTGAAACTTATACGGGTTTCAAAGCCCCTCTAAAAATATTCTTATTGTAAATGCAAGAAATTTATTTATAAGATAATGAAATCCGGCTCGGCTCTATATTATTCCGGCGGCGTTTTTTTCTATCCAGCATTCAGACCCGTTATCGAGTTTTATATTAAACCATTCTCCTTTTTCCTGAATCAATTTGAATTCGACGCCTTCGTTAAGCGGCTGATTAAAACTCGGTTCATAGCTTTCGGAATTTCCTTTTCTGCCTATAACCGTTTCCGCCGTGATAACTCCTCTAACATTATGTTTGTCCAAATAATACTGATACGCTATTGAGCCGAATACGCATAAACAAACTATGGCGGACGCGGTTTTAATCCAATTCAGAAAATGAAAACGCCGAAATATCCGGGCGGTAATCGCCGCAAAAAAAACCGATATTGCGATAAGAAAAACCGTTATGCGCAAATTCAAATCATATAAATAATGCCAGAAAAAAATAATTTCAAGAACTTTATTGATTTGAGGTTTAGCTATTGAATCGTCGAGATTTTTTATTGTGGCTGATATGTTTGATTTAAGGTTTTTGTCGTTGGGAATAAATCTTTCGGCTTTTCTATAATATAATAACGCGGCGCCGTATTGTTTCATCATATAATAACAATTGCCAATATTAAAGATAACGTAACCGTTCGAGTTATTTTGCGCCGCGGAAATTTCAGAATACTTATCTTTAGCGGATGAAAAAAACGCGTTGGCGGATTCTGAATTCTTAGTTTCAATTCCCTGTTTAAAAAATATCTCGGCTTCATCGCGCAATTTCAAAACCGCCTGATTATCTTTGTTTGAACACAACCCCGGCATATGCGTTAAAACTTCCAAACAGACGCATATAATAAAAATATAAAAAAATCTTTGTCTCGCCATACTCTATTTTCCTTTTATATCAAAAGATATTTTTTTTAATTTTTCAAGTATTATTTTTTTTTCGCTTTCGGTTCTGCCTGCCGTTGAAAATCTCGCTTCGTCGCACTTTTCAAGAATATCAGCGCATAATTCGTAGACCTGACCGGTCAATTCGCCGGAATTTTTTAAAGTTACAATATCGTTTAAAGTGAATTCTCCTTTTGGCAAATTAAAGTTATCGCCGATATATTCCGCAGTTGTTTTTGCCGCAAGTTCATAAAAATCCTTGTTTTCGCCTGATTTCATCAATTTTTCAAGTTTTGACAAATTGGACTTAAATCTTGAGTCGGCGAATTTTTTACGGGCGAATCCCGTATCGGTTTTAAGCTTATTCACATAAGACATTATGAAATAAATAATGAAATAGCACGCGGCAGGTATCAACGCGAAAAACAAATTCATATAGCCCTTATTCTTCAATCCGTTATTCAATGCAAACCGGTCGTCCGAATAGTTTGCTGTTATTCCCGACGACGATTCGATTAAATTATTCTTTTCTTTTTCATTATTAAACAAAGGCAAATTGAATCCTTGAGCAGGTTTTTGGTTTGTTACAAGATCTTTTCCGGTTACTTGAACCGTAGGCTTCACTGTAAGCGCGATAGGTTTGCTGAAAGATTTTTCATATTTTCCCGTATTGGGATTAAAATAAATTAATTCAACGCTTGGAAATTCTTTTACTTTATCCGATTTCGGTCTTATGGTAACTGAAAATTCTTTTGACCCGTCTGTTTTAATTTCGCCTGAAGTCGCGTCTTTTCCGATATCGAAATTTTCAGCTATTTCCTTATTAGACTCCATATCGGGAAATTCTACGGAATCCATTAAACCGGTTCCTTTTATGATGACAGTCAATATCATCGGATCGCCTACGTTTAATTTTTGAATATCGGTTTTTGTTGAAATATTGTATTTGCCTACGAGATTGTTCTGTTTTCCGAACTTGCCGAGAGCCGGCAAATTCGACGCGGTTAAATTTAACATATTTGACGTGGCGTATAATTCTTTTATTTCAGGAATCTCTCGCTGCCGGACATAACCGAAAAAATCTCTGTATTTTTCTATCCGGCTTCCTGTAACTACTTTGGCTTTTATGTTTACAGGCGGAAAATTTATTATTCCGGGTTCTTTGGGATAGACAACGGCTCCGAAATTAATTACCGTATAATTTATATCGTTTTTTTTCTCGGTTGTTATCCAGCCGGAAAAATTCTGATTTCCATTAGCAGTTATATTCTGTTTTTTATCTTTATCCCGATTAGACAATTCCCGCAAAATTATATTTTTATTCAATAATCCCGGAACCGATATGTTATATTCGCCGACATTCTTTGTAAGATACCATTTTACAATATATTCTACAGGCGAATTAATAAACGCCTTGTTGCTTTTGAAAGATTGTTCGACTGTCATTTCATCAGAAGTCGGCGGTTTGGAAACGGCGAGAGCAAGCTTGTTTGTCTGATACTGTTTCCCGCCGGCTTTTACGTTAAATGCCGGAATATCGTAATTCCCCGGTTTATGCGCAGAAACGGAATAAGAATACGTCGTAGTAGTCTTGGAAACCGTTTCCATTTTTCCGTTTATTATTGAAATGTTCTGCATCGAAGAATGAGACGGTCCGCCTGTAAAAATGATATTCAAACCGTCAACCTGCGGCGGAGCCGGTCTATCGTCAGTCGAAGCGTTAATCTCAAGCGTTATCCCCGCCTGATCGCCGATATACAACACATTTTTATTAATTGAAACTCTCGCCTGAATATCAGCGGCGTTGATTCCGCCGGACGCGTTTAAAATCATTATAAAAAAAATAATAACGCATTTTTTTATTTTTATGCTCATATAATTTTTACCGCCATTCGTTGCCTTTTTGATTCTTCTTCCGCAAGATTATCTCTGATAGCCGAATCAATAATCTTACCACCATTCGTTGCCTCTGATTCTTCCGGCTCCTTCAATAAATTTATACTTTTTATCTTTTTTATCGTCTTGCTGTAATTTTTTCAATTCCGCCGCGGCTTGTTCAGGAGTCATTTTTTTATCTTTTCCAAATTTTTTTTGAGGTTGTCCCGCGCGGCTATTCTCCTGATTTTGTTTATTCTGTTGATTCTGTTTATTCTGGTCGTTCCCCTGCTGATTATTTTTATCTTTGTTCTTTTCCCCGTTTTTATTTTTTTGTTCCCGTTGGTCTTGTTGATTTTTATTCTGGTCTTGTTTCCCTTTATTTTTCTTTTCTTCTTCCTGTTGTTTTTTCAGTTTATCAAATAAATTTTTTAAAATTAATCTCGCTCTCTGAATATTGATTTTTGAATCGTTATGTTCCGGGTTTTTTTTTAATGCGTCCTGATAAAACGAAATAGCTTTTTTAAAATTTTCTATTGATTCGCGCAGGTCGGCGTCGATTAAATTTTCCGCTTTCTTAAAAAAACTGTTTGCCGTTCTGAAAAGCGATTCGATTTCAAATTCATCTTCCGCGAGCACCGCGGATTTTTTGAAATATTCGATTGCTTTATCATAATCTTTTTTCAAATAATAAACCGAACCGAGATTAAAAAGAATTTCAGCTTTATTGGGAAGTTCAGAATCCGCTTTTTTAAATTTTTGTTCCGCGTCTTCAAATTTTTTATTTTTGAGCAAGTTATTGCCCTCGCTCACAAGACTGCGAGGATTAGCGTTTAAACCGGTTTCAAAAATAATCCCTATAAAAAAAACAAATATCAATATAAATATTTTATTTTTCATAATACTTTCAATTATAAAATTTTTTTTATTGTTTTTTCAACATCATTTTTTCGATTTAGTTTCGGAAATAAAAGTTTCTATCAACAGGAGCAGTATTGCAATAGCAAGCGGTATCTGATAAAAATCTTTCCATTTGAGCGTTTTAACCGACTTTAATTCTCGTTTTTCAGCCGAAGCTATTTTTTCAAGATAAATCTTCGATAAATCAAAATTCCCCGTTTTTACAGGCAAAAACGCTCCTTCGGGATGCGCCAGCGCAATTTCCTGAAGCAGAGCCGCGTTAAGTTTTGAACGATGCTGTTTTTCTTCGGCTTCGGGATTATTCGCGGTAATCAAAGCGCCCATATCAGGGTCGCCCAGTCCAACCGTAAAAATCCTGATTCCGCCGTTTGTAGCCGCTCTTTCAGCGGCTTTAACAGGCCAGCTATTTTGATCCTCTCCGTCAGTAATCAATATTATATCCTTGAATTTTTTTTCTTTTTCATTAAACATTTCCTCTGCTTTTCTAATTGCATCGCCTATGTTGGTTCCCGGATCGGGTATGTCTCCGGTTGAGATTGATTTTAAAATATTAATAAAAAAACTGTAATCATTGGTCAGCGGCGATTTTAACGACGAGCTTCCCGAAAAAATTATCAAGCCCACTCTGTCTCCCTGAAGTTTTAAAATAAGATCGGTTATGGCTATTTTTGCGCGTTCGAGTCTTGTAGGTTTCAAATCCGTCGCGTTCATGCTCTCGGAAACGTCGAGTAAAAAAACTATATCTCTGCCAACCTGTTTTATATTTTCTGAAACAGGATCTCCCTGCGGTCTCATTAAAGCGGCAATTATAAAAAAAAACGAAAGAATGACGAGAACCGCTTTTACGGCTTGTTTTTTTCTGCTTGAATCAACCGATATTTTTTTTAACGCTTCGGAAGTCGCGAATATTTTCAGCAATCTGTCTTTTTTCCTGAAATATAGAAAGTATAAAAAAATAATAACGGGAATAATCCATATAAAATATACGTAATAAATATTTTCAAACCTTTCGATGAATCCCATAATTTTAAGGTATTCTCCTGAATATAGTAGTTGATAAAATTATTTCCAGCAGTAAAACCAATAATCCCGGCAATAAAAATTTTCTAAATAATTCGTTGTATTCAAGATAAGCGCTGTCTTCTATTTCGGTTTTTTCAAGCGAATCAATTTCTTTATAAATTTTCTGAAGAGATTCGCCATCTTCGGCAAGATAAAACTTGCCTCCGGTCATAGAAGAAATATTCTTCAACGTCGCGGCGTCCACCTCGTCGCCCTGCATTCCGACAAACATTCTTCCAAAAATGGGGTCGTCAATATACTGCCCTCCGCGTTTGCTTCCGATTCCAATCGTATAGACCTTAATTCCATTCGCCGCCGCAAGTTCTGAGCCAGCGGCCGGCTGAAGATTTCCGTATGTGTTCTGCCCGTCGGTTAAAAGTATTATAACCTTGCTTTTTATTTTATAATCGCTTGATTTATTGTTTTTATAATATTTATCCGCTTCAATCATTTTCAACGCAGTATAATATAAAGCGTCGCCTATCGCGGTCATCTGGGATATTTGCGCGTATTGTCTGAATTGATTTAATTCTTCTTGAGACATCGAAGCGCCCATCGCATTGTAATATTTTTCGTAATCATACACTTCTATCGACTTAAGAAAATTATCAAAATTACTATGCTCCAGAGTTAATGGGCAGTTAAACTCGACAGCGCCGGAAAAAGAAGTTATACCTATCAAATCGTTCTGCCTGCGTTTTCCGGAAGCGAGCTTTCCCGAAACGAATTGAGCGAACACTTCTTTTACCACGTCGAGACGAGTCATCTGTTTATTTTTAAAATTCATAAGCTGTTTCATAGAACCGGATTTGTCTATGACCATTTGAATAGCTATGCCTTTAGTTAAATGCGTTTTAACCGTGATTCCTTTTCTCGGTCTTGCCGCGGCGAAAATTAATAAAATAACGGCTATTATTCTCAGAACCGCGGGGATATGTCTTAATCTGTATCTCCAACCCTGTTTTATTTTTTTTAATTTCCTGACCGAAGAAAATTTTAACGAACCCTTTCGTTTTTTGGAAATCGAAAAAAATATAATATACGGTATTATAACTATCAGCAGATAGAAAATCCAAGAGTCTTTGAATTCCGGAATAAAACCAAACAGATTCATATTACTGCAATACCCCTGCTTCTCCCTAATTATTTTTTTCTTTAGTTTTTTCGATAAAATCTTTTACAAAATCAAAGGATTTCTGAATATCATTTTCACCGGGTTTATGCTTTGCAAATTTTACCAGATCCGAATGTTCGAGAAAATCCTTTAATATTTTATTTTCTACATCATTGAAAACATTATTTTTTACCATATCGTTTAAAAATTCTTCCGTAGTCTGTTCGGGCGCTCTTAATCCGAACCTGTTTTCAAGATATTCGCGCAAAATCATAGACAATCTGAAATAGAATTCTTTTACAAGATTTTGTTCGATAAGTTTTTCTTCGATAAGTTTTTTTATCCTGCCGTATGCGATTTCGTGAGCGGAAAATTTTATAATTTTAATCTTATCTGCGCCTTTGCGTTTTCTATAATACCAAATTCCAACTCCTGCCAAAATTAATGCCAGAGCCGCAATCGCAATATTCCTTATGATTCTTTTGTAATCGAGTTTTAATTCCACCGTATAAGTCGAATCTCTGAATTGAGGAATTTGACCGGCTGTGTCGACAAGCGAATTTACCGTTATTTCAAGCGATTTTGTTTCTATCGTATAGACGTTGGTATCCGAGTCCGAAGAAAATTTTATCTCCATAGGAGCAATCGCGTATTTTCCGGATAAAAACGGATCAAGTATATATTTTTCGGAGATCACAACGGTTTGAGTGTCCGGATATGTTTTCGGCAAAGTAATCCTGTCGCGAACTATAAATCCGCCGAATAATTTTTCGTTATAATCGGGAAGCTGCGCCGTATATCCGTTTTCGCATTTGACTTTTATATAAAAATCAAGGGAATCCGCCAATGTGATTTCGCTTCTGCTTGCTTCGACTGTAACCTCGACCGGACCCTTGTAATTTACGGCGGTTAAAACTTCTTCTCCTTCTTTTGTTTTGTTCGCCTTTTTTTTACCGGTTCCGCAAGAAATTATAAACGCAACCGCGAAGAATATTATAGTTGTAAAAAATATTTTTTTCAGCATACTTCCCGACTTCTTTTCAGTTTATTAAATAATTGTTTTACTTATAATTCGAATGAATTACGACCTTATACTTAGTTTTAAGTTTTTCAAAATATTCTGAAAACAATTCCCGCTCTTTATTCTGTCGTTTCTCGGTTTGAACCCTGTCTCTCGCTTCGTCGTATTTCGGCATACGTTCCGGTTCTTTTTCAATAATCTTAAACAAATAAAAAACGCCGTTTGCTTCGATAAAATTCGCGGGTTTTTCATTTGGTTTTTGGGAAAAAATCGAGTTCTGAATATTTATGTTCGAACCGATTCCCGGAATATCTTTGTTTTTTTCTATCCAGTAATCGAGTTTGCCGCCGTTTTTTGCCGAATCGTCGATTGAAAATTGTTTTGCGGTTTCGCTGAAATCGGCGCCTGATTTTATTTTTTTCAAAGCGTTTTCAACCGCTGATTTATCCGCGCATTTTATCATTAAAACTTTTACGCGTTCGTTCTGCTTAAAATCGTTTTTATGCGCTTCAAAATAATCTTTATAATCCGCTTCGGATAATTTAATGCTGTTTTTTTCCTCTGAAACAACCTGTCTGCTTAAATAATTTTTTCTGAATTCTTCCAAAACTTTTTCAAAATCCGGCGAATTATTCAGTCCGCGTTCTATCGCTTCAAGATACAAGGTTTCATTTTGAACCCATTCGTTAAGAATCTGCGTTTTCTGCCGAGCGTCTATCCTCTGAAGATATTGTTCTTTTCTCTTTGACAATTCTTCCGGACTCAAGGTTTCGCCGGTATATTGCGACATTTGTTTTATCTGGATTTCAATCATATTTTCAATTTTTTTATTTAACTCGTTTTTAGTTATTTTCATTGAGCCGATTTCCGCCAATACTTCAGAATTATCGTTTTCCGCTTCGGATTTATTTAACGACGAACGCGCGGATAATTCCGCGGTTAATCCGGAAGCGTTTCCTGATTTTCTGAAACATTCGATAATATTTTTATTAATGTCGTTTTTAATTTCGCCGACCTCTTCCGTAGATTCTGAAAATATAAAATTTTTTATGGCGTTATCATAATCTCCGGTTTTCATCAGAAGATTTCCTATTCTAAAATAGACGCGAGCTTTTTCGGTTTTATCCAAATGTTTATTGGCCGTCAGATAATTTTTCCAGATTTCAGCGGCAGTCTTATGAAGATTTCTGTTTTCAAATTTTATTGCGGTATCCTTATCTGAAAAATTCGCGGTTTCGTCCAAATCCGAATTATTAAAATTTATCAACGCCGCAATCTGAATAATTATAATCGCGGTAAGCAAAATTAAAACTATAGCGTTAAAATTTAATAAAGGTTTTTTCGGTTTGTCTCCCGGCAATGAAAAATCGAGTTTGGAATCGCTAATCTTATCGCTTTTGTTTTCTTCAATCATAACCTTTTTCCTCTCGCCCTGAAAAAATTTAATAAACTATTTATATACGGTTTATCCGTTTGAATTTCCACCAAATCAATTTTTAGAGATTTAAAAAGTTTCGATATTTTTTCGGTTTCGCCAGAGTTCATATCTTTGTAATTCTCTCTTAAACTTGAAAATCCCGAATCGATAAAAACAATTTCTCCGGTCTCCGCGTCTTCAAGCTGAATAAAACCGACGTCCGGAATTTCTATTTCTCGCGGATCCACGATTTTGATTGCGATTAAATCGTGTCTTTTATTCGTCAGCGCAAGCTCTTTTTCAAACAAATTTTCGCATAAAAAATCAGACACAAGAAACGCCACGGATTTTCTTTTTAAAATCATATTCAAATATTCGAGAGCGATTTTTAAATTAGTCTCGTCGCGTTCGGGTTTATAAAACAACAATTCTCTAATTATGCGCAAAGCGTGGGTTTTACCTTTTTGCGGAGGAATAAACTTTTCTATCCTGTCGCTGAAAAGTATTAGCCCTATCTTGTCTTTATTGTTAATCGCGGAAAACGCAAGAGCAGAACAAAGTTCCGCCGTTATCTCGCGTTTTAATTTATCTATCGAACCGAATTTTCCTGAAGAACTCACGTCCACCATCAGCATAACGGTCAATTCGCGCTCTTCAATATAATATTTTACAAACGGAAATCCGGTTCTCGCCGTAACGTTCCAGTCTATGGACCTGATTTCGTCGCCGACCTGATATTCGCGGACTCCTGAGAATTCTATTCCTCTGCCTTTGAATGCGGAATGATATTCTCCGGCAAAAATATCGTTGACAAGACGGTTTGACTTAATCTGTATTTGTCTTACTTGTTTTAATATTTCTTTTGGTATCACGGTTTCCCCTTGATAATATATTGAACGTTTTACGATTTTCCGGCGCAAAGTCCGGATTAAAACTTTCCGGAAATTGAAAATCCTCCAAACATCGAATCAGATATTTCGTTTCTGAAATATCTCGAGTCTTCGTCTTCGCAAAAATATTTTGAAGAAAACAGATAACCCGCGCATACGCCGTAATCTATGTTATTAATTTTTTTCGACAACTTCAATCCCAAAGATTTTTTTTCAATAGAAAGCCATTCGTCTGTTTCGGTTCTGCCTGAAATAAAATATTCTTCGCCGGTCATTTTTACGAACGCGGAAACCGTCATATCTTCCTGAAGTTTATAATTCATAGAAAAACTCAAACCGTTCATTCCTTCGGCTCCCAAATTCGCAAACAGTTTATCGGAAATATTATATTGACAAAATAAAGGAAACATCAATAAAAATTTTTCTCCAATATACTGATACGCGATAACGGGAAAAATCCTGTATTTTCCTCTGGAAATATAGTTTATTCCGATTTTCCACGATTTTTTTTCATTTATGTTATAATCGTAAATAACGCCGGTATTCCATAATATTTCTCTGTTTGAATTGAATATTTTATCAGAAAGAGAACTTATTCCGGTCGTAAATGTAAAGTCGCTTATATTCATATTCGCAGACGCGCCCGCCGAATTAAGCCGTTTTACCTGATAAACCCCCGGCAAATTCAATCTTTCGCCAAACCATTTTCCTGAAAACTCAACGCCTCCCGAAAAATTTGCCGACTTGAATTTACCCAATTCAAATCCGTTCGATAAAGAAAAATTTTTCTCTTTATAATTATCGGCGGAAAAATATTCCGAATTCAAAACAAATCCCGCTTCCTGATTAAACGCGGAAAAAGAACGCGCATCGTAAGAAAGCGATAATAACAAAAACAAAACGGCTGCTATTCCAACGGCGTTTTTCAAAATAATCACCTCGTTAGATTCAACGGCATAATTTAATCTACATATTATAATAAGCCGTCGCGTTTAAATATAACGTCAATAAACAAATTTTTTTGTCATCTTTTCAAAGACGTTATATATAGTAAATTTTGTATTATCAAAAATATTTTTTTTCGCAAAATTTTTTTGATAATACAAATAGCTTTTTCGGCTTACCCGGCTTATGGAACTTTAATATTATCAAAAATTATTTTCAAAATATCTTCCGATGTTTTTTCTTCGGCTTCGGCTTCGTAAGACGGTATTACTCTATGTCTTAAAACGTCGTATCCGATTGATTTAATATCAAGCGGAGTAACATAACCGCGACCGTTAATAAACGCAAAAGCTTTTGCGGCAATCGTAAGATTTATGGTCGCCCGCGGCGAAGCTCCGTATTGAATAAGAGGTTTGATATCCTCTAATCCGTATTTTTCAGGTTCGCGCGTGGCAAAAATAATATCAAGAATATAGTCTTTTATCTTATCGTCGATATAAATTTCATTCACTAATTCCCTTACCCTCATAATATCTTTTGGAGAAATTATTTTTTTCAATTTTTTCGAGTATGAGGTTAACGCCATTCTGTCGAGTATCTGTTTTTCTTCTTCTTTTCCCGGATATACGACTTTTAGTTTGAACATAAATCTGTCGACTTGAGCTTCGGGCAGCGGATATGTTCCTTCCTGTTCAATAGGATTTTGAGTCGCAAGAACCAAAAACGGCTCTTCTATCTTAAATGTTTGAGCGCCTATGCTGACTTGTTTTTCCTGCATACATTCAAGCAAAGCCGACTGGACTTTCGCAGGCGCCCTGTTTATTTCGTCAGCAAGAATTATATTCGTGAATATAGGTCCTTTTTTAATTGTGAATTCGCCCGAACGCGGATTGAACACTTCCGTTCCTATCAAATCGGCAGGCAATAAATCAGGGGTGAACTGAATCCGCTTGAACCCCGCGTCAGTAACGTCCGCAAAACAACTGACGGTTAATGTTTTCGCAAGACCAGGCACTCCTTCAAGCAGAACATGACCGTTTGCAAGAAAACCTATAAACAATCGTTCAAGCATATATTTTTGACCGACTATCACTTTTCCTATTTCCTGAAAAATCTCCTGAACGAACTCGCTTTCCTTTTTTATCTTCTCGGATATTTCTTTGATTTCCAATTTTTATCACCTCGTTTTGAACATTCAAACTTCTATAAACTATATTTTTTTTAAAAAAATGCAAACAATTAAAATCATAAGCAATTTATATTCTATTTTATATTATTATTTTTTAATTGTTTTTTTTTCAATTTGTTTTATTATTAATTGCTTTAATTTTATAATGTTTTTAAGGATATTAGATACGCCATTTTGACTTTTGTTCAAAATATTTTTTATCTAATATAATTTTTTGTCATAGTCGAGAGGAAAATTTATATGACCGGCAATCTTTTAGAAAAACAGACGGAACTCGATAGATTTCCGAAAAGCGGACATATCGCTTTTTTTTATAAAACGAATATTGATTATTCCGAATGGATGAATCTTTTTATATTGGATTGTTTGTATAAAAATGAAAAAATCATTCTTATTACAGAGAGCCAAAAAATTTTAGAATATGACTCTCAAAACAAACAATTACTAAATGATAAATTAGTCTGCGGACATATCGTTGTTTTAAAACCCGATTCCTTTATTCAATATGGAAAATTAGATGCGGCAAATTTACGGAATAAATTACTCGAATACGAAACTGAAACTTTAAATACAAATTATTCCGGTTTAAAAATAATCTACGATATTTCTTTGATTGTTTCCAATAATGATTTTAGCGTAGAATTTTTGAAATACAAGAATGAATTCGGAAAAAATTTCAAAGATGATTTTACGTTGTTATTATGCTCATACGATTGTTCAAAATTGAATTTTGATATTTTTACCAAAATTTATTTTTCACATAAATATTCTTTCATTAACGGTATTCTGTGCGAAAATTTTTTATTCATCAATCCGGAAGAAACGCTTAATGAAACCAGTCTCGATATTTTATATAAAAACATTTGCGGTTATGAAGTATTGAAAAGAAAAACTTCAGCATACGATTCAGACGTAATAAAAAAAATCGAGGATAAATATCAGGAAAAAATGTTGTTGCAATTCAACAAAATTAAAAGCAGACATATAGATTCGGCTTTGAAAAACATCGAACTGACCGCGCTTCCTTTGCTGGAAAGACTTCTCGAAAATATGGAAAACAACAATAATAAAAAAATTCTTGATATGATTATTAAAAATCTTACTAATATCAGCGACCCGTTCGGGGTTAAACTTGACAGATTGAAACCTTATTTAACCAATACAGAAATTGAAATTTGCTGTATGATAAAACAAAAATTGCGTTCTAAAGATATAGGGAAATTATTGAAAATTTCTCATACTACTGTCGAGAGACATAGAAACAACATAAGAAAAAAATTAAATCTTGATAAATCGGGGATTTCATTGATAAATTTTCTTAGCCGGAAATGAAATGAAAATATCGAATCTTATTTTTTTAGCGGTTTTAACGGCGTTTCTTTTTTTCACCTCGTTTTTAAAACCCAATTTATACGCGGATTCTTTCAATCAGTCGCTATGGAAAAAATATCTTGATTTCATTTCAGTTTCGCCGGAAAATATCGAATACGAAGAATGGTTGCATAATAACGCTTCAATCTCTGAAATTCCAAACGGATTGAATCTTAATTCCGATAAAAAAAAATTTTCGATTTTAGAAACACCTGAACATACCGGAGTCGCAGCCGATTCAAAAACCGATTCTTTCTCAAAATCTTTTCCTGCCTCCGATTTCGTTTCTAAAAGCGATACAGTATTATTAAACGCCGATTTCGTTTCTAAAAGCGATACAGTATTATTAAACGCCGATTTCGCTTCAGATTTTGATACCGCATCATTAAACGCCGATTTCGCTTCAGATTTTGATACCGCATCATTAAACGCCGATTTCGCTTCAGATTTTGATACCGCATCATTAAACGCAGATTTCGTTTCAGATTTAAATTTTAATCTTAATGCCGAAGAATCCGCGAATAATCAAACTCCAAAACTTCAAAATCTAAACGAAGGCAACGCGTATCCCACGAAAAAAGCAATACTGAATAAAATTGACGAACACGATAATTTTATCAGAAAAAAAAAAGCGAAATACATAAGGATTCCAGCCGCTTTACTCTGCATTATTTCATTGCTTTGACTTTACATAAATGAAAAAAATTTTACCGGTTTGCCTTTTATTCTTTGCAGTTTTAGTTTCATATTATTCGCTTGCTCTTAACAACTCTCCCGGTTTATACGGAGACGACGCTGGTTATGTTATATGGGCTAAATCGATGCTGAACGGAGGCGGGCTTGATTATACTAACGAACCCGAACCTCGAAAAAGCGGCTTTGTGTTATACGTTCTGCCGGCTCTTATTGCTCCTTTAGTTTATTTAACAAAAAAAATCGCAGTTTATAAGATTGTTCCTCTAATATTTTCAGTCTTTGCAATA
This sequence comes from bacterium, assembly GCA_036733285.1. Classification (GTDB taxonomy): domain Bacteria; phylum JAGOBX01; class JAGOBX01; order JAGOBX01; family JAGOBX01; genus JAGOBX01. The sequence continues at coordinate 16,993 of DAINAU010000002.1, forward strand.
TTTCTATTTTTAATGTATCTGAAATCCAAATTTGTATCGTATAAATTAATTACGGTTTCGCTATTGCTTTTAATTTTTAACCCTTTGTTTTTTGAATATTCGCATCAGATTATGGCTGAAAATATTTTTATTTTTTTAAGTTTGGCAACGGTAATTCTGGCTGAACGATATGAAAAATCCTTAAAAATATTCGATTTCAATTTCATTTTTCTAATCATACTTTCTGTTTTATCATACTTCACAAGAGCCGCGGGAATTACTCTTATCGCTTCAGTTATCGTATATTTTTTTATAAAATCACCCAAAAAAACAGCGGCAATTTTATGCGCGTATTTAATTTTTTTCGGGATTTTCGGATTAGTCCGGAATTACGGAAAACCCGTTGAAAAAGAAAAATATTCAAGCATCATTTTAATGAAAAGTCAATATGAACCCGAAGCCGGAATAAGAAATATTGCCGACGTTTTTAAAGACGCCTCAAGAAAATCTTTGGTTTATACTATGCGGCTGCTTCCTGATATGTTTATTTATCCATTTTTTAAAAACGTCAAGCCTTCGATTCGTTCTTTAAATTTTATATTGCAGGCTGCGAGCGGATTGTTCATATTCATATTGATATGCGCAGGATTATTTTTCAGATTGGCATCTTATCAAAAATATTCTTGTTTTTTCTTCAAAAATATTGTTGGTAAGATTTCTAACTTTTCCGATTTATCAGGCTTAATATTCAATTTTAAAAAAAATAAAACTTTTTTTAAAAACATGGAATTTCCTGCCGTTTATATAATTTTAACCGTTTTAATGCTTTTAATCTGGCAGATTTACAGTTCAAGATATTTATTGCCTCTGCTTCCTTTCATAATTTACTATTTCGTCAGCGGCGCAATAAAAATTTTAAATCGCAAAACATTCATTTTATGTATAATCCTTCTTCTCGCCTTTAACATTATCGGTCAATTTAAAATTATATATCTTGAAAGAACCGGTTATCTTCCGGACGAATGGAAATTTTATTATTCTACAATGGACTATATAGATTTTAACTCTCAAAAACAGATAAATGTTATATGCCGCAAACCTTTGTCATATCACATCGTGTCTGATTATAAACTTAAAACTATCGGCTATCCCTTAAGTTCAAATCCCGAAGAAATCCATAATTTCGTAGCAACAAACAAAATTAATTATATCATCCGCGATAATTTCGCCATCAGCGGAGTAAATACCGCTTCAAAATATCTCGATCCTTATTTGAATAAATATTTAAACGAACTCGAATTAATATATGTTTCAAGCGACGGTATAACAAAATTATATAAAGTTTTGACCCAAAAACTTCGTTAGATCATTTAAAAATTGTCCAAATGCGGTAAAACGCTTGATAGCGACAATTTTTCAATTGTAAAAAAATCTATTCAATTATTGGGTTAAACAAAAAATAGTATTATTATCAATTGATAATTTATAAAAATTATATATTATTGGTGTTGCAAAATTTTTTAAAAGCTGGAGTAACTATGCCGTATAAAAATTTTTCAGCGATAAAAATAAAAATGTTCTTGAAAACAGCGATTTCTATTTTATTAATTTTAATTTTCAATAATGAAATCTGCGCCGAAGAATTTTCAAAAACAAATCAGGATTCGGATTTTATTAAATCGTATTCGCTTCAAGAATGTATTGATATAGCGTTAAAAAATAATTTCAATTCCGCCGCGTCAAAACAGGAAATTGAAATCGCCGAATTCCAATATAAACAAGCTTTGTCGGCATATTGGCCCCAATTATTATTTAATTCGAGTTTCAGCAGATTATCAGACGACCCGAATTTTATTTTTCCGCCTCAACCTATGAATCTCGGCGGTCAATCGGTTATTTTTGCCCAATCAATAGCCAATTCACAATTAGCCAAGCAGGGAATAACTCCGACGACTGTCGGACAAGCGGCGTTCAATACGGCTCTTGACCAAACTACTCAACAGGTTTTACAGGGATTAGTATCCACGCCGATGCCTGAATGGGACGTTAAAATTATGGATAGAAATACTATAACCAATTCCATAAACCTAACATTTCCGGTTTATACCGGAGGAAAAATTAATTCCGTCGTAGAACAAGCCGCCGCAGGAATCGAAGTTGCAAAACAAAATTCAAAAAAAACCGATTTGCAGGTAATCTACGACGTTAAAAAATATTATTCCGCCTGCGTTCTTTCCGACAAATTGAAAAACATCGGAGAAACCGCGCTTGCGAGGTTGGAAGCGACGCTTGAACTTACCGAACACCTATATAAAAACGGTTCCGGAAAAGTAAAAAAAACAGATTACCTCCGCAATAAAATGATTGTTGACGGAATAAGAGCCGGAGTGGCTTTATTAAAAGGAAATTCAGAGCTCGCGTATGCCGCGTTAATCAACGCGCTTGGAATTAATCAAAATATTAAAATTGAAATCTCTGATAAAGAACTTAAATTTAATCCGTATAACATTTCATTGGAACAATTGCTAAGCAATTCTTATAAATTTAATCCGGACTGGGCTATGCTGAAATCGGGATTAAAAGCGGCCGAATCTAAAATCAAAGAAACTCAAAGCGAAAATTATCCTAAAATAGGAATCTTCGGTTCATTGAATTGCATTAACAATTCATATCAATCAGGGATAATGTCTGATGAGAATAAAAAAAACTGGAGCGCCGGCATAGGAGTTGAATTCAAACTTTTCGACGGATATTTGACTAAAAATAAAATCCGCGAAACAAAAGCCGCTTTAAAAAAACTTGAAACTCAGCAAATAATTCTTGAACGCGGAATAGCGTTAATGGTAAAACATTTATTTATTTTAATACAGTCGTTTCAGGAACAGGAAAAATTTTTGAATCTGGCTTTGCAATCTTCAATAGAAAATTGCGAGTTGAATACAAGGGCGTATCAGGAAGAATTAGTTGAAACCAAAGACGTAATCGAAGCCCAGCTTATTGAATCGTATATGCAAGCTCAATATCAAAAAATTCTTTACGACACTATTGAATCTCAAGCAAAACTCGATTTTATTATAGGAACCGAGATTAATAAATTGTTTTCAAATTTTTAAAAATTTTTATGAAAAAATTTTCGACTATTGTTTTGTCCATCATTTTTTTTCAAATATCGTTTGCGTCAAAATCAGATAAAATATCAGCCGCAGATATATTAATAAACCGCAGGCAAAGCGAATTCAGGGTGGCTCAAAGCGGAAAATCTCTCGACAACATTAATTCAAGCGACGCTAAAGCCGCTCTTGAAATCTGGTTTAATCAATTTTTTAAAGAAAATAATTACGACGTTAAAATAAATGTCGCTTTGTATAACAATATTGATTTGATTATTAATGATTTGAATGAAAATAAAATTGATTATTTAACTTTAAACTCTATTGAATACTGCCGGATAAAAGAAAAAGTTCCTATCGAAGGACTTATGGCGGGTTATCAAAACCGGAAAATTACAAAAGACCTTGTTTTAGTAACAAGACGCGGCGACATAAAAACTTTAAAAGATTTACAAAACAAAAAAATAATTGTGGATATAAGCAATTTTGGCGATTTGCCAATAATGTGGCTTGATACGATGCTTTTAAAAGCGAATATGCCGGCTCATATGTTTTTTTTTAAATCAGTAAAAAAGGTTTATAAATCTTCTCAAGCGGTTATGCCGGTATATTTCAATCAGGATTTTGACGCTTGTCTGCTTAATGAAAACGCTTATAATATTTTAACCGAACTAAATCCTAATATTTCAGAAAAACTTCGTATTATTGAAAGATCTCCTTCATTTTTAGGGAGAATATTCTGCGCTTCAAAAAACACCGACCAAGAAATGAAAAAAAAACTTATCGGGATGATTAATGATATGAACAATAATGTGAAAAGCAAACAGGGACTTGCTCTTTTCAAAGTGGATAAACTGGTTTTGTTTGATTCTAAAGATATGGCAACCGTCGAGAATTTAATTAAAGAATACGACGAATTATTAAATAAAAAAAAATAAGCGATTGGTTTAATATTTTTACAAGGTTTGATTGATTTGTAGAGAATTATCATGATTAATTTTAAAAATTTTTGTCGATTAATTATTTTATTATATATTTACGCTCTTAATTTACAAATATGTTTTTCGGACTCTTTATCCGCCGACTCTCAAAAAATATTTAAGTTTGGACTGATGAAAAATACGTTTCCTGAAGCCAATCCTAAAGACGCCCAAGCGGCATTTGAAATATGGGTTAAAAATTATCTGAAAGAAACTCAAAATAAAATCAGAGTAAAGATTGTATCGACTGTTTTTGAAGATATCGATTCTTTGACAGCCGCATTAGAAAAAAAAGAGATTGAATTTATAAACATTAATACAATGGATTATTTCAGAATAAAAGAAAAAATGTCAATAAGCCCTATTTTAGTTACGGCAAAACAACACTCGCCGACCGAGAAATTATTATTGTTATGCTCGAAAGACAATAATATTAAAAATGTAACTGATTTAGTAAATAAAAAGATTATCGCGCAAAAAGGAAAGTGGGACGCAATACCCGCTATATGGCTTGAAACTTTGTTGATAAAAGAGACTAATTCTTCGTATGATATGAATTTAATAAAACTGGATAAAGCGTCTCAATGCGTTTATAACCTGTATTTTAAACAGGCGGACGCGTGCATAGTATCCGCTAACGCTTACAGTTTAATAAACGAATTGAATCCTAAAATATGTTTAAACGTTAAAGTCTTGGCGGAATCTCCGGATTATCTGCCGTTTATATTTTGTCATACGGATTTTGCCGATAAAAACATTATTAAATTAATAAAATCTACCGCTTTTAATTTTGAAAACAGCTCTTATGGAAAACAAATATTGACTTTATTTCAATCGCAAAAAAATTTACCAGTAAAGGATATATATTTAAAAGAAATAAAAATTCTTTACGATACATATCAACGTTTTTTATCTGAAAATAAAATTAAAAAAATTATTAATTGAAAATAAAATGAATATCATAGGTTTTTTAAAAAAATTCAAACCGGAACATTTGAAAAATAAAAGAAAAAGCATTTTATTCAAAACTTTGATTCTACTCTGGAGCGTCATTATTTTCACGATTTTAATTTTCACTTTGGCATTAATACCGTATCAAAAAAACATTCTAACGGGAATGCTTGAATCGGAAGCTAAAACAATAGCGTCGTCAATCAGTCAGATAACGGCTACGGCTTTAATATCGGAAGATTTCAGTTTTGTCGTTGATCATTGTATGGGAGTGGTGAATGAGCGTCCGTCGATTATTTATGTTGTAATTACGCGCAAAGACGGTTTTTCTTTAATCCACAATAAGAAGAATTGGACAGATAAGACTTTAAACGGATTTTGGGTTTCAGACGAATTAAAAAAAGGAAGAATTATTTACTCGGATATAGCGGGAAAAGAAGTGTTTCATTATACCGCTTCGTTCAAATATTCGGGAATTGACTGGGGCTGGATACATATAGGTTTATCGCTAAAAAAATTCAACGCAGATTTCAACGCCATACACATTCGTTTGCTGCTTATATCCTTTTTCTGTATTTTTTGCGGTTTAATCATTTCTTACATTTTTTCAAAAAAAATCAGCGCTCCCATTTTTAAATTGCTTGATATAACTAGAAAAGTAACAGGCGGCGATTTATCCGTTAAAACTGTAATCCGGACCGGAGATGAAATAGAAACATTATTCGAATCATTTAATACTATGACTGAAACGATAAAAAATTCTCAAGAAAAAATTATTATTGTAAATAAATACTTATTCAATATCCTGAAATGTATGAACGATACATTATTTGTTATGACCGCCGGCGGCATTATCAAAACAGTTAATTCCGCATTGACGAATCTTTTGGGATACGAAGAAAATGAGTTGGCGGGCCAATCGGTTATACATATTATCGAACCGGAATTATTCTCAAAAATACTTGATTTCGGCAATTACAATATAAAGGGATATATGTCGAATATCGAAATCAAATATATTTCCAAAAATAAAAAAGAAATCCCCGTTCTTTTTTCCGCGGCGCTTATGCGCGATGAAAACAACAATATTCAGGGAGTTGTTTGCGCCGCGGTTAATATATCTCAAACAAAAAAAATGATGGAAGAATTAAAAAATAAATCCGAACAGATTGAAGAATCCGCTAAAAAAGTCGCCGAAGCTTATAATCTCCTTCAGGAAACTCAGGAACAATTAATTCAATCCGAAAAAATGGCGGCAATAGGAACTTTGGCCGCGGGTATAGGTCACGAAATCAACAATCCTATGGCGTTTATTAAATGGAACATTAATTCTCTAAAAAAATTCCAGAACAAACTCGCGGTTTTTTTTTATGAAACCGAAACAAATAATAATGCCAATATTGTTTCTTTTGCGGAATTCATAAAAAAAACTAATTTCAAAAAAATAATTAAAGATATGGAAGTTGTTTTAAATGAAACCTCGGAAGGTATTGAAAGAGTAATATACATTTCGCAAAACCTTAAAATGCTTACGCATCCCGGCTCTGATACTTTTGAAAAATGCGACATAAATTCTATTATAAGAAAAGTATTCAATTTTCTTATCAGAGAATACAAATATAAAATACGGTTTGAGCTTGATCTTGGAGAAATCCGTAAAATCAACGGAAATTCTCAGCAATTAATGCAGGTTTTTATGAACCTGCTTATAAACGCGGCGGATTCTATTATCAATGAAAACGGTCAAATAATTATCAAAACGTATTGTGAAAAAGATAATTTATTTATAATCGTTTCGGACAACGGCCGCGGTATTCCGGATGAAATCAAACATAAAGTTTTCGATCCTTTTTTCACGACTAAAGAAACTGGCAAAGGAACCGGACTCGGATTAAATATTGTCTATAAAATAATAAAAAAACATAAAGGGAATATTTCTTTTGACAGCGTTCTGAACGGAGGAAGCACTTTTATAATCGAACTGCCGGTATCGGAATAAACTATAAAAAAATGAAATTATTATTGCATAGTGAAATTTCGATTTAAAATTGTAAAGATACTATTTCTCATATTCAATAATTCCGGCGGAAAGTTTTGAAGCAAGTTTTACAATAGCGTTATATTCCATTTCCTTTTCGGAAGGATACTGAGGTTTTGTAGAACCGGTTAAATCTTTATATTTATAAACAGCCCGTTTATCGCCTGAAAATTCAGCCCAGCTTTTTTCAAAAATATCTTCTGCCGTGAACGTTCCGCTATGTTTAATTTGACCGGAATTAATATCCGTGATTTTATACGTTCCGGTTGCCATAGTTTTAGCAAAAACGGTATAAACGGTCGTTCGCGCTCTGACTTTATCATAAACATTTTCCTTCTTCTTCTTGCCGGATTCGGTAACATATTCTTTTTGACCGGCAACCACTTCTTTGCTTTCATCAATTGTTTTTTTTGAAACGGCTGGCGGAGTGTGAATTATTTGAATTAAAGTTCCTGTTATCAATTCCTGCGCTCCAAGCAATTCGCCTGCAACAGTTTTGCTTTTATCCGAAATAATTCCCGACAAAGCAAGTTGTTGTTCTTTAAGTATAACCGTCAAATCGTCTCTCATTATAATTTCATTGAATTCCATTATTGCTTTGTTGTTAAAAATATCCTTATAAACCAAATCCGTCAGCAACGCGGCATTCGAAGAATTAGCGATATTAAAGGTTTTATCTTCAAATCTCATTATCGCAATTCTTTTCAGCGCGGTTTTTTTGGAGAGATTGTATTTTTCTTCCGCGTCCTTATATCCCGGTATTATATTCAACGCCTCTAAAAATTCTTTTGCCGCGGCTTTTTGAATGTCGCTTTTTTTGTCTTGAAACAGATTGTTTCCAAGAGAATAATGATATTCCGCGGCATCTAATTTTGCCGCTGAAAGCAAATTTAAAACCTCGTATTTACGAATCGAAACGTATTGTTTGGTTTTATCATTATAAATTTTCGGGAGATTATCAACCGTATCGTTTAATTCCTGAATAGCTTCATATTTTTCCAGTATATTATCATATCTGTCTTTTGAATTGGTATTTTTAAAACGCTCGATCTCCGATTTGTATTGATTAACGGCATTATCGTAAGATTCAAAAAGAATTATTTGCGCTTTTTCGTATTCCGGTTTTTCTTTTATTGACTCCGCGGCTTTTTTAAAAGATTCTCCATACTGTTTTTTTTTAGACAAATTTTCAGCTTGCGAACACAAAGACCCATAATTTGTGAACGTCGAACAATTTGACAAATAAATGGAAATCACAACAAAAAAAAATAATAACCCGGTTTTCTTCAAAAAAATATTATTCGCGAACAGTTTCATAAACATATCTCTCTATATTTGGCAGTATTGCATCCGCGGCGTTCTCCGCCGCTTTTTCCACCGCCTTAATTTTAGAATCTTTTATATCTATTCCGGCTCCTTTGCAAGACGCGCTAAACGACGCTACCGCTTTTTTATCTGATTCCGAACGAGCCGAAAGTCTTACGTTTGCTTCGGAAATTTCAAAAACATTATACGGTTCTTTTCCTATATGTTCGACTTCAACTTTTAAAACGATTCTTATAAAATCAAACTTTTTTTTAGAAAAGGTATTACCGGTTCCGGTTTCAACGCCGTTAAAACCGGCGTCTATAATTTTACGTTCAAATTTTAAACCAAAAAGTTTATTGAATTCAGCGTCATTCTCAAATTCAAGAATTATTTTTTGATCTTTTTTTCGTTTTAAAAACAATTCTTGAAGTTTTAATTTTTCTCCCAATTGCTTTAACTCTTCCTTTTTTTTTCTCGCGATTTCGTCAAATTCGGTTTCTGGAACAGACGCATAAACGTATGCTTTATAAAAAACAAAATTATTGCCGGATTCGGTTCTGCCGTATTTTTCAATAAACCATTTTTCGGCTTTCATTCTCGAAACAAAAGCGTCAACTTCAAATTTTTCATTTTGTTTCGACATTACTGCGGCGTCTTTAATATCGGATGTTTTTCCGTAATAAGCCGAATATTTTTCGAACAATTCTTTTACTTCGACTCCGCAATAAGAAGCGAATTTAACCAAACTATTTTTTAAAGCTGAATCTCTCGCGTCTTTCTCAGTCGAACAATTATCAGAAACGCCGGTAAAATAAAGCGTTCCTTCGGTTTTATTTATTTCTTCAACAATCCATTCCGGTTTTTCTTTAGGCGTAGATTCAATCAAGTATTCGGAGTAATTTTTTCCGTCCTCGATTTTTTCATAAAAAGCGGTTTTCTTTGCCGATCCGCATCCGCTTGTCGCGATTATCAAAATTGAAATATAAATACAATATAACTTTTTCATTTGAATTTATGAATTTGAAAAATGCCGTCTTGCATAATCAGAGTTAAAAAACATTTTAACCGGAACCTTTTTTTTATCGGAGATTTCCGAAGGAAATATAAAATCTATCTTTATTTTTGCTCCTACCGGAATGACAATTTTATTTTTTCTATGTCCGAAATAAGGCAAATCAACGACCGGAAAATCATATTTTTCCAATATTTCAAGAATCGAACGCTTAATTGAAATCGAACCTTTGTTTTTTTCCGACGAAACGCATTTATTAAAATCTATAAAAAGACATTTTGTGTTTTCAAACGCGCCGCCGTTTTTTAAATGAGTAATCAGTCTATCGATTCTGTAAGGTTCTTCTTTTATATCTTCAATAAACATTACGTTGCTTTTCTCAATCTGCCGAAAATATTTCGTTCCGAGCATTCCTGATAATATCGAAAGACAACCCGCTATGGATATTTCGGCTTTTACAGATTTTAACCCGCTTGTTGGAGTCTTAATTATTTCGCAATTAAACTCATAGTTTAAATTTGTTTTTTTTAAAATTTTCTCAAATAATTTTATCTGCCTGTTATATGTTTTTTCATAAAAATCCGGAACCAGCAAAAAACCGTAATAATTGATTTTTCCAGTTTCAGAATTATCGGCTATTATGAGCGAAGTCAAATCGCTATAACCCATAATCGGACTGCGGGAAATTTTCTTAAAATCTATTTTATCTATTAATCTTGCAGAACCGTATCCGCCTTTGACTCCAAGCATTATATCCGGATTCTGTTTTTCAATATAAACAAAATCGGCTATTTTTTCTTTGTCGGTTCCGGCAAACAAACCGTGTTTTTTTAAAAGGTTGGGCGGCGTAATAAATTCAATATTTTCAATAGAAGAACTTAAACGGGAAATTGCTTTGGCAATCTTTGCTTTTTCAACAAAATCCGCCGGAGAAAACAATCCGATTTTTTTTTTTATGACCTTTATGTTTTTATTTTGTTTCATCTGTCAAATGTAATCTATTTGCGTTCGACTCGCAAATCTATTGTGACAACCGCGTTATCATATCCCGGCGCCCATCTCCAGTTTGAAGACACATGCTGTTTGGCAAGATTATTCAATTTAAGAAATTCCGAAGCTTTAATTACATATATTTCCTTAATAAATCCGTTAGCGTCAATTTTTCCCTGCAATCTTATGAAATGATATTCTCCTTTATTTAACAGATGACGCGCGTCAAGATCGGGTTTTGAGATTATACCGGGAATCTTATTGCTCGTTTCATTTGTTCCCTGTTCGCCGAAAGGGTTATATTCGTTGAAAAAATCGCCTTTATTATCGCTTGAATTCGAGCCGGGTTTTATTTGCGGTTTGCTTACGACATTTTTATAATAAGAAGCGCTATCCTTTTTATTTGAATTTTCGTCCGAACCATAATCCGTCGAATTGTTATTTTCATCTGAAGTTCCGGCTGCATCTTCCGTATTTATGCCGGGACGGTTAGAATGCTTTAAAGGTTCCGACTTGGCTTTATATCTAAAATCGGTTTTTACCGACTCTGAAATTTTTATTTCGCGCGACTCGTCAAAAATATTCACTTGATATTTTTCGGTTCGATTTGAAACTTCAGCGTTGACTTTTCGAGCGGAAGCGCGGAGTTTAGCCATAAGTTTTTCAAATTCCAAAGATTTTGCGGCATTCTCTTCAAGCGGCTCGGTTTGTTTAGACATTCTACTTTTTTTTTCGACAACCGGATTTGTTTTTTGACTGCCGGAAGAATTATCTTCTTTATTTTCAAAATCAATCTCTTTTACCGAATCAATATTTTTCGCCGACTGGATTTCTTTTGCGGATTGTTCAGTTTTAACTTGGTTTTCAACGTTCTTATCGACAAAATCTTTTTCGCCTTTTTTTAAAATGTCAAGATTATTGATGTTTTTAATGACTACTCTTATATTTTGAGATAAATCTGCCGGTTTCTGCAAACCGAACTTTGACATAATAATTAATACCAAAAATTGTAGAATAAGACCAGAAAAAAAAGATATTTGAACTCTTTTTTTATCGTCTAAGATTATATTTTTCTTCATATTATCTTTAATTATATAAAATTTTTATTTTTTTTCAAGATTTTTCTAAAGTTTTTTTCAATTCTGCCGATATATATATCAAGTTAGATAAATTTTATATATTGTTTTAATAATTTTTTAATAATATTTGGAGATAAAATGTTGAATCTCATATCAAAAAATTCAATGAAAAATATCGCGGATGAACAGGAAAAACTTACTTCAGATTTAATCAACAGATACGAATATGCCATTAGAGAAAAAGATTCAGTGATAAAAGAACAAAAAGAAATTATTGGAAAACAAAAAGATTATATCTATAAATTGTTAAACGAAATTGAAGAAGAAAGCCGTTCTCCTTTTTTTAATTTGAAACTCGGTTTCGCAAAATTATTCAGTTTTATACTTTAATTTTATGAACGGAACCGCGGTAAAATTTCGGATAAAAGTATTTTCCTTTTTATTTTTGTTTTCCATTTTAATATCCTCGTCTTATCCGCGGCAGATTTACGGTTTTGACAGAATATCTTTATCAGGATATTTCGCGAACAATTCAGAATATGATAAATTCATAAAAGAATTCGGGTCTGCAATTTCATTTTATCAAAATCTTCCGGCTGAATCTCTCGGACTATTCGGATGGGATATAAGCGTTAACCTTAAAACTGCTAATATAAAAGAAAACAAATCAATCTGGAAAAACGCTACCGGCGACGGCTCTAAAAAAACTTCCGGTTTTTTATATTATCCTCAATTGATAATAACAAAAGGAATACCCTGCAACATAGATTTGTCAGCGTCATACTCGCCAATTTCAGGAGCCGGAATTTCATTGATTTCGGGAGCCGTCAAATGGGAATTTATCGAGGGAAACACTTTAATTCCCGCCTTTTCAATAAGAGGCGCGTATTCTAAACTGATAAAAAAAACAAATTTCAGTATGGACGACATAAATATTTCCTTATCCGTCAGCAAAGGAATAACTATCCTTACCCCGTATGCGTTTACAGGTTTTAACCGCTCAAAAATATCAAGCGTCAGCGTTATCGGCGCATCGTTAAAAGATAAAAGCGAAAACTCTTTTTTTTATGGCGCCGGAGTAAAATGTTCCGCCGGAGTTATAAATTTTAACGGTTCGGCTGTTTTCTCCGATATTCCGGTTTATTCATTGTCCGCAAGTTTTGGTTTTTAACAAAAATACTTTTCCGCTCAAATTATATTAACGCCAAACTGCTCAAAAAAATTTCATTTCTAATTTTTTTAGCCGATGATATTTTAGTTTTTTTTACCTATTTTTAAGTTTTACGCATTTGCATATAACGGCGTTGGGCGAGCAAATGCCGTTTTTAAAATTATCGATATTGGACAAGGTAGTTTCCGCGATATTCTCTAAAGCGTTTTTAGTAAAAAACGCCTGATGACCCGTGATGATAACATTAGGAAAAGTCAGCAGTCTTGCAAAAACGTCGTCCTGAATCATCGCGTTTGACAAATCTTCAAAAAACAAATCCGCTTCTTCTTCGTATACGTCCAATCCAAGATGTCCGATTTTTCCGGATTTCAAAGCGTGTATGACTGCTTGAGTATCTATCAATCCGCCTCTGCTGGTATTTATAATCATTACGCCGGTTCTCATTTTTTTTAACGAATCCGAATTAATGATGTGATATGTTTCCGGAGTAAGCGGGCAATGCAGAGATATAATATCTGAACGTTCAAACAAAGATTCCAACGAAACGTATTCAACTCCTATTTTTTGGCAATGTTCGTTCTTATACGAATCAAACGCAATAAGTTTGCAGCCGAACCCGTTTAAAATATTCGCTGTTATGGCTCCGATTTTTCCTGTTCCTATTATCCCTGCCGTCAAATTATTTAAATCAAATCCAAGCAAGCCTTCAAGCGCAAAATTGCCTTCTCTGACTCGAGTGAAAGCTCTGTGAATTTTTCGGTTCAAAGCAAGTATAAGCCCTACCGTATGTTCAGCCACGGCATACGGGGAATAAGCCGGAACTCTTACTATTGACAATCCGAATTTATCGGCGGTTTCAACGTCAACGTTATTATATCCGGCGCACCGCATTGCTATCAATTTAACTCCGTATTCGGCGAGTTTACTTATTACTTTGCTATCAAGTTTGTCGTTCACAAAAACGCATACGCAATCGAATCCTTTCGCAAGCGAAACCGTTTCAAACGCAAGTCTCGGCTCGTAAAAAAATAATTGATGCGAATGTCGCTTATTAGCTTTTTCCAAAAATAATTTATCGTAATTTTTTGAACTAAAAACCGCAATTTTCATTTTCCAAACAACTCCTTTTTAATATTATTTTGTCAAAAGCAAGCGTTTTACCGCATTTAAACATTTTCCTTAGCGCATTATTTCCCGCTTTTTAGATTTAAAAGCAAGTCCTAAAAAATAAGAAAAATATACGGACGAAGACAATATTACTCCGTCCAATCCGTAAAAATTATTAATTAAAAAAAATATTAATATGAATTTCAAATAAGTTTTGCAGTTTAATTCGAAAAAAATTATTTTCACAGTCAAGTATATGCAGACAAACAAAATCGCAAATCCTATTATTCCGGATTCCGCAAGCGTTTGAAGATAATAATTATGAGCGTAAATAACATCGTTCGCATAATCCGGTTTATATTTGAAATAATAATTCTTGAATTGTCCGGGACCGACGCCGGTTAAAACATTCTCGTTTTTCCATATTTTTAGAGCCGCCTCGAAATTTCCAAAATAATATTTTATAGACTTATTGTAAATGTTATTCATCCCGCGATAACTCATTATTATGATAAAACAAATAGCCAGAAAAAATATAGTTCCCAAAAAAATCCGCTTATTATTTTTTTTAATTAAAAATATCAAAGCCAAAGCTGACAAACAGGATAAAGCCGCCGATAAAGTTTTTGAATAAAACGCGCATGCGCCGGAAACGGCAATTAGAGCGGCAATAAAAATTTTTTCAAAAATATTAGAATTTTGTTTATACGATTCGATAAGCGCCGCCGCGGTTATTATCGAATAAGACGCGAATATGTTAGGTAAAACGAAAACCGAATAAATTCTTCCATCAGCTATGCGTCCTAACGCTTCCGGCGGAAGGGAGGTTCCATATAATTCTAAAATATAATCGAATCCTATAAACTTTTGGTATAACCCGCGCATAAATATATATGCCGCTAATGCGGTTAAAACGTATTTTTCGTATTTTAAATCCGAAAGATAAATCTGCAAAAAAAATAAAAAGCATATCAGCATTTTATACAGCTCAAATATCGACGCGCTTGCCGAGACTATTCCGGCGGATTTGGTAATCGCGTTGAAATAATTATATATAATAAATCCAAATGAAACCGCAGAAAACAATTTTATTTGCGGAGAAAGGTTTGATCTTTTGTATTTCAAATAATTATAAATCAGAATAAAACAGACTATCAATAATTGGATAATCGCTATAACGGGCAGTAAATCGAAATTTTCGGAATTTTGAAAATCAACGAAAAGAAAAAAAATTAAAATAATATTAGATAAAATATTAACGATGCGGCTGAACATCTGTTGTCAAATTATAATAAAAACCTTGGTTTTAATTCAGCAAGTTCTTCCTGCGGAGTCTTTCCGATTATAACCGAATTATTCTGAAGCGGTATGGAATTTTTATCGGGATTTTTTATTTTAACGGTTTTTTTTAAAATTCCGGTATCCGCAGAATCGCTTTTTTTATAATCAATCGTTATATCGGCGTCTTCGTAGACAATCGACCCCTTTTTAATTTTAACGGTAGTTTTAACCTTATCTTTTATAAAATCGAACGATTCCACATATCCGCTCGTTTCGGAATCTATAATCACAGGCGATTGTTCTTCCAAACCTGCGGCATTGTCGAAAATTATATGCAAGGTATAATAATTCATTAAACCGTCTGATTGTTTGGCCGGTTCGATTTTATTATCCGCATCGTTGTTTTTTTTTGAACATCCCACAAAAAAACAAATTATTGCAATAACTATGAAAATGATTTTAAAATTTTTTTTTTGTTTTTTGCGCATATTTTTGAGTTTCTAAAGTTCCGGCGATAACAACAAAAAACGACGTCAAAGATAAAAACATAATATCTTTTCCCTGAATATTGGCGTCTCCGCCAACCACTCCGTTAGCGGTTTCGAGAACCAGCAAACCCGGAATTCTTTGACCGCCAATTAAAAAAAGAACAATTCCCGCCATACCGATTATTATGAGAAAAGTTCCTTTAATCAGAGAATGTTTGTCATTCTGCCGAGAAATTAAAAATATTACCGGTTGGAGTATTAAAACAAATACAAACGCGTTCACAAAAAATTCTATTCCGGATTTGTTTCCGCTAAAATCCAGCATTCCGGATAATAAATATATCATTAAAATTACCGAAGTAAGAATCGAATAGAAGATTGAAAAAGACGGCAGAAACATTGTTTTAAAAAATTGAGAGATGTCTTCCCAAAGAATAAACGCTGCCGACAGGCCGGTAAACGATAATGCAATCTGAATAAAAAGCAGATTATATGAAATAGAATTCTCCATATTTTCAGGGTCGCCCGGCGAAACTAAAGCGATATACATTATCAAACAGAATATCCATAAAACCGCGTTAAGTATAAAAATGTTTTTAATTTTGTTTTCCATAATTTATTTGGATTCTCCTTCAAATATTTTAGAAATTTTTATATAATTATTATTAACATTAATTTTAAAATCAAATTCAAAATTCTCAATAAATTTTTTTATATTGTTTCTAACCGCTTCTTCTTCAGATTCAATAATTAACGACAGCGTATTATCGGTAATAAAATAACTGATAGTTACAAAACTATCGTTTTCGACGTCGTCTTCTACCGGATGTATGGATAACAATAACGTGTTGATATTATTTATTATTTTATACTTTTCATTGGAATTTATTTTTATTTTATTTATCAATTCGATGATTAACTTCGAAGTTTCCTTCAAACATTCGTTATTATTGGCGGTTTTAAAAGTATAAAAGTTTTCATAATGCTCAATCATTTCTATGCCGCGCCTATTTTTATCATATAACAATCCGTTTACTACCCTGTTAAGTTTTGCTATCTGAAACGGTTTTGTAAGATAATGAACGGCTCCGGCGTCAAATCCTAAAATTTTATCGTCGATATCTCTTTTTTCGCTCAAAATAATCAACGGAACGTTTCCGTCGAATTTCTCCCGCAATTTTTTACTGAACTCGTAACCGTCCATCACAGGCATTTTTATATCTGTGATTATCAAATCCGGAAGTCCTGATGTTTCAATTAATTCAAGCGCAGCCCGCCCGTTGTCCGCATCCAGCGTTTCAATATTAAAAGATTCAAAATGTCGTTTTATAATCTGTTTAATATCATTATCGTCTTCTACAATCAATATTCTTTTTTTCATAATCAAATTTCATTTTTGAAAATTTTGTTTATTCGAAAAATAATTTAATCCGCATTGCTGAGACATTACTTTTGAAAACGGTTTAACCGATTCGGTCAGCCAGACGTTTCCGCCTATAACCGAACCTTTGCCGATAACCGTATCGCCTCCGAGAATCGTCGCTCCCGCGTAAATCACGCTTTCGTCTTCTATTGTCGGATGCCTTTTTTTCTTAAGGTCAACGTTTTTTCCATTTTTGGATTTCGGAACGCTCAAAGCTCCAAGCGTTACGCCCTGATATATTTTCACGTCGTTTCCGATAACCGTCGTTTCGCCGATTACTACTCCGGTTCCGTGGTCTATAAAAAATCTTTTTCCAATTCTCGCTCCCGGATGTATGTCTATTCCTGTTATTGAATGAGCGTATTCGGTCATAATTCTCGGTATCAAAGGTATTTGCATTTCATATAAAGAATGAGCTATTCTATAAATGAACACCGCTTTAAATCCGGGATAGCTGAATACTATTTCATCAACGCTTTTCGCGGCGGGATCTCCGTCAAAAGCCGCATTTATGTCTTCGTTTAGCGTTTTCCTTATTTCGGGAAGTCTCTCAAGCGTTTTGCCGGCGAGAATTATTCCCTGATTATAACAATCAACGCACATCCTATAATGATCGGAAGCGCATTTATGCCTGAAACTTTTCGATACTTGTTCGGACAATTTATCGAATAGTTTAAAAATATTCGAACCGATATTATATTCCAGCGAAGATTCGGTTATATCCTGATCGCCAAAATATCCGGGAAAAAGTATATATTCCAGTTCCTCGATTATTTCAATAATCGAATTTTTTGAGGGAATTTTTTCGCTGCCCGTTTTTTTTATGGTTTCATCTTTTTTATATTCTTCGGCAAGTTTTTTCGCTATGCCGGCAATATTTTTTTTTATTTCAACGGCTACCGCCGGTTTTATTCCGTCAATCTTGCAAATTTTTTTTTGTAATCGTTTAGTCTTTTGATTCGTCATAATTATATTATAAACCTAAAAAATCTTTAAACTTCGACATTATTCCTTTTTCTTTCTCGCGTTTCAGCATATTATCAACTTTAACG
The DNA here is from genome assembly GCA_036733285.1 of bacterium. Classification (GTDB taxonomy): domain Bacteria; phylum JAGOBX01; class JAGOBX01; order JAGOBX01; family JAGOBX01; genus JAGOBX01. Next base: position 34,962 of record DAINAU010000002.1, read on the forward strand.
CTTTTGCCTTTTGCGGCGGTGATTTCTCCGCGTTTGTATGCGTTCAATAATTTGCTCCATATTTTATTTTTTTTTGAAAGCGAATCGCCTTTTTCCATATACTTGTATAATTTATCAAGAACATATTTCTGGTTTATTCCATCGAATTTATTGCCTTGAACGCCGGTTATAGTTTCAGCGACCTTTTTATCCTTGCCAAGAACCGCATTAATCAAAACAATCGCGCAAAGCATATCGTCTCTAACGCTTTTTTCAGAAACGCTCACTTTTTGAAATCCTCTCTGCAATTCGACGGCTATCTTATCCAGTAATGGAAGAGAGTTTCCCGCCATATCAGGATTTTTCGGCAAGGTGTTTAAAACTAAACTCTCGAACTTAGAAAGATTAATTTTTTTAAATTGACCGGTCGAAATTATTTCTTCAATCTGTTGAAGTTCCCAACTCGCCATTTTTTTATTTTCTTTTTTCATTTTACCTATATAACTCCGGTATCTCGTAATAATTATTCCTAAAAACAAACATCTGGAATAAATTAATCAAAAAGCCTGATCACCAAAATTTTTTATATTGTTCTTTATCGAAATATACTTTTCCATCTCTATATTTGGACGAATATATTTGAACGCATCCCCAACTCAAACAATATTCGGGATTCCAGAACGGATTTTTTGTGGTGCCGTAATATATATGGCAATTTGATTTTTTGCAGACCATTTGAACGTAACACGGCCAAAAAACTCCAACAATATTTTGCGTCATATTTTTTTTGTTTTTTGACGAGCGAACTCCCATTGTAAGATTCTTATATTTCTGGAGTTTGAGATTTTTTTCCGTAATAATTTTATATACGGATGATTTTGAAATCTTCCATTTTTCAGCCAAACCCTTTACTCCGTGTTTATCCAGAAGAACCTGCAAATCATTTTTTTTCATATTCCTCAGTTCTTCGAGTTTTGACTTGTTTTTTGTTCGGGGCAATTCTGCACCTCCAATTTTTTTTTATCTCGCCATTCCCTTTTGCCATAAAAGCAAAAATTTATTTGATAAGATACTAACGGCAACGCGCCGTTTTAATTCTTTTCTAGCCATTCCCTGGAAACGGCGAACGCGCCGTTTTAATTCTTTTTTCGCTATTCTCTGAAACGGCGAACGCGCCGTTTTAATTTTTTTCCATTAATCTTTAAACGGAGACATAGCTCTTAACTTTTCAATTATTTCCGGCATTATTTTTACAACTTCATCGACTTCTTCTTCCGTGTTGTATCTTGATAAGCTGAATCTTATGGAACCGTGAGCGTATTCGTATGGAACTGACATAGCCATAAGAACATGAGACGGTTCTAAAGAACCCGTTGCGCAGGCGGAACCGGTAGAAGCGCAAATCTTCTTTTCATTCATATATAACAAAACCGCCTCGCCTTCCACATTTTTAAAACTTATGTTCAAAGTATTAGGCAGCCGGTTATCAATATCTCCATTAATTTTCACTAATCTAATATTATTTTTCAAAGCTGTTTCAAGTTTATCTCGCAATCTTTTAACTTCGCTGTTTTCATATTCAATATGTTTTTTCGCAAGTTCGGCGGCTTTCCCCAAACCTATAATAGAAGCCGCGTTTTCTGTTCCGGCTCTTAATCCGTTTTCCTGATGTCCGCCGATTAAAAAAGGTTTAAAAGGCGTATTTTTTTTTAAATACAAAACTCCGATTCCTTTTGGAGAATGGAGTTTATGTCCGGAAATTGAAAGCATATCAATATGACTTTTTTTTAAATCAATATTGATTTTTCCGGCTGCCTGAACCGCGTCTGTATGAAATAAAACTCCTTTTGATTTAACGATTTCAGAAATTTTTTCGATTGGAAATACGGTTCCGGTTTCATTATTCGCCCACATAACGCTCGCTATGGCGGTTTCATCGGTAAGGGATTTCTCAAGTTCTTTTAAATCAATTCGACCGAGCGAATCCACGTCCAAAAAAGTTATTCTATAACCGGTTCCGGATAAGTATTTGCAATAATTCAAAACCGCCGGATGTTCGACTTTAGTGGTCACGATATGTTTTTTTTCCGGAAAAGACAATATCGCCGAATTTATCGCGGTATTATCGGATTCCGAGCCGCAACTTGTAACAATTATTTCTTCTATCGAATCGGCTCCTAACAAAAACGCTATTTTCTCTTTAGCGACGGCTATTTTTTTAGCTACGCCTCCGCCAAAAGAATGAGCGCTTGAAGGATTTCCGTAATACTCCGAGAAATACGGGAGCATTTCCTGAAGGACTTCGGGCGATGTTTTTGTTGTGGCATTATTATCAAAATATATTTCTTTCGACAATCTATCTTACCTCTTTAACCTGAATATTCTTATCAATCCGGGATTTAAGCGTTTCTTCTACAAATGATTTTATCGTCATCGTTGCCATTGGACAGCCAGAACAGGAACCTTTCAGTTTAACTGAAACCACATTGTCGGCAAAATCTACCAATTCAATATCGCCGCCGTCGTTTTGCAATCCCGGTCTTATTTCATCGTTTATCACGCTTTTAACTTTTTCTATTTTTTCTAAATTTGTCATTTTTCTTTCTCCTTGAGTTTTATAAATTTTATTTATTATCTCTAAAATGTCGGGTTTGCATTTTCCGCAGGCGCCTCCGGCTTTTGTGTGATTAATAACATCTTCGACAGTTTTTAAATTATGGTCTTTTATCGCTTTTTCAATTTTAAAATTCGATACTTTAAAACAATGACATATTATTATTTCGCCGGGCTGCAGATTTTCTCCCAAATCCTCTTTATAATAAACCTTTAGCGCTTTTTCCACAGCTTCCTGCGCCATAACCGAACAATGTATCTTCGCCGGCGGCAGTCCGCCCAGCATATTCACAACGTCCTGATTGGTGATTTTTTTTACTTCTTCCAGCTTTTTACCTTTAATTAAATCGGTTAAAACCGACGACGAAGCAATTGCGCTGCCGCAACCAAACGTTTGAAACTTAACGTCGATTATTTTTTCATCCTCTATCTTTAAATACAATTTCAAAGCGTCTCCGCAAGCCGCGCTTCCGACTTCCACCACCACGTTGGCGTCGTCAAGTTTGCCCGCGTTATGAGGATTCAAAAAATGCTCCTTTACTTTATCAGAATATTCCCACATCTATAACTCCCCGCTATAAACACTTGTTTTTAAAAACACTTGTTTTTAACAAAATTCAAATATATATTATAGCTTTAAAATTCTCAATTGTCAAGAAATATCATTAAAAAATAAAAAAAAAAGTTGTTATAATTTATTTGTTAATATATAATTTTATAAATTTTTTTAAAATATTTTTCTTCTATTCTATTTTTATAACTATTTTTTTAAAATTCTTATTAAAAAATGAACGAAGATTTTTATTTTAAAATCATATCTTTTTTATTTTTTTTTGTTTAAAATTGAATATAATGATTGAATATAAAAATCGCGTTTATTTTTTTGTATTGTTGTTTTTTTTAATCGAGTGGATTAATCCTTATAATTTCTACGCCGAACCCGCCGACAAACAAAAAGAAGAAATTTACAATCTCGCTTCTCAAATCATTGGAATTATCGATAATAAAATTTCCGCAGTCTCAGAATCGGATAAAAAAAAACTGGCTGAATTATTAATCGAGCAATCGGAATATTTTCTTTTAAAAATGCAAACTACTGAAAACACCGATTCTGATTTGGCTTTGAAAGATAAAGAATCTTATATAAATTTATTAAAAAAAACCGAACAAATCTACAATTTCATTGATTACCAGCCCGGAATATTTTTATGTAAAAGCAGATTATTGAAATTTGAAATATCAGGAATTGAACCGTTATCCGATTATGAATCCTCGAAAAAAAATCTTATCGGCAAAATATCGTCTTATTTAAAAGAATTGCCCGCCGAAGAATCGGCGCAATTTAAAAGTTCCTCAAATCAAAATCTGGAAATTAAACCCCTTCCATCCGGTTCGGAATCCGTTGCGGAAAGCGTTTCCGCAAAATCCGTTGCGGAAAGCGTTTCCGCAAAATCCGTTGCGGAAAGCGTTTCCGCAAAATCCGTTGCGGCACCTGTAAAAAATGTTAATGATAAATCAATTTTTTCCCAACAAACCGGAATAAATACTGATACGCCGCAATCTCAAAGTTCCGGACAATCTCCGGAAACCGGCATTATCTCCAATGTCAGTTCTACTCAAAATGAAACTCATCCGGTTATACCGGTAAATTCCGTTTCGGGTTCTGCCGAAAATTCAAACGATTTTGATTCTTCAGCCGCAGCCGATTCGCTCCCCAAAAAAATAATCTTATCCGATACTTATCAAATACAAGAAATTAAGGAAATCCTCGAACCGTCGGTTTCATCAAGTCTTCAGCCTTTTTTTCATCAACCGGCATTATTGGAACCAAAACTTTCATATTCAAACGATATGAAAATATCGCCGGTTCTCCGTCATATTCTTTTCACCGAAAAATTAGAAAAAGAATTTGAAGAAATAAGAAGTCAACGTTTATTAGACCTTACGGATTTAAAATACGGAAATACAAAATTATCAATCAGCGGACAAAAAACGATTAATTTTTCTTATTCAAACAGAAAATACTCTAAGAATACGGATTCTACCGAAAATTCATCTGATTTTAAAATCGACCAGACGCTTGAAGTAAAAGTTCGCGGTAAAGTCGGCGACAACGTGGAAGTCAATATTGATTATGACGATCAGCGTTCTTCATCGAACAGACAGCAATTAAGCATCGATTACAAAAGCGACGAACATATTTTAAATAAACGGACAAACAGTAATATTTTTTCCGGATACGCCGCGTTCGGGGATATAGTTTTATCGTTGCCGAGCACGGAATTCGTTTCATACCGCAGAAGTTTATTTGGAATTAACGGCGGAATAAAAATCAGAAATCTTAATTATTCCATACTTAAAGCGGACCAGATAACGCTTGACATTATCGCTTCACGCACAAAAGGCGAACCCGGTCACAAAGAATTTACCGGAAATAACAGTTCGCAGATTATCAATACGGTATTTGACGTTAATTACGTAAAAAACAAATATTTTAAAGTTCATACCGGCGTTGGACTCGATACCGATATCGACGTAACGTCTTTGTCGGTATATATAGACGATAAAAATCCCACTAATGACCAATCGAATATAGATACTTTCGCTATTGAAGTGAATCCAAACGATCATACAAAATACAATATTTCAATGAACGGAGATACTTACAGAATCTATTCGTTCACTCAGCTTACAGCCGTAAAGGATTACACTTACGACAAAACAAAAGGAATTCTCACATTAAATTCTTATATAACCGACAATTACGCAATCGCCGTAACTTACACTACATATAAAGGATATGCCACGCCCCATAAAAAACTTATAAAAAAGGATAAAGATTCTCAAAATTCGGATACTTATTCAATTTATAACATTAAAAACAGATACAGTTTCGGAGTAAGCAACATCAATAAAAACGACCCTGATTTCATTTTTAAAATCCAGGATAAAAACAATAATTATATGTCCGATTATTACGCCAATGCGGCTGATTCAAGTTCGGCGATTTCTTTCTTGAAAATTTTCGGACTCGATAAAACAGGTCCTGGTCCGGATGGTTTATACGGAACATCCGACGACAGACCGGACGGAAAAATAGACGATGATTTTATTGATTACGAAGACGGCTGGGTTGAATTCCCCGATCCGCAACCTTTTAACGGCTCAGGCTCGGCTCAATACGGTTTATCAAATCCTTTAATTTACACGGACGATAATCCTACGAGCAGATTTAGATTTTATCTTGAATTAAAAGCTCAAAGTCAGCAGTTTTTTCTTAACGCTTTTGACCTCGTTAGAAACAGCGAGATAGTGAAAGTCGACGGAAGAACTCTTACGAGAAACGTTGATTACTATATTGATTATGAAAGCGGTTTATTGATTTTTCTTGACCCGTCCTTATTAACAAAAAACAGCAAGGTTGTAGTCGATTACGAAAGAGTTCCGTTTGGATCGTCGGCAAATAAAACGCTGGTCGGAACAAGATTTGAAGCCATTGTGAACCCGAATTTTAAAGCCGGAACAACAATGATTTTTAACACCAACGATAAATCTTCTGAAATTCCGACAATTGACGCCGCGCCCCAGAGCACATCGGTAAAAGATTTTGATATGGAAATGCGCCCTGCAAACTTATTCGTCAATATATTAAATAAATTTTTAAAAAACGATATTAAAGAGCCGCCGTCGTCATGGTTTGACATTAAACTTATTACAGAAGTCGCAAGAAGCGAATTCGACCCCAATATTTTCGGCAAGGCTATGATAGACGATATGGAATCTTCCAAAGACGCCATTGATATCAATATGAATTATAAATCATGGATGCTTACCCATTTAACGGAATCCCAACCCGGCTGGAAAAATCTGCCGGTTTCAAAAAAAGGGTGGGTGACTTTTGACGAGACCTCGCTTGACAACAATATCGGACATAAAGCGGTTCTGGAAGACAATGAAGACAATCAAAAATCTATGATTATTTCATATGATTTAACCAACGATTCCGCCGGAGTTTTAAATTATGACACATGGTTTGCAATTAGAACGCTCGTATCAAAAGACGGCGTAGACATATCAAAGAAAAAATATCTTGAATTCTGGATTCAAGGAGCCGACAGTTTTAATATAAGTCTTGATTTAGGAAGAATTAATGAAGACGCCGACGGCGACGGAGTGTTGGACCAGGAAGACGGTTTATATGTTAACGGAATCCCGACTGAAAAAAATTCATTGAACGGAGTTTTAAACAAATCTCCCAACGAAGACGTGGGTTTATCATACGAATGCGGCGGCAAAATTAAAAATACCGGCAAAGGCAACGGAAGATTGGATTCGGAAGATATGAACGGAGACGGCGAACTTGATCAGATAGAATCTTTTTACAGAATAACCGATATTGACACGTTTCAAGGCGAAGGAAAAATAATAAACGGAATCCCTTACAAATTTTATAGAATAACTCTTGGAGATTTATATCAAAACTCTATGAATTCGCCTAATAATAAAAGCATTAAACACATCAGATTTATTTTCACAAGAAAAGACGGGGCAACCGCAGCTCCTGCCGGCAATATTTATATGGACTATCTTTCCATAGTCGGAAGTTTATGGCTCGACGGAGATACGGATAATTTTAAAGCCGGAAGCAAAAACAATATCGACGACAACGATTACGCTTCTTTCAACGAAGAAATGTCTTTAAGAAAAGTCGAAGACGAAGACGAAGGAGCCGTAAAAGAAAGCGCGTTATTCTTGAAATACGATAAAATCGGTTATTACGATTACAGTTCGCCTTCATACAAATATTACGCGGAACGAGATTTCGGAAGATCTATAAGCGTGGCAAAATATGAAAAATTGATTTTTTACGTCCGCAGTTCGGAAAATAACGGAGAAACAGCGTTTATCAGACTTGGAGACCAAAACAATTATTACGAATATAAATTTAAAATTCCCGAAGTATCTTCAGACATAACAAAATGGGAGAAAATTGAAATTCCATTAATGGCGTTCAGAACTATTGTCAATTCCATTAACGACAGCTCTGTGAATCCTCCTTATATTATTGATTCCGGCCCTTACCGGGTTTGCGCTCAAACCTCGCTTGTTTCATTATATAACATCAGAACAATAAAATTCGGAGTTATAGGCGACACGAATTTATCCACAGGAAATTTGTTTATTAATACGCTCTATGTGGAAGGAGCGATTAAAGAAACGGGAATTGCCAGAAAAACTCAGTGGCAAACCAAATTTTACAAGGACATTTTTATTTTCAACGCAAGGGAAGATTACAGAGAAAACACTTTCCGCAGCGTCGATGAGATTTCTTCTTCCGTATCGCAATCATTCGTTCCGGAAAAAAGCTCGAAAAAAAGTTACGACGGCAGCGTGGCAATCGGCAGACTGCTTCCTTCAAAATGGGGAATAACTCTGCCGGTAAGCGGAACTTATACAAAAAGCGACGTTGTGGTTGAACCGGACGTAGTTCAGGACGTCGAGCGGAGTAAGATAGGGACTACCGGATCTAAAACGCAAACGTTTTCAACGTCTTTTTCAAAAGACAAATTTCCGTTGCTGAAACTTGATTATGAAAATTCGGAAACAGATAAAGATTTAACCGAATCAAAATACAAATTTCTATCGAAAAAATTAAATTCTTCGGCAAGTTATTCAATTAATTTCAACAAACATATTTTCGGAGAATTGGCTTTAATAAAAAAAATACCACTGCTTAATAAAATCCCTTCCGGAAAAGAATTACGCGTCGATATGAACTACCAGTATAATTACACTATCGACGATAAAGATTATATTCTCGGAACCGAAGCTTCCGCATACGACAAATATGTTACGCATTACAAGAAAATGGGAATAACTTCCAAACCGGCAAACTGGATTAGACTTCAGCCGAATATTTCGATAACCGACAAATATCATACCACTATGCAGGTAGACGGACTTGAAAACAATATAGTTCAAACCTCCATAAACATAGATATAATCAAAGTATTGGGAATAAAACCGGTATTCGATTTCAGCCGCAGCAAAGATTCAAGATACGATATTTCAAGACCTGATTCCGACCCGATTGAAAATCTCGATTACGGCGCCGGAGTAAAACTCGATATATATCCGGTTGACTGGTGGAAACGCCTGAAATTTTTAGACGGCAGGTTTAATCTCAGCGGAAAATATGTGGAAACCTTAAACGCAAATCAAGCCGTTAAAGATAAAAATTCAGATATAAACGCTTCATTATCATTGGACGTAAATATCAGACCCAACGAATTATGGAAAAGACTTAAATTCCTGACCGTTCATTATTCATACGGCAATAACGTATCCGCGACATATTCAAAATTGGGAACCGATAAGGATTTCAATTCGATTTATACGGATTATTTTTCAAAATACATCTGGCCCTGGTTAAGCAAGGATAGAATACCTATAAACGAGGGCGACACTTCAATAATAGATAAACGTAGCGCGGCGAACAATTCTCAATCGCACACCATAAACGGACAATTTAATTTCTGGGATCCTTTAAGCTTGAGATATGCTTATTCCACAAAAAATTCTATTACGCAAAGTCAGTCTTCGGAGAGTTTTAGCAAATCGTTAAGCGCTCAGATAAATTCGCGGCTTGATTTGATTAAAAGCCTTAAACTTATGAAAAAAACAAAAAAATCAAGTTTAAACATCGATTATAAATATTCAAAAGACGATTCCGGCGATTACAAAATGAATTTAACCGAATCGCTTAATCACGACAGAAACATAGGTCTTGAAATATTATGGACTGATAAATTCAACACTGTTTTCAATATGGGACTTCCGTTCAGCAAAAAAAATTCAGTTTCCGAAAGCGGACTTACGATTGAAAAAACGAATTCCTACACTCCTAAGATCACGTGGAATTATTATACCGCGTCGCCTTTCAAATTGTTAAAACCATTCACAAATAAAAAATGGATTTTCGACAATAAACTAAATCTTAACGGAACAATCAATTATAATCTGCAAAAAACCTCGATTCAACGAACCGACAATACCAATTATAATTCTGCGAATCTTGTCGAATTCGGTTTTACCGTAGGCGCTCAATACGATATGAGCGATTTTTTCAGAATGAGCGCGGATTTGCGTTTGAACAAGCATCAAAATAAAATTACCGAAGGCGACGATTACATAGAATACGGCATTAACACTAAAATTATTATTATTTTCTGATATGGCATGAAAAAAAAAAGCGTCATTATTATCGCTTCTATATTGTTATTAACGGTTCTTCATTTCATAATTTTAAGCGACAGCGGGCTTGTGCAAAGATACCGCCTCAATAAAGAAAAAGATAAACTTCAAAATGAAATTGACAATCTTAATATTGAAATTTCAGATTTGAAAACCGATATCATCAATCTTAAATCAAACGATTTTTACGTTGAAAAATGCGCAAGAGACAATTATAAACTTCTTAAACCCGGAGAAATTATTATTAAAATCGAAGACGGTTCAATGAAAAATAAACGTTCGAATTTAGGCGATTCCATTACGGCGTTAAATTCAAAATGAAAAAAATCCCCGATATTTTAAGAACTATTTTTTTTTACGCTGGAATATTTATTATAACAGTCGCCGTTTGTATCGGAATTGTTTTAGCCGCTTTATTAAAAAAAGAAAAGACCGCCCGTATTTTTTTTAAAAAATGGGGAAAATATATTGTTAAATTAACGGGTTCAACCGTAAGTCTCGAAGGTCTGGAAAATCTCGATTTTTCTTCAAATTATCTTTTTTGCCCGAACCATTCAAGCGCGTTCGATATTTATGCGCTGTCCGGTTATCTGCCTTTTGATTTCGCGTGGATATCTAAAGAAACATATTTTAAAATACCGCTTTTAGCCGAAGCTATGAGAAATATAAATTGCATAGAAATGAACCGGACTAATCCGAAAAAAGCGTTCGCTTCACTGAAAAAAGCCGCCGATATTATACGGGATAAAAAATTATCTATCGCTATTTTTCCGGAAGGCACGCGTTCTCCCGACGGCAAACTGCAGGATTTTAAACGCGGCAGTTTGTATCTCGCGGTCGAAACCGGCTTAAAAATAATTCCGGTTACCATAATAGGAGCTTTTGATATCCTGCCGAAAAAACGCCTGATTATTTCCAGACAAAACGTAAAAATAATTTTTTCCAAACCTTTGAATCCGCCGGACAAAAATAAAGAAACTCAAAGAAAAACAATAGATGAAATAAAAAACATAATCAAAAACAATCTGGAAAATTCAAAATAAAAGTTACAATTCAAATCTATTCATAAAAATTAGTCGAGTAGAGCGAGATAGGTTTTAAATTGATAATGTATTAAATGTAAAGTGAAGTAGCGATTTCAATTGGAATTGTTTAACCTTTTCTAAAACATATATACGCTCTTGTATATTATATAAAGTCATTCATTGACGTTATATTTAAATGCAACGGCTTATTATAAAATAATCAATTCATCAAATCATAACCGAGTCTGCAGAAATGGAGGTTTAATTTGTTTTGCGCAACGGTTATATTTTCTATTTCATATTCTTTCAGAAATCGTTTTTCATCGTTGAATAACGAAATTTTGAAATTATAAACTCCGGGTTTAAGTTTAAGAAAAAATACGTTGAGTCTGCCTGGGAGCGTGTTCCAAAATCTCGGATCCATCGAGTCTTTTCCTCTTATCAGCCAGCCTATGGGTTTTGCGTCTCTTGTGGTTTTTCTTCTTATCTCGTCTTTTATTTCGTCTTTAAACAGATTATATGCGGTTTTTGTTATTATATCTTTAATTTTTTGTTCGGGAATATTTGTGTTAAATGATTTTACAGCGATATTATCGAGGTTTAAAAAAGCGTTTATTCCTGATTTGCTTCTCGGTTCCGGAACCGGAATATACGAAGGAGAAACTTCTTTAAACAAAATATTTAAAATCTGCTCGTTATCTTCCGAATCGACAGCTTTACTGATTTTATATTGAGTTTTCAATTTATTATATATTTCGAGAGAATACTGAGAATAATTAATGTCGTTTACGGATTTTGGCAAATCCGCAAATATTATAACCGGTTCAAAAAAATTATAATCCTGAAAAAAATAATAGTCCGAATATTTTGATAAAACGCTATTGATATTTTTAGCGCTTTCTTCCTCGTATCCGAGACTTTTTAATGTTGAAGCGAGAATATCGTATGCCGGCAAAAACGTGTCGTCAATCGAAATGATTTTGCGCATTGAAACCATACCGGTATTATAATCTCTTAAATTTTTTATGGAAATACAGCCAAGCAATAATTCCGAAAATACTGATTGCGGCTCGTTAATCAGGGATTTTCTCAATTCAATAAGGCATTTTTCCGTATCGTTTAAATAATAAAAACAGACAGCTTTAAAAAAATGCAGATACGCAAGGTCGAGTTCTTTTAGCTGATAAGGAAGCCGGTCGGAAGCTATTACTGAACTTACTATAAAATTTTTTTCGAAATTTAATTCTTCAGCTTCGGTCAGAATGCGCAAAGTTTCAGAATAGTTTTTTTCCCAAAACCTCGACGCCGCAAGGTTTAATAAATATAAAGTTTTATTAATTGAAAATTTTGCCGATGCGCCGTCGGAATATTCTTTTGCCGCTTCGGAAAATTTGTTCGAATAAAATAAATTATCGCCTTTTCTTGCAGACTGCATTCCGGCGCAGGAACATAACACTGCGGCAAACGAAGCAATTACAAAACCGCGGACAATTCTATTTATTACCATCTGCTTTTTACTTGCGTTTTTTTGAATTCTGCCTGACCCGACCATAATTCAACGCCAGTAGTAGTATTGGTTATAGTAATTGATAATCTGAAATATGTCTCCTGTTTTTTCGTGATGGGATTCCAGCCGTCTGACCGCGTTTTATCTATCGAATCAATTCTTCCATACATCAAATAATCGGCTCCCCAGAATTTGTTTCGCTGTTGAATGTGTTCCGCGGTTCTGTCTATTAAATTTTGTTCTTCTTCAATAACGCTCATTCGGTCGCGTTCCACAAATACGGCTCCGGATTTTGTTTTTATGGCTTCCTTGATTTTTTCGGAAATTATTTTTGTGTTGAAATGTTCTGACGTCATATTGTCAATGGAACGTAAGGCGACCGTTTTGCCTTTTATTTCAACGAAATCTTTTGAAATATCGCCTGCGATTTTTGAAGCCATCGTTTCAATATCAACGTTGGTAACTCCGGTATCCGCGTTAATATCGCTGTCGACGTCGACTCTTTTTGAAGCGCATCCAAACGCTAAAACCAAACAAAAAAATACGGCAAACGAAATTCTAATAATTTTAAACATAACCGGAATTCCCCCTTTTCTATTTTTTTTTATAAGAATTCAAATTGTTTTCAAATATTATGATTTTATTGTCAAAACACAATAATAAATCAATATCTCCGTCGCTGTTATAATCGCAGAAATACGACTGATATGCGATAGAATCATTTTGTCTGGCTATATCGGTTTCCATGTTTTCAGAAATAAAATCCAAATCTTTGTTCTTGAAAATATAATTTTTTTTATTTTTGCAACTGATAAACAAATCGGAATTTCCGTCCCCGTCGTAATCGCCCGAACATACGGAAGCCGCTTCTGACAAAAGGTCGACCTGCGATTTTGATTCTCTCAAAGCGAGATCTTTTCCCATATTCCAAAACAGCAAATTATTATATAGCCCGCCGTTTATCGGAATATTTGAAAAAGTTAAAAAAAGGTCGGTTTTGCCGTCGTTGTTTAAATCGGCAAATTCTGCGCAGGAAATTTTTATATCCGCGTTTTCAATAAGAATTTTCCTGTCAAAGGATTTTCCGTTTTTGTTTTCGAGCAAAAGAAGATTATTGTTCATAGCAAAATTTGTTTTGCACAAAATATCCGAGTATCCGTCCTTATTAAAATCCGCGGCTTTTATAAAATCAAACGAATCCGTCATTGATATGCCCAGCTCTGCGTTTGCGTTGGCAAATGTATAATCTTTGATATTTTCAAAAAGAAAAATCCTGCCGGTCTTCTGAAGAATAAGCAAATCGGGATATCCGTCGGCATTTATTTCCAATATCTGCAAATCTTTTATATCGGAATTGGCGGAAATTTTAAACTTATTTTCTATCGCTTCAAATTTTCCGTAACTCAATCCTCTGAAAGCTTTCAAAAATCCGTTTTGAAGAATAAGCAAATCATTTTTTCCGTCATTTTCCAAATCGCAAACAAAAGGTTTGATAAAATTTTCAGTGTCGTCAAGCGTAATCCCCGTATTTACCGGCTCAAATTTTGATTTGCCGTTGTTATAAAAAATAATGATATTGAAATCCCGGACGACAATTATATCGGAAAGCCCGTTTCCGTCGACGTCTTCAAAAATCGAAAACGGAATCAGATTATCCGCTATCGAAATCAAATTTTCAGAAAAAATTTTCCCCTTAAATTTCGGCGTAACGCTTGTAAATATTTCAGGACTTAAATTTGGAACTTCATCTCCGCATTTTATTCCAAGTTTATATTCGTAATCGTTCATAACTCCGGATATGGTAAAAATTCCTATTCCGGGAGCGAGTTTGAATTCCTTTAACGCTTTGTTATCCTTATCGTAAAGAGTTAACAACTGAAATTCAATATCTCCGTTCAATTCCGGCGAAACCGTCCAAGACGCGGTTATTCGGTTATTTATTCCGGACGCCGTTAAATTTGAAACTGGAGCCGGAGCGTCAACGTCTGCCGGAATCGCAAATCCTATTTCGAACTCGGAACTTTCATTTAACGATTCGTCGTATGCGGATAAAGCGATTTTATATTTTATGCCGTTAGTTACATTTTCAATAAGATAAGAGCTGAAATTTTTTGGAAGATGAACATTTTTTAAAAATTCGTTCTTGTCGTTATACAAGTATAAAATATATCCCTTTAAATCATAATCGTTTTGTTTTTTTGAAAGTCTTATTTTAATAGAATTATTTAAAGAATCTACAATCATTTTCGGCGGCTTTGCCGGAGGGATATCGTCTATGGCAAGCGCTTCGATTTCTTTCCCCTGCGTTTCAGGTCTAAGCGGTTCCTGCAAAGTAACTCTAAAAAGATATTTGTTTCCGTTAGTAAGATTTTCAACGATGTGGCTCTGCATCTGCGGACCGGCTATTCCAATATATTCCCAAGCTCCGGTTCTTGCATTGTTCTGATAAATCAATTGTCTTTCGATTTTTCTGTTAATAGACAAATCCCAGTATAATCGTATTCTTTTATCAAAAGGTTCAAACCGTAAATTAACTATTTCTGCCGGTTTTCTTATGTCCAGCTCAGGTATTTCTGAAAAAGCCTCGTATAAATAATTAGCGCAATATTCAAGCGTTCGCGCAACCTGTTTTACATAATCGGTATTCCAGTCGGTATATGAAACGTCAAGTCCGGACAGCGAATCGACATTTTTAGATACGACTGCATTTCTATTCAAACCGTCGGACATAGGCAAAAGATTATACATCGTAATCGCGTTCATTCTTTTATACGGCTCGGGATTATACATATCCAAAACCGTAAATTTAATGAGATTTACAACGGCTTCTTCAATATTGAATTTATTCTTATATCCGTCAAATTTTATCTGCGAATCAAGTTTATATAAATTTTCCGAAGCCGCAAATTTATCAATCTCGGCGAAGTATTCTTTTATAACCTCGTTTTTAGCCGAACCAAAAGCGGAATTTTTTCCCATACTGTAGGGCCACAACGCCAAACTGCAATAATATTTGGTCATCGTTCCGAGAAAAAAAGCGCCGGCTTCGGCGTTTCCGTTTTTTATCGAAGACGCGGCTTTATTCATTTCCGATTCTATTATCTGCATAAACCGCCGCATAGAGGCATTATCTTTCAATAATGAAACGTTGTTTTCGTCCGGCAACGGGATATTGTAATAAAAATTCGAGAGCTGCCTGTAATAATAATCCATATCTATTTGTTTGGTTATGGCGTCAAGCTCAAAGTTTTCTCCGGAAGCCGCAAGCGCTCCGAATTCAAAATACTTCTTGTATTTTGAAATCCATTCGAATTTCTTTTTTGTATTCTCGTCAAATGAAACAGACTTGTTGAAACTGTAATAATATAAATTTAAATTTTTATCGATTATTTGCAAGTCATATCCGTAAGAATACGAAACCGAAAAAATTATCAGGGAGGCAATTAATATTTTTTTCATAAAAAAAATCCCGATTATATATAAAATTCAGATTATATATAATATTATAATCAAATTTTTAATAGTCAATATTTTTTATAAAATCTTTAAACTTTTTTTACCGAGAAGAATAGGATTGAGCTTCAAGATATTTCTTAAAATAATCCGGACGTATGGAATTTGTCATTCTGAAGTAATACTCCGCTTTGTAATTTTCGTTTAGTTTATAATACAATAATGCAATCTGCCCGTAATAATACGGATTGTATTTATCGAGTTCAGAAGCCATTAAATAAAAATCTATGGATTTCATATAATTGTTTGTAAGATAAAATAAATTCGCAATATTATTAATGTATGTTAGATTTTTTTTGTTTTTTTCGTATAAAAACATATAGTAATTCAGAGCTTGAAAATAATTTTTTTCTTTAATAGAAATGTCGGCGATTTTTTTTATTTCAAAATCCGGCTTATCGTCCGCGACGGCGGAAGAATTTAAAAAGACGTTTGCGAATTCATAATATTCGTTATTGAATTCAAAAATTAAATCCTCGGCAAAAGGAATATCGGGATTATACGGTTGATTCAGATTCAGAGGCGGATATTTTTCCCATATATCATTAATATCGAATATGCGGTAATCCGAGGTTTGAATATTTTCCAAACCGGTTTTCCATGCGGCGATAAAACTTTTATCTAACGCGGAAACTTCTATAGGCGCGTAAAATTCGCCGTTTAAGTTGATCAGCATATTCTTAAGATATTCAAATTCGTTTATATTTTCTATTCCGGAATTGAAAGCTATAAAAATATGTTTTGGTTGAATAATTAATTTTACGTCGATTCCGGCGTTTAAAAATAACGAAGCGAACAAAACGGAAAAATCATCGCAATCGCCGCGTTTAAGTTCGAGCGTTTCCGCGGGATATTGAATAAAATCGAGCAGTTTTTGTTCGTCGTTATATCCGTGAAACGGATATAAAACGTCTTTTTCATATTTTAATCCGGTAAGTTTTAAAGCGTTAAACAAGACCGCGGCTTTGTTAATATTCGCGGGAAGCGGAAGTTTGAAACTCTTATTTTTAATAAGTTCCGTTAGTTTTGAATTGAATTTTTCGACAGGCGAAGATTTCGGAGAAATAAAAACTCCTATCTTTTCCGGCTCGTTCCATAAAAATGAATTTTTGTTAAATATGACGATAGGAATTTTTTCATAATCGACGTATTCCCTGTTGTTGATTCTATAATAAAATTTCACGGTAAATTGTTTTGAAACAAAATCGCGGATATTAAAAATATTATCGTTGAAATTTATTGGAACGCATATTTTTCTTTCCTCGCCGGCTTTAAAAAGAAACGCGTTTTTTTTCGAAGAAACTGCGAATTCGTTGTCTGAAATATCAATATCAATTGAGATTGATTTATCCGCCGTATTGACAATACGAAAAACCGTAAAAGGATTGGAACTGCTCGAATAAATGTTTTTTAAACTCGGAAAAAAAACGATTGGTTCCGAAGAATCAATTAATTTGACGAAATTTTTAAAACCGAATTTATAACCGAGCGCGAACTTGTAAGAATTTCCGAGTTCCGAATTCAAATCGTTCGAGTAATCAATAAAAAAATCTTTCGCCAAAAATCTTAATCCGAAAGAATATCTTGCCGAATCGTTTGGAGAAAATTGCTTTTTTAAACCGCCGAACAAATGCAGAATATTCGGAAACGCTCTGAATTCTCCGCCGAAATAAAATATTTTTCTGTCGTCGTAATCGGTTCCGAATAGAAATTTTCCGATATTATAGGATAATCCCAATCTTATATAATTATCGTCAAAATCGGATTTTACTCCGTCGGAATATTTTATTTTCGGATTGTTAATATTTGCGAACATTACGCCGGCGCGGAAATTACTTTTTGAATAAAGCAGACCCGCGTCGTAAGAATTGGCGGTTCCGTCATTTTTTACAATCGACAGATAATCCGCGTCTGTATTGTAATTTTTATAAGTAAAGCCAAGACTTATGTCTTTGAAAATTTTTCCCGCGAAATTAAATAAAAAATTATTTTGAGCGAACGACAGTTCGCCGTCGTCAAAATTTGCGCCGGCATATCCGGCAATCAAACCGAAATTTCTGAACAAGGGAAGCGAATATAAAAGTTGATTATGCTTGACGTCAAGTTTGTAAATATCCGTTGAAAACATATAAATCTCGTGATTATTCAAAAAAGCCGCGCCCGCAGGGTTATAAAAAACGGATGACGCGTCGTCCGCTATGCCGGTAAATGCCGATATTGAACCGGCTCTCGTCGTATTGATAATCTGATAGGCGTCTGCGTTTGACGCGGCGAAAATCGCGAATATAATAAAAAATATTAAATATTTTTTCATATTTTTTTTCCTATTAATTATTTAACATAAATCGTTTTTTTTAAAACTCCCGAGTTATCTTTGCAGAATAGCGCGTATAATCCGGCAGGAACTTTTTTCCCGTTTTTGTTTTTTCCGTTCCATTTGTTTGTTCTGTCGCTGAACATCAATTTTCCGTTTAAATCAAATACGCTTATTTCAGCGGAACCGTTAATATTTAAAACCGATATTTCGTCGCCGTCAAATTCAATAACGCGTTTATTTAAAGAAAGAGACGATGTGATTACCTCCAATGAAACAGGGGGATTCATTGCAGCGGCATATATTCCGGATCTATTAAACGAAGAGGTTATTGTATTGTTTATCGAATCGTAATATCCCCCCAAATTCAACCACGCAGAATCGCGTCCGTTGTTAAATAAAATGCTGAAATCGCCGGAAACCCCAGAGGACGATTTTAAAGCTTTTTTAATAGCCGGAGCAAATACTGATTCTGAAACTTTAACCGTAATCATAAATTTTTTTGCAATAAGGCTGTCGTCAAATTCTATTTTATATTTGTCTGAAACAAATATAAGTCCGGGTCCGTTGAAAGAAGCTATCGTTTTATAAACAACGATATCCAGCGGAATATCCGCCGCTTTCAAAGGAAAATCCAGTTTTAAATTGCCATTATCCGAAGTAAAAACGGAATATTTGTTTGAAGAAATTTTCATTGTGTCGTTTTTGAATGAAAACGATACCGAGTCCGTTGAAAAATAAACCGAATCAGTTTCAAATACCGATAATTCGGCAGTATAAGTATCGTCCGGAAAATTCAGCGAATTGAAAGAATAAATTATTCCCGAATCGACCGGTTGAAAAATATCGGTATCTAAAACAGTATTCCCTGAAAGCGTAAAAATTTTAAAATTATAATAATAAAAATTTGAATCCGATGCCGAGCCGGTAAAATTAATTACGCCGCCGCCGTAATTAATATTTTTATCCAGAATAGCGCAGGGCATTTTATTGTCGATAATAATTTTACGATATGCCGGAGTCATTGATTTTTTGTCTCGAAAAGACTGCTCAACCTGAAAAATATATTCGCCGTCTAAAAGCCCGCCGAATGTTTTTTCAAAAACATAGTCCGGTTCCGAATAACCGGAACCGTTGATTCTGTAAGAACTTTTAGGCGCTATAATATTTTCCATTTGAATCCATTTGAAAGTAACCGACGTGTCGTGAATAAGATTGTTTCGAGGCTCGTAAATCAAAGGCGTGGAAAAATCGGCGTTATTTCCCGTATTATTGAGCGTGAACATAAATTTTGAATTGCAAACCGAATTGTAATCCGCCGGAGAATCCAGGGTTATGGCAGTGATAATTTTTTCTTCGGTAGCCGCGATAATGTCCATTTTTCCGTCGTTATCAAAATCATTTATAACAGGCGTGGATTCGATTATTTTTTTTTGAGGCGTATAATAATGATATTTTACTTTATTCATACCATAATTATAAACTTGAATCTCTCCGTTATATGTGGCGATTATTATTTCCATTTCGGTATCGCCGTCGATATTAGCTATTACAGGGCAGGAAACTCCCGCCGAATCAGAATTCGGGAATCCTGAAAAAAGCTGGGCGGAGTTATCTAAAAAGAGAAACTGTCCGGGATTTTGGATTTTATTGTAATTGGTCAGTATAAAAAAAATCATATCGCTTGCGCCGTCTCCGTTAAAATCATATATAGCCGGATGACATCTCATCAGCGCGTTGAAATAATAAGGATAATTCTGAAGATACGCTATTTTTCCGTTTGAGTCGATATTAAAAACATACGCGTTATAATCCCATGCGGTTATTATGAATTCCTGAATTCCGTCGTTGTCGATATCCGCCGCCGCCGGAGGAGCGTCAATTCTTGCGTTGATTTTACTTGAAAGAATTCTCTCTCCATTATGTTTGAATATCGAAAAAACTCCGCCGTTGGCGCAAACCGTGATTTCAAAAAATCCGTCGTTGTCGTAGTCGGTTATAAGCGTTGTTGTTCTGGAGCCCAAATCAAAATTGTATTGACTGTTTTCGGTATTAGGAACGATTCTTTGAGGCCAGCCGGACAATGATTTGCCCGTGCCGTCAATTACGTAAAGATAACCGTCTAATCCGGCGACTATAATATCCGGCGTTCCGTTTCTATCAATGTCGGCAATCGAGGGCGCGCCTCTGATTTCCTGCGTTGTTGCGAATGGAAATCCTTTTGCCAAGGAACCGTCGAATTTAATAACGTTTAAAAGAGAGTTTTTAGAACCGATTATTATTTCGGCTTTACCGTCGTTATCTATATCCGCTATTGCAGGCGAAGACCATATCGCGTCGCCTGCAAATACTGGAAAACCCGGTTTTGACGTTCCGTCGCTTTGAACCGCGTAAATATAACCGCTTTTATCGCCTGCAATATATTCTTTTATTCCGTCCGCGTCTATATCCGCTACGGCTCCGTTTCCATAAAAATCTCCGAATGACGTATATGGAAATCCGTCTAATACGCGGAAACTTGCGGTTTCGCAGTATCCCTGACAAATCCCGCATACGACAATAAAAATAATCGAAGCCGCAATAATTGTTCTATTCATTTTATATAAACAGCCTTTTTAATTTTTTTAGAACCGGTTTCAAATAAAATAATATATAATCCGGATTTATACTTTGCTCCGGAAAAATATACGGGGAAACTATGATTCCCCGAAGGAAAATTCCCGTCGTAAATTTTATCTATTAAAATTCCGTTTAAATCATAAATTTTTATGTTTAATTTTTCCTGTCTTTCAAAATAAAAATTTATAGAGGCGTTTTGATTTTGCGTAATAATTCTCGGGGTAACGGAGATATTTAATTTTTCAGTATCTATCGGCGCAAAATATTCGTAACTGTCCGAACTGGCCGCGGCAAAATAGCGGCCGCTGTTTCTGAAAATAAAATTAATATAACCGTCGAATATTGAACCTCCGATTTTCGTTATATCCGCGCCTGTAGAATCAGAAGAATAATAAACTGATATCGGTCTGTTTTCAAACGATATGCCCCGTTCCTGTTTTGGTTTTGAAAATCGCGACGAATTTAATTCGGTCGGCGATAGTTTTATTGCGCAGTTTAACGGCTGTTTTAAACTAATGTTTTCGCCGCCGATAAAATAGACCGGACTGAATAAAGAAAGATTATCGTATGCCGATAACTGAGCGCAGTATATTTCAAAATTCTGGTTGTATTCGACGCTGTTTTGAGGAACGGATATTTCTACCGCTGAACTGTCAAAACAAATTTTGCCGTTATACTCTGGAGTTAATAGGATTTCAGATTTTGAGTTTATTACGGTTATTTCAGATTCGGAAAAATTATTTGACAACAGTTCATACGCGCAAATTTTTAAATTTATAGTTCCGCCGGAATATTCGGAAAAATCGAATTGAAATTGAATGGTTTCCGGAGTATTGTGAGATTCATAAATTTTTTTATAACCGGTAGTATCGGTTTTGATAAAACATAAAATCGTGTCAATATTATTTTCTTTAATGTTAAATTTGATATTCCACAATCCCGAAACAGTCTGATTGTTTTGAGGCGAGATAAAACTAATTTCAGGAGGCGCATTATCAATTTTAAAAACGAATTTAAGATTTTCCGCAGTCGTTCTGTTTCGTTCGTTTTTTGCTTTTAATAGAAAAACGTAATCTGAATCCGTAAGATTGTTAAAAGTAATTTGAGAGTCTTTTGAAAAATCCGAAAACGGATTTCCGTTGAGAGAATATGAATAATAATAAGTATCGAAAAAATGGGGATTTTTCCATTTGACAGTATAATTATTTCCTCGCGTAATGAATGCCGAATCATTGCAAATAACCGGTTGCGTTATAAAAAAATTTGTGTTAGTGTTGCGGATATCTCCAAGCGGATAAACCGAATATGCAGTCGAAGAGTTTGTAGGTATAATATGAATCTGGTTTTCATCGTTATATACGATATCTGCTTTTCGGTTTCCGTCGACGTCCGCTATAACAGAAGCCATCACGTCTTTGCCTTCTAAAGAAATTTCCGCTAACTTTTTCATAAAACTGTCCGCTTCATTTTCATAACCTATGATATTCAGATAGTTTTTAAATCCGGGGTAAACCAAATCAAGAAGCCCGTTGTTGTCATAATCGATATACGAAGCGGAATAATAATTCATTCTGTCAGTTATTTTACGGTCTATAAATCTCGGATACGAATCGACGAATTCGATAGCGTTGAAAGTGTCGTTGGCGATTGTTTGAAACGTAACCGCGGCAAATAAATCATAAGGTTTGATATTTGAACCTGTTTTTAAATGAGACGTTAATGCGAATTCAAAATTGTCGGAATATTTTATTGAAGCGCCGCCGATTAGATTGTCGGTATAAGGCGGCTGATTGGAATAATAATCAAATAGTCTTGAATCCCTTTTATTGGAATAGGTATATATATAAAAACATTTTCCATAAGAGTAAATAATTTCAGGATAAGTATCCCCGTCAAAAGAGTCTGTAACAAAAAAAGTGTTGTAATCGCTTTTGAACGACATAGAAGTCAGTTCGCCGAAAGCTCCGTTGTTTTTTAAATTGACGTATTTAACGCGCCTATCCTGACAGCATACTATCAAATCGTTATATCCGTCTTTGTTATTATCGAAAAGAATCGGAGGTTTTTCAATTTCGGAAATTAAATCTACAGGATAATATGAATTAAGAATTCCTTTTCCGTTGAAATTGTATAATCTGGTATTTCCGATTAATATTTCAAGCTCGTTGTCCTTGTTGAAATCCGCAATTACCGGATTTAAATATTTGGGAGAATAATTCGCGACGTAAATATTTTCAAACCCTGGTTTTAAATTTCCTGCGGATAAATCAAACGCCTGTAAAAATCCCGAAGCGGTCCAGCAAACTATATCAAGTATTCCGTCGTAGTCTATGTCCGCTATCGCCGGCAGCGAATTTACCGTTCCGTTAGTATATATTTTTTTTATGAGATTAAGATTTTCGTCATATATAACAAGGGAATCATCCGAACAAGCGGCGATTATCTCGGATTTGTCGTCGTTATTTATGTCAAAACAGATTGCGGTATTTGTGTATTCCGCGTTTAAACGAAAACAAAATACGGACAGAGCCAAAAAGATTAGTAAAAAACATTTAAAAAGTCGATATATAAACATTTAAACCCGAAATTATTTTGAAATTAAAATTGGAAATCCTCTTGAATCCCAGAGCTTGACATATCCGGTTTTTCTGTTTTTCAAAAAGGTTTCTTCGCTTTGCGGCATACCGTTTTCATAATATTTTATTCGTTTGCCGTTCAGTAATCCATTGTCGTAATTTGCCTCGCAGCTTACCGTATTATTTGGAAAACGGTATACGCATTTTCCGTGAAGATTTCCGTCGAGATAATTTTCTTCGAGTTTTATGTTTCCATTATCATACCATTCGGTTCGTTTGCCGTGAAAGTCGCCGCGTTTGTAATTTTCTTCAAGCGTTTTCTCGCCGTCAAAATTCCATTTGACGAATTTTCTGATTTTGTTCTCGTTTTGAAATATGTTTACAGATATGATTTTATTGTTTAAAAATTCAAATTCGTATAATTTTACATCTCTCGTTTTTTTTTCCGTGTATCCCTCTATTAGTCTGTGAAAAGGATTCTCTAAAACAGAGATGATTTCTTTATCGGCAACGGGTCTGTTTATAAAATAATAAACCGGTTCCGAAATAATTTTTTTTTCAGAACCTGTTTGAGCTTGGACGCTGATTATTCCGGAATAATTGAATCCGATAAAAAATATTGTAAGAACCGCGGTTACTAATTTTATTTTTGAAATCATATCATACTAAAAACTAATATTTAATCAAAGATTTCACATTGTATTTTTGCAATTTATCAAGTCCTTTTAAAAATGAAAGTTCTATAAGAAAACGAAGTCCTATTACATTTCCGCCAAGCGTCTCCACAAGTTTCACAAGCGCTTCGGCTGTTCCGCCAGTAGCTAACACGTCGTCAAGTATTAAAATATTTTCGCCGGGTTTTATGGCGTCTGTATGTATTTCAAAACTGTCAGTTCCGTATTCGAGATTAAAACTTTGAGAAATAGTTTTATAAGGAAGTTTTCTCGGTTTGCGGGCAGGTATAAAACCGGCTTTTAATTTATACGCCACCGGCGCCGCTATTATGAAACCCCGGGCTTCGGCTCCAAGAACTTTATCTATTTTCAAATCTTTAACGCTTTCAATAAACATCTTAATCATTTTATTAAAATATTTTCCGTCTCCAAGCAAAGGAGTAATATCTTTGAAAATAATTCCCTGTTTTGGAAAATTTTCAACGTCTCTGATTATATCTTTTAAATCTTTCATTATTTTTCTCCTATGATAAATATCAATATTTTTTATAAATAATCTACTCTTCGTATT
>DAINAU010000003.1:0-55516 GCA_036733285.1 bacterium
AAATCAACGGTTAATAAAAAAAATATGAAAACGACCCTGAACAAGGGTCGAATTTCAAGACAGCATTAAATTCAACCCTTTCAGGGTTGTATCTTCAAGTTTTTTAATACCGCAGGTTTCACCTGCGGTTACTTGAAATTCAACCGCGTTCGCGGTTGAAGATTATTAAAATCGTATTTTCTTTAGAAAACTAAAAAAATAGCTTTATGTTTCTTACTGACCGTTTCGCCTGATTGTTAAGTAAAAAAGTGGAACTTTTTGGAAGCGCATTCTTCGGCTTTTCGGTTTTGAAATTTTCGACTTTTTTTATTTGGGATTGTAATAATAAAAAAAGGAATCATTTCCCCAAAAATACGATGTTCATTAATAACGCCGACAAGAAACATACCTATAAAATATAAAATAAAAACATACATTATTTTTTGTAAATGATTATTTTTTATAAATCGAAAACAAAATATAATAATAATAAATAAAATATTGGTTATAATTTTTATATTATTTGAATTTGTTCTATTTATACAATTCATATTTATTTTTTTTAATTTAATTTTCTTTAGACGGATTTCAGAAAAAAATAATTCTCATGCAAAAAATTAAATTTTCTTTTCCGACAAATTCCGGCGTAAGCGGTTTAAATATAAACCCGAAATTATCGGTCCAATAATTGGTATAAATATATTGACAATCAGCAATAAGATTTTTTTGCGGTTCATTATATTCGATATTGATATTTTAAAAATTAAGTATAAAGAATAAATATACAGTAATATTATTAGTATCATTATCGTATTGGCTATAATTGAAAAATTAATATCTATCATACTATTTCCCCTTTTAAATTAAATCCGGATAATGAAACAAAAAAATTTAATCTTTGTTCCCAATTTAGTATTTCAACAATCAAGATAAACTCATTTAATGCAGTTGGAAAAAATGAAGTTTTTCAAAACATTGCTGTCGCTTGTTAAAACTTCTAAAAACGCAAAAACTGCGTAGTATCGTTTTGTTCATTTGAAAAATTGCTAAACCATAGAGTTTTACTTTGCTTTCAGCAATTTTTCAAAATCTTATTGCAGTTTTTGAATTAAATGAAGTTATCTTCTTTCTCCAATATAATCGCATAACAAGTCTGTAACTTTTTTATACTTTTTCATATTGGTTCCCTTATTTAATAGCGAATATGCCCCAGTTTCATTGTTTATCAAGAATTCAACCGTTGCAACCCTTAATACTTGCTTTTCTATCGCTTCATCGTATAGCAAAAGTATATTTGAATTTGTTTCAGCTATTTTTTTCAGTTTATCAATTTCTATCTTAGGCAAATCAAAAATCACAACATTATTACCGAACGGATCAATATTATGTATATCCGAATATGTAATATCGCCTTTTGCTAATCCCGCGCGAATGCCCGGACTATTGTAGACCACGACATCAGCATTTGTTTCTTCTTTTATTGCAGTTAGAACAAAATCGCCGATAGGTGAACGACGGCTTAAACTGTGAGAATAATCTTTTTCTATTCTACCAACTTTTTTATTTAATTTTTTAAAATTACTCGCATTTTCAGCAATGACTTTATCTTTAATTAATTTATCAATTGGATCGTTATCTTTAAAAAAATATTCCTTTTCAGATAACAATCTAACCTTTTTTTGTTTTTTACCTGACACCGGAATATATTTGATTTTCAAATGAGCAATATTATTACCTCTTCTTACTCCATTGGTTACTGAAGTAATTATTGAATATATTTTTGTTAATTCATCTTTATCCGGCGGATAATATTGCGACCAGTGTCCTAATATAATGTCAACTCCCATTTTTTTATATTCATTCCAATCTCGATTGATAGCATCGTGAGCCAATAAAACTATTAAATCAACTTTCTGATTTTTTAAATCATCAATAATTTTTTTATGTTCAATATATGTTTGCTTTTCTTCATCAGGAGAGTAAATAATGCTTATGACTCCAAGTGAAATATTGTCTTTTTTAATTATAGCGCTTTTTGCAACAGTAGTTGAAATTTGATATTTTTTATAAAATTGATTGTTTTCGCCGATTAGAGGCATTTTTAATTCAGGCAAGGCTGGCGAATTTACATCAAGGTTTCCTAAAACAATTGCATCAAAATTACAACTATTAACTAAAAGCGCCGGACTTTTTCCGTCTGTGATATTAGCTATTGAACTTCCCCATAGCGCATCGCCGCAGTCAAATAAAAATGTAGTTTCATCTTTAGTTAATAATTTATCGACATATCCTTTAATCATCGGAAATCCGCCGTAGTTATTCTGGTTTTCTAAATATCCATTTATTGCGCCAGTATGAACGAAATTAATTATTTTTGAACTACAAGATGAAAATAGTAAAGCATTTAAACAAACAATTTGTATTAATATTTTTTTCATAGTAAGCAGCTCTCTTTATTAAAGATGATTTCAACTACCTCAACATACTCAGATTCCGCAATTTCTTATATTGCTACAAAAATGAAAAACTTTTTAACTGTTTAGAAAAGAGTTTGAAGAATGACTTTCTGACAATTGATAAATTTCTATTTTAAATTTTTTTTGTAAAACTTATTTTTATTATTAGAATTAACAAAAAGGTTTTCTAATTCGGTAGATATTGATTCCGCTTTACCCAACCACAAAATTCCATTTGAATTCAGCGAATTATAAAATTTTTTTAAAATCGAATTCTGTAACGGTTTGGTAAAATATATAAAAACGTTTCTGCAAACTATTAAATCAACATTTTCCAAAAAACCGGACGATACGAGCGAATGAAAATCAAAATGAATGTTTTTCTTTATTTCATCGGATACCGCTACGGTATTCAAGGTTTCTGGCAGAATATATTTTTTAGCGACTTCAGGAATACAATCAAAATTAATTTTGTCTATACTATAAATTCCTCTAACCGCGGTTTCAAGATGTTCGCAAGCTATGTCTGTGCCTGTAATCTGCATTTTCAGCGGTAAATTATTTTTCTTAATATATTCATAAATCAGTATTCCAAGAGAATAGGTTTCTTCGCCTGAAGCGCAGCCTGCGCTCCAAACATTAATTTTATTTCGTTTTTTAGATAAAATATTGACAATAAGTTCCGGAACAATTTTCGTTTGAAATAAATCCCAATATTCTAAATCTCTATAAAACTCTGTAACGTTAATGGTCAAATCTTTTATCAGTCGGTTATACTCGCTGAAATTTTCTCCAAGATAATTATAATATTCCTCAAAATTATTTGTCGACGAATGATAAAACCGTCTTGAAATTCTTCTATAGAGCGTGGATTCCCTGTAATCGCGGAAATCGAAATTTGTGGCTTGATAAATTCTATCAAGAATTAGATTTAAAAAAAATCTGTCGTTTTCTTTAATACCCCAAAACGCGTTTTGCATATAAAGGAAATATATAAAATATAAAAAAATTGTCAACCTTTAAAATAATGAATCGAATGCATATCCGCATATAATAACAACGCCAAATTTTTACGGCAAAAAAATTTAAAAAGATTTACAAAAATAGTTTTATTTTTAAAGCCGTCCATAATTTGAAGTAAAATGATAACGATATTCTTCCGTTTAATATTGAATTATAATCATAACTGATTTTTTTCAATAATTCATAATATATGTTTTTTATTATCTCCAATGTGAACAAATATTTTTTTTGCGGTTTATTAATATGTTTTTCACATTCAGAATAGTAGTTTTCAGCAAGATTTTTAATAAATGACAGCAGAGGATTTAACTTTTCAATATCATTGCATTCAAGATATTTTTCATACTCGTTTTCATCCATTCCGAATTTTTTAAGCCATTCTTTCGGAATATATCGCCTTTTTTTTGAGTGGTCTTCTTTTATATCGCGTAAAATATTTGTCAGTTGAAGAGCTATTCCCAGATTTTCGCCGTATTTAAATAAATCGGCAGTCCGTTCTGATTTAGGAACAAACAACTCTATGCATACATACGCCACTTTGCTTGCAACCTTAAAACAATAATCGTATAATTCTGCAAACGTCTCGTAATGAGTTTTAAATAAATCGCTTCGGACTCCTTTAACTATATCATATAAATGTTCTTTCGATAATTCGTATTTTTTTACTACAAACTGCAATGCCGTGAACATTTTATCGTCTATCTCCGCGTTTGAAAAACATTTTTCGAACATATTGTCAAATTCTAAAAATTGTTTTTGTTTTGTTGCAATATCATTTTGTTCGTCGTCCGCAATATCGTCGGCGATTCTGCAGAATCCGTAAACCGTATAAATCGCGTCTCGCAAATGTTTCGGCAGAAATAAAAACGAAAAATAAAAATTTTTCGCATTGCTGTAAGTCAAATCCCTGCAGTATTTAAATGATTCGCCAATTGTATATTTTGAATTTTCCATATTCCGCAGTCTGTCTATCTTTTTTTAATTACGTAAAATAGTATTTTCATTCCGTATCTAATCATAGCCGTCAGATGATAAAAATTTTTGATTCCGCTTATCCGGTTCGCAATATATTTCGGGCGAATATAAAATTTTCGAATGGCATACTTTCGTAATTTCAATAATTCTTCCGTAGATAAATATCCGCTTATATTCGTGGGTTTGCTGAAATAATTGCCGCCGAAACTATTTTCTTTTCCGCCGTATTCTTTAAACAATTCAGTTCCGTTAAAAGCGGTTACAATATGAAATTCCGCGTAATCCAGATTTAAATCAATAGCGAAATTAATTGTTTTAAGGATATCGTCCCGTTTTTCCCAAGGAAATCCAATCATAAAAAATCCATAACATTCAACGCCGCATTTTTTTATAATTGAAACCGCATTGATTATTTCGTCTGCTGTAATTCCTTTTTTTAATCTTGAAAGCGTATAGTTTGAAGCCGATTCAATGCCAAGCGCTATAAGACGGCATCCGGCTTTTTTCATAATTTCAACCGTCTCCAAATCCAGCGGTTTTACCCTCGAATTTGCAATCCAAGAAATTTCCATTTGTTCTTTCAATATTAAAGAACAAAGTTTTATAACCCATTCTTTATTTATTGTGAACGTGTCGGCTCTGAAAAAAAAATCGTATATGCCATATTTTCGGACGCATTCTTTCAGTTCTTCAATTATATTTTCAGGCGAACGAAATCTGACTTTTTTCCCGGAAATAACAGGCGTCAGACAATACACGCAGTTTGCCGGACATCCTTTCGCGCTTTCTATTGTCGCCATAGGTCTATTATTATCAGGTCTGACGTATAATTTATTATTCATCAAATCGCGAGCCGGAAACGGAATTGAATCCAAATTTTCAATTAAAGCAGGTTTATCAGGAAGAATCCATTTATTATCTTTTTTATACATTATGCCGTTTGTTCCGGCAATCTCTTCCGAACTCTTAAAATGATTCAGTAGTTTTTCCAATACCGCTTCAAATTCGCCCGTTACCGCATAATCAAGATTTTTAATGTAGTTATTAATAATTTTTAAATCCGCTTCTTTAAGCGTTGTAAATACCGCTCCTTTAGCGATAATGACAATTTTTGAATTATTTCTTTTTATCAAATCAAATATTTCAGAATCATCAATTATTGACCCGTTTGTCGAAGATATGAAAACAATATCAGGTTTTATAGCATTCAAATCCTCGTTTAACGATTCGTATGTTTTTGATTCTGACGGATAATCGCGCAAATACGCTTCAAATCCGAGTTTCCGCGATATCGAGCATACATATCCCAGATCATTGCTTGCCCTTTGAGTTATTGTCGGGCTGTCTTCTATAGAAGCCTGACACCTTTCTTCGCTTCTTTGGATTTTTTTACCCGGCGGATATATCGCGAAAATTTTTTTCATATTTCGGTTTAATTTTTAAATTCTTCCATTTCAATTTTATCTTTAGATTTGACAAATACGCTGATATTTTGAATTTTCAAAAAAATTCCGGCTATTAAATTTCTATATTCGGATTCCGACGCCATTACCGCTGTGGCAATTGCGTCCGCCGTCATAGCTGACGCCGATTCGACAGTTACGCTTCTTAAATAATCCGCGTTTTTACCTGTTTTAGGATTAAAAATATGGCAATAAGATTTACCGTTAAAAATCACAAACCTCTGATAATCTCCTGACGTCGCCGTTGATTTGTTTGATAATTTCAACACTTTAAGATATTCATCTTGTTTATCGGGATTTTGAATCGCAATATTCCACTCCTCGTTTTCATTCTTTTTTCCGAACGCGTAGACGTCCCCGCCCGCATTAATAACTCCGCTCGTAATTTTATTTTTTGTTAAAATCTCTATCGCTCTGTCTATCGCGTATCCTTTTGCTATTCCGCCTAAATCTATTTTTAAAAACTTATTTTTAAAAAATATAACTCCGTCGGCAATTTCAATATTTGACGAACCTAAATATTGAAAATTTTCTTCGGACAATTTTAGCGAATCAAAAACTTTTGAATCATCAGTTAAATTAAAGTCCCAGAATTGACCGATTGTATAAACGCTTATATCAAAATATGAATCCGTCAATTCGTAATACTTTAAACTTTCTTTTAAAAGAAATTCTTCTTCTTTGTCAATTTTTACCGAATCAGTTTCGCGGTTATTAATTTTATACACTACGCTTGCTTCGATTGATTTGCTGAATTTATTTTCGATTCGTCTAAATTCGTCGAACGCTAAATTAATTATTTTTTCAGACTGAATCGATTCCGGTATTCTTACGGTTATGAGCGTATCCATAAGAAGTTCTTCTTTCATAACGTATTCTGTTTTCTGATTTATTCCCCCGGAAGAACAAGAAATAAAAAACAAATATACTGTTAAGATTGGCGTTATTATTTTACTTAAGTTCATTGTAAGAATCAATATCCGAGTTCTTTCAGTTTTGCGTCGCTATGCCGCCAGTTTTCCTGAACTTTGATTTGAATATCAAGATACGCGGGTTTATCGAGATATTCTTCTATTTCCTTTCTGCTGATTTCGCCAATCTTTTTCAGCATACTTCCTTTCTTTCCTATTAATATTCCTTTCTGAGAATCGCGCTCTACATAAACGTTGACTTTTATATAACTCTTCTTATTTTTTTCGTTCAGAATTTCCGTTTTGCATGTTACTGCATGGGGAATTTCTTGTTTAGTCAGTTCAATAATTTTTTCCCTGACTAATTCCGAAATATAAACCGAATCCGCAACGTCCGTAATCGTATCCTTGCTATAATAAGGTTCGGAATTTTTTAAATATTTCTTTATGACTTTAATCAGTTCGTCAATATTATATCCGCGTTTAGCCGATACCGGAACTATTTCGTCAAACTTATACGTTTCCGAAATCTTTTTTATCATAAAAAATAAATCTTCTTTTGTTATTTTATCAATTTTATTTAAAACAAGAATTTTTGCCGCTTCAGATTTGTCTAAAAAATTTATATGTTCGATTATTTTTGCCGCTGAAAATTTGTTCTCGTTTAAAAGTTCGGCGTCAACTACCGCTAATATCGCCGATACGTCAATAAACGAAGAATTTATTTCCTTTATCATATACTTGCCAAGCTGATGTTTGGTCTTATGTATGCCCGGCGTGTCTATTAAAACTATTTGCGAATCATCGTCGTTATAAATACCTTTTATCTGAAACCTCGTCGTTTGAGGTTTGGGCGACGTTATGGCAATTTTTTCTCCGAGAATTTTATTCAAAAGCGTAGATTTTCCGGCGTTTGGCAAACCTGTAATCGAAGCTATTCCGGATTTGAATTCAATTTCATTATTTTTCGATTTCATAAAAAATTATTCCTTTATTCCAAATTTCTGAACTCTATCGTAACATTTAATCGCATTGTCATAATCTTTCATTTCATAATAAACGTCTCCTAAAAATTTTAACGTTTCTATATCGTCGGGCTGATTATAAACAATCTTCTTTAAAATAATTTCCGCAAGGTCGTATTGCTTCGATTCAAACGATTTCCTCGCATGAATTTTCAGCAAATCAATATCAAGCGTTTCATAATCGAGTTTGAGTTCAGGTTCAGCGTTTTCGTTTTCAATACTTTCTGTTTTTTTTGTGGCGGAATCCACGCTTGATTTTTTTAACTCGTTTTTCATATTGGAATCAAGGGAAGGTTCCGCGTCTATGTCAGTTTGTTTCATATCCGTTTTTTTATCAAGCGCCTGTAAAACAGGTTTAAAACTCATACTTAAAGTTATGAAATGCAAATCTCCAATTTTAGAATAATTATCGTAAGCGTATTGAATTCCAATTGAGTTATAAAAATAAGCGAATCCGAAAGATACGGAATTGTTTATGTTTTTAGTTCCGTTAAATCCCGCCATTAAATGAAAATTATCGTCGAATCTGAAATTTAGACCTAACGAACATTTCGGGGATAATTCGCCTGTTTTTTTTAAATCCGCAAGAATATCAAACCTGAATAACGAATATTTTAAACCCGCCGAATATATCCGCGTAATATCTTCTGAATACCGGTTTAATTTTATTTTCGAACCTAAATTCAAAATTGAAACGCCCGCGTCAAGATTTTCAATAACTCCTTTATACAAAAAACCAATATCTGCAAGCCAGACATTTCCGCTATATCCTGAAATTTTCTCGGAATAATTCTTGATATTTATTCCGGCGCCTATTTGATTGATTTTATGAGACGCCGATAATCCGAATTGAACCGCAGAATATTTTGACGAGCGTCCGGCGTATTCCAAATCTCTCCCGTTTATTAATGTTTGTTTGACTGAACCGCCGTCTATTCCGGCGGCAAAAACCGAATATCGAGCGTTTCTGTTTTTTTTGAATTCTTTGGAAAAAGCAAGATAATATATATTAACGTCCTGCGGTAGAGAAATATAACTGCTTATAAAATTTCTATCGAATTTTTCAAATCTTGCAATCGCCGGATTATATAGTATTCCGTTTATTCCGTAATCAAACGCGGTTACAGCCGATAGAGCCGATTGTTCAGCCGTATAATTTAATGTCAGCGGTATTCCGGCTTCATACGAATAAATCGGGTTCGAAAATGAAAACGCCGTCAATAATATTATTGCGAATATTATCTGATAATTTGTATTTTTTTTACGCATTTGTAACTGCCTGATTCAATTATAGCATAATACAAACCCG
Source organism: bacterium (assembly GCA_036733285.1). Taxonomy (GTDB): domain Bacteria; phylum JAGOBX01; class JAGOBX01; order JAGOBX01; family JAGOBX01; genus JAGOBX01. The sequence continues at coordinate 9,142 of DAINAU010000003.1, forward strand.
ATGAAACAGGTTTGTTTTTTTTATCAAGAACGCTCCATTGAAAATAAGAATCGTTATCGTTGACAAGTTCGTTGACTACGTATCCCGCAAGATTAACTATTTTTATTTTAGCGTTTTTTATATTGATTCCGCTGAAATATATTCCGCTGCCGTCGTCCGCTCCGGTATAATATCTGCCGGTTTTATAATTTCCGTCTCCGCCTATGAACGGGTTTGGAAATATTTCTATTTCTCCCTGTTTTTCAAAATCAGGAAGCGCGAATAATCCGTAAATTGAAAAATTATTAAGCGATATTTCTATCTCAAGACCGGTCATGATATTATATAAAAAAATCTGAGACTTCCGGGTCCATTGTTCGGTTCCTTCGTCGTAATTAAAAACGGCAAATCTCCTGTTTTCAAATTTTAAAATTGAGGGAGGCAACCTGTATTTGATTTTTAAATTATCATACGCGTCGGACAATTCGTTTATATGATTTCCAGTGGCGTAATCGAACATTTCAAAATTTACTATTGTATAACTTAAATCGTCGAATAAAGATATGTTTGGTCTAACACTGTTAAAATATAAAGGATTAATTTTCATCGCGGAAAATAAATGCGGAACTGTTCTGAAATTCTTCAAATCAATATATGCCGAAACGCTTTTAAAATCCGGATATTCCGGTATGTCTTTCAGATTAATATCAATATTATGCGCGTATCCGTTTAAAATCAATCCGTTGTTATTGCCTGATACGGCGGCGTCCTGCGAATATATTTGAGAATATGTGTCAAAAACATAAACTTCGGCATAATCCGAACTTCTCGAAGTTCCGTAATCGTCTATTTCGAGTTTCACAAAATATCTGCCCGGTTCCGACGACTGGAACGAACTTTTTATTTTATCCGTATTCTCCAATGAAACGGTTAAATCTTGAGAACTCCATTGGTATCTTAAAAACTGTTTATTTCTCGCGATTGTCCGTTCCGAAGTCAATTCTATGGCGTCGCCTGTCAAAACAAAATATTTGCCTCCGGCATTTGCGTATATCCCGGCGAATTCGGGTTCCGAATCCGAGTAATTATAAAACCGTTTGTAATAGTATCCGTTATTTCCGGCAACCCATATCGTATCGTTTAAATTTGAAAAAGCCGCGGAATTAAGATTAACGCTTATCTGCGTATCTATGTTTATTTTTTCCCATTGAGAAGGATTATTCGGCGTATAATAAATGTTCCCGTTCGCGCCGACAGTCCATCCTGAATAATAATTCGGAAAACAAATCGATTTAACTTCAAAATTAAACTTATATAGAAATATCCATTTGCCGGGTCCTTCGTATGTCTGATACAAACTGAATGTGTTGTCTCCGTTATCGATGACGCCAAACCACAAATATTCGTTCAAACAATATCCCGCGATAAATTTGTTTGAAATCGAAATTGACACGGGCGACCAATTATTTCCGCCGTCTGAAGTAGTCAATAAAATGTTATCGCCCATTGCGGTTCCGATTCCGGACGGATACATTTTTATCATTTTTATATTATTTACGCCTTCGTATTGTTTTGTCCAGGTCTGACCGTAATCAGAACTTTTTAAAATTAAACTTGAAGAACCAGCGACCCATATTTCAGAATTTACGGCGCATACGCCGTAAAATTCGATTTGAGACGAAATATTATTTGGCGTTCTGTTCAGCCAAGTGGCGCCGCCGTCTTGAGAAACAAGTATTCGTTTGTTAGCGCCCGCAATTATTATTAAATCGACGTTTTCTATATGCGCCGCGTTTAACTTGTCAAGGCAACCCGAATTTTGATTGCTCCAGCTTAACCCGTCGTTTTGAGTGGTTTTTATTATACCGTTATCGCCAGCCATTATTCCGAAATTGCCTTTGAACTTTATGGAATTAATATTATATCCCGTGTTGTTGTTGTATTGAATCCATTGATAATCGGCATTAACCTGATACGAATATAAAATAATAATAATGAATAGCGCCGCTATTTTAAAACTAATTTTCAATATCTTAAACATAGTTTTTTTATCATACATTTTTTTTGTTTTTTTGCAAATCAAATTTTCTTTTTTATATTACAGGGATTTGAAAAACTACGCCGCGCCCATAAAAATATTATTGCATTTTTCGGATTAATTCATAAACAATACTAAATTGTTACAACGCTTCTACAACATCCTCGTATTTTATTTTATCGTTGTCTGTCCACAAAAAATGCTGCCGCATAGCTTGAAATATAAACATATCCATTCCATTAATTATCGTCGCCCCTTTTGATTCGGCATTTTTAAGCATTAATGTTTTTCGGGGATTATAAATTACGTCAAAAAATATTTTATCGGAATAATCCAAACAAGCTTCTTCCGCGATTAAAGAATTTTCCGTTTCAGGATGCATTCCAACCGAAGCGGAATTAATTATAACATCTTCTTCTTTTTTTATATTGTATTTTCCATTGCAAAATTCTTCGATTGCTATTTGCGAAAAACCGGTCTTGTCCGCGATTTCTTTTAATAGCTCCGAAAGTTTGTCTTTATTTCTTCCAATTATTTTTAAAGAATTAATTTTAAATTCCGATATGATTGAAAAGGCAACAGCTTTTGCGGCGCCGCCGTTTCCAAGCAAAGCTATGTTTTTGCCGGTTAACTGAATATCGCGTTTTTTAAAAGTTTGAGTTACTCCGTAAGCGTCCGTATTGTATCCGGTTAAAATTCCGTTATCATTGACTATAGTATTGACCGCTCCTATTTTTCCGGCTAAATCTGAAACTTTATCCAGATATTTCACAACCGATATTTTAAAAGGAATTGTTATGCTTACTCCGCGTATATTTTCTTTTCGTATAAGTTTTATCGCGTTTTCAATATCATAAATTTCAAACGCATAATATTCGTAATTAAATTTGTATTTTTTGAATAAATGATTGTGTATTAAAGGAGAAAGCGAATGACCGACTGGATTGCCGTAAATTCCGCAGATTTTATTATATATCATTTTGAGGTTAGCGTTTTCTCGAATTTAATTATATCTTCCGGAGTATCGATTCCTATGGTTTCATTTCCGGTTATTGCCGCGCTTATTCCGTATCCGTTTTCTAAAAACCTTAACTGCTCAAGCTTTTCATAGTTTTCAAGAATTGATTCCGGCAACGTTTCAAATTCAAGCAGAGTTTTTTTTCTGTAAACATATAAACCGATATGTTTATAATAGATTTCAGGTTTAATTACTGAATCGCGCGGATAAGGCATAACGCTTCTTGAAAAATACAACGCGTTAAATTTATTGTCAAAAACAACTTTTACATAATTCGGATTTTTAACGTCTTCTTCTTTTTTAAATTTTATCGCAAGCGTGGAAATATCAGAATCATTTTCAATTAATCTGATAATAGCCGCGTCAACGTCTTCTGATTTTAATAGCGGCTCGTCTCCCTGAACGTTAGCTATTATATCGTATCCGTCCAATCCGCAATTTTTTACGGCATACGCTATTCTGTCTCCGCCGGATTTACAATCCGCCGGAGTCATTACAGCGCCGCATCCGAATTTTTCCGATTCTTCATAAATTCTCGCGTCGTCTGTCGCAACTATTATTTTATCAATCAGTTTGGATTTGGAAACATTTTCAAAAACATATTGAATTATAGATTTTCCGTTTATTCTTATTAAAGGTTTTCCCGGCAATCTTGTCGAACCGTAACGCGCAGGCAATACCGCCAATATTTTTAATTTTTTTTTCGAATGTTTATCTTTAACCATAAAATTTTATCAGCATTTCGCATTCGCTTCCGAATTCATTAATCTGCTGAACCACCCAGTCTCTGCCTTTATATCTTACAACGTCCTGAATTTTCAATCCCAGACTTTCCGTAAGAATTAGTTTTATTGTGTTTTCTTTTATATTATAACTGTCTTTTATAATATCCGAATTAAAATCGTCAATGATAGGCTTATCCTGAACTTCGGTAATTATTCGTTTGATATTATGTTCTGAAAAACCGTCGTTTTTCAACTCTTCAACAATAGTTTCAACAGATTTACCTTCTCTGAATTCATCGCGTTTCACTTCTATAGCGCCCAATAAAATATTTCTTATCGAACCGGCCATCATAGTAGGAATACCCATATTCTTATCCTCCGTTCACTTCAATTCATTATTTAGAATCAATTCTATAAAACATTATTCTCAAATTATCGCTCTTATCGCGTTTCTGATTAGCGTTTCACAATTTTTTCCTGACGCCGGATATTCCGCAATTCCGTAACAAATCTCGATTTCAGGCAGAGCTTTTTTATTTTCATCCAATAGTTTTACGGATGCCAGTTTGCTTTTCAGTTCTTCAAGTTTACTAAATGTTTTTTCATAATCCATATCGGAAAAAATTATTGAAATAATCGCGTTATACAACATTGCCAATATATCGATTTTTCTCAAATTGGCTTTTAAAAAACCGCTTAAACTTTTAAGTATTACATTGCTTAAATTTTGCTTATTAGAAATTATTTCATTGAAATTTTTTATTTCAATTAATGCAAGCGAAAATTTCGAGTTTACTCTTTCACATTCTATTATTTTCCGATAAAGATTTTCATATAAAAAATCCTGATTGTAAAGTTGAGTCGTCGAATCAAACATATCAAACTCGCCAATTTTATCAATTGATTCGGCGCTGATATTATTCTTTAAAATTTGAGCGTGATTAAAGCAAATGTCCGCGGCAGAGCCGTTTAATTTTTTTTTTGAATCCGATAAGAGCATAACAAATCCTAATCGCTTTTCAGAAATAAAATCAATCGGACATATTAAAATCTTCTCTAAATCTCCAATCATTTTCGATGAAATAGTTTCAAAAACAGGATTTTTAATCTCGGAATTATATTCGGCGAAACCCGTCATCTCATTGACAAAATTCATATCTATTTTTAAATCATAAAACTGTTTTGCCGAAAAACCGCTGTATTCTATTATATTATAATTTTTTTTTTTTTGATTAATAAAACAAATCATTCCAGCGGAACAATTGCACTCGTTCAATATGTTTTGTAAAATCAAACGAGCCGCGTTTTTTATGTCGAATAATAAAGTTATTTTTGAATGGTCAATAATTTTTTTCATTTTATTCTATGCGTTTTCAGATATCTCTATATTTATTCCATAATCTAAGAATTTCAACAAAATCTCCTTTAACCAACACAAGATGATTTCCTATCGGATTATCGATATAATCTTTTAAATTTTCTTCGACCGATAAAACCGCCTGCGTTCTGCAAAGATTGGTTTTCCATTGATGTTTACAGGTCTTCGCTCGGCTTGCAAAAAATCTCTCCATATTTTTTCCGCCGAATTTTACTATTGTATAAATTCCGTCTTCTAAACATCCTTGAACAGCGGTTCCGAGATTTGATTCAAAATGAGTGTTAATAGCCAAACTGCTCTTTTTTACTAATTCAAATGCGCAGGCGCAATGCGCTACAGTCAACTTATTTTCTTTATAATCTATATCCGAAGGATTTGCCATAAAGGGTATTGTATGCGTCAATAACTTTGTTATATACATTGTCATCAGCGTCTGCATATCTCCTTCGCAGCCCGATATTATTCCTTCTCCGTTTAAAAGGCTTAAAGCGAGACAGCTTGTGGTTTTGTATTTTTCGAGTATATCAAAACATCTTATTGAAAAACAATCAAGCTGATATTTATTTCTAATTGTTTTTAATACGGTATACATTTTTAAAGATTTGACAAGTTCTTCGGCGCTAACGTAAGATTTATATCTCTCGATTTTATTTTTGATATGCGCGTCATATTCGTTATTGTCGCTTTTTTCAAACAAATCATAAATTTCAGATAATCTTATTTTAACCAATTTTCTGACATTGTCCCTAAAAAAAACATTTGAAACCGAACTCGCTATAAGCCAATCCGAAGGCGCCCCGATTAAACCGACATTTGATAAACTCAAATTTTTATAAACGTTTGAAACCGCCGTTATTTTTATAATATTTTCAATATCTTTATAACAAAATAAAAAAACTTTATGTTTTTTCTCTTTCAAATAAGTAGTCAATTCAAGCGCCGCAGGAAGCGAATTTGACGAATTATGATAAAGCAATATTATTGGAGTTGGTTTGTTCTGAGAAATGAATTTTACAACATCGTTTTCGACTCCGCCGGTTAATATAGCCAATGCTTTTAAATCTTCGGCTCCTTTGGATATTGTAAATTTACTTGAAAGAACCGACGCGAATTTTTCTTTTAATATTTCAATTTCTTTCGGATTATGAAGATTGGAATAAAAAAAACTAACATTTAGTGATTGCATAATTTTTTTAAATTTTTTATAAAGATAATTTTAAAGCAAGTTCAGCCATACCTAAAAATTTGGTCTGGCGTTCTTCCGAACTCGTAGCTTCGCCTGTAATAATATTATCGCTGACGGTAAGGATTGACAACGCATTTATTCTATATTTTGAGGCGACCGTATATAATGCCGAAGTCTCCATTTCAACGGCTGTAATTCCGTATGCAGCCCACAACTTCCAAAACATTTTATCGTCCTCGTAAAAAATATCCGAAGTAAGAACCGTTCCGGCTTTGATGCTGATATTTTCGGATTTAGCGATATTATAACATTTATTCATTAACTCAAACGAAGCGGCCGGCGCAAAATTCTTATTCTCAAATTTTAAATTATTTATATTGGAATCGGTTGAAGCTGCGGTAGCCATAATGATGTCTCTAACTTTAATGTCTTCCTGAATACAACCGCATGTGCCTATTCTAATTATTGTTTTTACGCCGTAATCTTTAATGAGCTCGGTGGAATATATCGTCATTGACGGCATACCCATTCCAGAACCTTGAACGGATACTTTTCTGCCTTTATAATAACCGGTAAATCCATACATTCCTCTTACTTGATTTATACAAACGGATTTTTCAAACAATGTTTCTGCTATAAGTTTTGCTCTCAAAGGATCTCCCGGCATCAAAACAAAATCAGAAAATTCCCCTTGTTTTGCTCCAATATGTATGCTCATTTATAACCTCTCTTTAAATTAATTTTTTATATTATACTTAATGCGGATAAAAAAATCAACGAATTGAAATATTAAAATCATTATGCGGTTTTTGAGTTTAATCGCTAATATTTCAATTTTTTATTCGATTTTAAAGAAAATTCTTTTATTAATCTGCTTAAATATGTTCTCTGGATTTTCAATTTTTCCGCAGTTAAAGATATTTTCCAATTATTTTCTTTTAGTTTTGATTTAATAAACTCTTTTTTGAAAATTTTATCAGCCTCGTTCAGAGTTAAATTTTCTTCCGATATATCTTTTACAATTTGTTCGAAAGGTTTTACGGACAACTTGAAATCCAAGTCATTAATAATATTAGAATCGGACAGCAGTATTGTTCGCTCAATAAAATTTTCAAGTTCTCTAATATTGCCGCGCCAACCATTGTTGGAAATTTTTAAAATAGCCGCCTCGGTAAAATCAATTTTTTTATTGAACATCGTATTGTATTTATCTTTAAAATAATTTACAAGATCAGGTATATCTTCTTTTCTTTCCCGCAAAGGAGGTATGGCAATATCTACAACGTTTAATCTAAAATATAAATCTTCTCTGAACAAATTCGCTTTAATCAGAGATTCAAGATTTTTGTTTGTCGCCGCAATTATTCTTACGTCAACCGGATAATCTCTCTCGTCTCCAAGCGGAGAAATCGTTTTTTCCTGAATAGCTCGTAAAAGTTTTACCTGAATGTCGTTGCTTATTTCCGAGATTTCATCTAAAAACAATGTTCCTTTATCCGCTATCATAAACTTTCCTTTTTTATCAGCTATCGAACCTGTGAACGCTCCTTTTTTGCTTCCGAATAATTCGCTCTCGATTAACCCCTGCGCAATAGCTCCGCAGGATACCGCAACAAATCTTTTTTCATTTCTTAAACTGTTTATATGGATATATTTTGCCAAAACCTCTTTACCAACTCCGCTTTCTCCGGTTAATAAAACTGTAGAATTTGTAACTGCGACGCGCTTGGCTATTTCTGATATGCTGCGCATTGATTTGCTTTTGAAAATCATTTCATCGCAGTATGATTCGTCTAATCCGTTGTCATCATTGACCTGAAATAAAGGATTGGAATGAAAAAAACAGCTTAAATATTCTCCCAAAATTTTCAACGACAAAAATTCTTCTTTTATGAATTCGATTTTTTTATAAAGTATAAGCAACCCGATATTTTTTTCTTTAACGTAAAGCGGAACTATCAACAATTTTATCTTTTTTTTATTTCTTAAAACGGAAGATTCTAAATCGAACGATTCAAATATTTCTGAAAACGCTGGAAATTCAATTTCTTTTTTTATAAAAATCTTAAAGATAACGTCATTCTTAATATTTATGTTTCCGGCGTTTATCCCTTGAAAATAAGATATTCTATTTTTTGAATTAATCAAATAGATAGAAATTCCAATAGCGGAACATATCTCGGAAATTTTATTTATAATTGTATCCCACTGAGCCGGCGATTCGCCGTTTATGGAATTTATTGTATTGATTGTTTCGATAATCTTATTATAGTAAAACAAAATTGATGACTCCGGTAATTATTTTTTTAAATAACTTCAAACTCAGGTTCAATCTTAATTTTTTCCGTTTCATTTGGAAGTATACTTTCTTTAGTTTTATCAAAATAAAATCTTGTTGCCCATAACTGAGATAAGCCTACCAAAAACCACGTATAATAAACTCCGTAAAACCATTTTGAAAAAACAAAATTCAGAGAATGAGTATAATATCCAATCATACTTGAGACGAAAAACATTGAGATATAGTAATCTTTGGAAGAATTTGAATGTTTCATAATATAAAGTAAATTAAATATCGTCAAAACAAAACACAAATAATAAATACTCCCTCCTATAAAACCTAAATCGGAAAATGTTTCAAGCAACTCATTATACGCATGCATTGAATTATGCGACAGCCATCTCCGATGATAATCAGAACTGCGGTATTTTGGTAAAATCAGTTGATAAGTTCCCAATCCTCTTCCAAAAAAACCATTTTCTTTCATTGAATCTATCGCGCCCTTCCATAAAATTTTTCTCATCTGATTTAAATAATAATATTTATAAATATTATTATAATATAACATTCCCGAAATCAATAATACTATGAATAAAAAACTGAATAATATAATTCTTTTTTTTATAAAAAAAATTTTTTTTATTAATATAAACCAAAGCAATAATATTACTAATGGAATAGTAATCATATAAACTTTGGACTCGTCAAAATATAAGAATATCGGGAAAAGAGACAATAGTATTGTTAGTGACAATATCAGTTTAATTAATTTGCTTTTAAAATAAAAAAATGAAATTAATATAATAGGTAAGAATATTGAAAAATATAATTTTGTACCGCAGCAACACCCGAATGTCGAAGCCAAAATAGGTTCGGGAACACCCCAGTCCACAAAATCATATCCCAGATATTGAAAAACTAAATACAATCCCGCCAGAAAAGTTGTAATATTAATAAATGTCAGTAAAACCTTGAATTTAGGCAGTGTATTTATAAAATTAACCGTCAAAAATATACTGACGACTATCAAAAAATAATGGCTGCCGTAATAGAACGCTCTAAATCTGAAATCAGAAACTATACTTGAAATTATTATTACTATAATCAATAAAAACAACGGAATTTTTAACAGAAAATTTTGAGTTGTGATTTCACTTTTTTCAAATCTATATATTATCGCCAATAAAAAAATAAATAGCAATAATATGCTTCCAAATATTTCTTTGAACAGAATAATATTTTGAGTATATGTAGAATACGAAAGAGTAATAACAGGAAAAACTACGCATAATAAAACGTATATGGCATTTTCAATATATTTGACTCTTTTCATTTTCAAAACAAGAAGTCAAGTATTTAAAACTTATAAAAGCTAACTAATAAAATAATTGAAAAGAATATTTGAAAAGTGGCGGAGAGACTGGGATTCGAACCCAGGGTAACGGAATCCCGCTACAACGGCTTTCGAGGCCGCCGCCTTCAACCGCTCGGCCATCTCTCCGCGTTTGTTTATTAAATTTTTAAAACTTAAAAAATTAAGCTATGCTAATAAAATAAAAATAAAACTATCTAATAAAGTTTATTGATTATTTTATATTATTGTAAATTGAATTATATTTAACAACGCATCTTTGTCAAGTTATTTTTAATATGAATTCTACTTCAATTCTTTGATTTCGCCAAATGAATCAACTAAAATTTTATTTTTTACATTTAGAGAATCAAGTAATTCCTGGACGTTATAATAATTATTAATTCTAATATTTCTGACCGGAACTATTATATAATCGTATTGTTCATCATTTATTTCGTTTAACATTGCAGAAGTAAAATTATCAATTTTTATAAATCCATTTCCATAACAATATTTTTTGTAAAAATTATGTTTTATTATAAGATTTTGAACTTCTTCCTGATAAATAATTCCGCATTTAAAACGTTTTAGCAATATGTCTATTAGTATATCGACCAACCACATACGATACGAACGGATGATAAGTATTTTTGAATTTGGTTTAATTATCATATCAAGATTATTTTTAATTTTCAAATCAAATTTAAAATTTTCCGCCCTGATTTTTAACGCTTCATCGTATTTATTCAATGCGGTTTTAAACATCGAATCAATTTCAGATTTGCTATAATCAGGATAAGATAAAACGCTGCCTTTCCCTCCGTCGAAAGATTGCCAATCCTCGGTAATGAAATATTTTTTTTCTTTAGCTTCAATATAAAACGGGGTGCCGGGTTGAGGAGTATTTATTGAAACCTGCAAATCGTTAAGAAGATTATTAGAAATTAAATTATAAATTAAATTTACGGTTTTCAAATCCTCATTTTTGTTGGAACCTAATCCGCCAACAGTAAAAGTCCCATACATTTTCATTCCAATTTTATTCGCTATTTCCAATACTTCAAAGAGTTTATTTAAATTAAATTTATTTCCAAGATTCATTTTCTTAGCAATTTTATCAGAAGCCGTTTCTATTCCGACACGAAGTTTATAGTATCCGGCTTCTTTCATTTTATACAAAATTTCCTCGTCAAGCAGATAGTATTCTGACATAGCGTCGATTTTCAGATGCTGCAAATTATTTTTAATAAGAGCATCGCAAAATTCTAAAACAAATTTTTTATTTATATTATGAACTTCTTCATCAAGAAAAAGGCCTTCCATTTCAGGATATTTATTTTTCAGATATTTTATTTCCGCAATTATATTTTGAATTGAGCGCGGTCTCCAATTCGGTTTTTCATAATACAAATTTCCGGCAACGCAGAAATTGCATTTCATAGGACATCCGCGAGATATATAAAACTGAATTTCCTTATATTCGCAATTCGGCTCAAAATATTTTATGCGTGAAACATCATCGTCTTCTGGAAACGGCAATGTATTTATATCAATTATTTTTCTGCGATTATTCGGATATAATCCTTCTATTGATTCATCAAAATTAGTTTTTAATAATTCTAATAAAGTTTCTTCATATTCGCCTTGCAAAACATAATCGGCGACTTCTAATAGTTTTTCGGGTTCGGCAGTAGAAAGGCCTCCGCAAAAAATTATTTTCGCGTTAAATTTTTCCTTAACGGATATCGCAAATAATTTATCTGTTTCATAGGTTCTCGCCGAAGGTTCCATAACTAATACGTCCGGATTGTATTCGGATATAACTTTTATATATTCTTCGAATGTATAACTATTCAAAACTCCGTCAAGCATTTTAATATTATGTTCCGGAAATTTTTGTTTCAAATAAGAAGAAGCATAAGAAAGTTCCCAAGGATAATAAATGCAATCGGTATAATTTTTTACTCCTAACGACCACCTGCTCGGAGAGTGAACTATATGGTAGCCGTTTTTATCAACGCCTACAGAATTGGCAATTATAATATTCATACAAATTCCTATTTTCTAAAATTTTTCAGTTTAGCAGTTTAGCAATTGCTAAACTGCTAAACTTTTTACTTATTCAACAATCGAATATAAAAATTCTCGATTTTATATATATTTTTCAAAACATCGCCTTTTTTAATCTGATAAACAGTTTTATCATTTTCTCTATGATATTTTACCAAATCTAAATTTCTCAATATTCTCAAATGTTGTGATACGGCTGATTTTGTCTTTCTGGTCTTTTTTATAATATCAGCTACAAGCATATTTTCTTTTGACAACATTTTCAATATTTTATATCTTGTCGGATTACACAATGCTTGAAATAGTTTTATAGTCCTGATTTCAGCTTCTTTCATTTTTGCCTCTTTTTATAGTTATTTGTTTATATCATAATTATTATTAATAGTTTCATAAATTTTTGCGGCTATTTTTTCATCAATGCCTTCTACTTTTTTTAATTCAGCAATATCGGCATTAACAAAATTTTTAATCGAACCAAAATGCTCGAGTATTCTTTTTGATTTGATTTTCCCTATATTAGGAAGTCCTTGAAGCATATAAAGCATTTTTCCGATTTCGTTTCTCGGTTTATATCCATATCTTTTTATAAGCCCCGGATTTTTTGTTTCAAAATGATTTCTAATCATGATTATTCTTTCATAAGTATCGCTGACAGATTTAGTGAACATAACAGGCATACTTAAAAAAACACATAACTCAATTAAAACGCCTTCTAAAACATTACGGTTAAAATTATGCGACGTTTTAAACGGATTTCCTTCAATAATCACCAAATTATAATCATAATTTTCTTTCATCTTAATTGCCTGTTTAAAAATTCTACCGTCGATAATTGACACACAAAAATCCTCGGCAGTCTTTCGTTCAACAGCAATCTTAAAATTTATCAAATAATCAGCGTATACTAATTTTTTCACTTCATATTCCGCTTCATTCTTTTGAGCAAACAAATCTATTATCCCTGATTTTTCTTCTCTATAATCAATACTTATCATAACAAATTTTTGAAATTAAATCTATTAATATCTACATACCGGAATAATAATGGTATCGTCGGATAATATTTTTTTCAAATCTTCTATAATCAAATATTGCGAAACTGATGCAACAATCAAATTTTCCGGTTTAAATTTATTGATTTCATCGATTCCATAAATTTTTCCAAATAATTTATTTTCATATCCTTTACGGTCATAAATTTTTTCAATTTCAAAATCGTATTCTTTTAATATCTGAATAAGATGCTTAGCTTTTTCGCCTGTTCCGAAAATTGAAACTTTCCCTTTAACATTTTTTAATGACTCATATCCCATTTTCAATGTTAAATGTTTCCACCTTTCAAAAAAATAATTCCCTGAAAAAATGTTTTGGTCTGATATTCCAGGACTTACCGATTCAAAATGAAACAATTCGCATTTCGGTTCATATATAATCTTCTTCTTTTTTACAAATAATTTCATACATAAATCATTGTCCTCATAGCCGTTAATATACTTTTCGTCAAACCCGTCAACATCTAAAAAATCTTGACGCTTCATCAGCATACACGCAGCCGTAACATTCGGAAATTCCCTGCGCTCGTTCGTTTGCAGCAAGTCAGCCGGCGCAAACCTGTAAATATGGTGCGGCATACCGCAAATATCAAATTCAATCCCGCAATGCTGTATTGTCTTATTGTCTGGATAAATCAATTTTGCTCCAACCATATCTGCGTCAGTTTCTTTCATCCCGTTTATTAAATTATCAAGCCAGTTGTCCGTAAAAATAATATCGTTATTTATAAATAACAATAATTTTTCGCGGCAAAAATTTTTAACAAGATAATTATTCGCAGGACCAAAATTTATATTTTTATCGGAATATATTATTTTAATATTTTTTTTTAATAATTCATATTCCCGCAAAATTTCTTTTGAACCGTCGCTTGATGAATTATCGAAAATATAAAGATTAAAATCTCTGCCGGTTTTCCGGTATAATCCTTCAAGAAAATTTCTAATATAATCTCGGCAATTATAAGTTACAGTAACAATATCTATTTTCATCAAAACCTGTCCATTTTATTTTTTCGTAAAATAAAAAAATTTATAAAAACTTTCGGTTTATTTATAATCAGTTTGAACAATCTGTATAAATATATGATAGCCCATTTCGGATCAGAAAACAGATTATATTTTATATAATCCCAAGCATAAGTAGGAAAAACTATTTCTCTTCTGACTTTTAAATATAACTTTTCAAAAACATCATTTCCCATAGCCGTAATATTGAATTTTGCAGAAAAACAATCAACCGCGTTATAATCGAAATCAGCTTTATCCTTTATGTATTTTTCAAATATATTAGTGCCTGCTAACGGCATTAAAACATTAAATCCGAAAACATTCGGCCTTATTTTCAACATAAAATCAGACGTCTGATAAAAATCATTTTCAGTCTCGCATGGAAGTCCGACTATAATATTCGCTAATATCCGTAATCCCGCTTTTTTAGTCAGCTCTGCCGCGCGATAATAATCTTCAACATTAGCTTTTTTACTTATAGAATTAAGCATTTTTTGCGAACCGCTCTCAAATCCAAATTCTATTTGAACGCATCCCGCCTTCTTCATCAGTGATAAAATTTCATTATTTACAGCTTTAGCTCTTGCTTGAACGCACCATTTTATTTTTTTATGTAATCCGGATTCTATAAGTTTTTCGCATATTTGCGCTGCCCGGTTCTCAACGGCTAAAAATTGATCGTCCGCAAAATAAAGTCCGTTAATTTTATAATCGCGTTCAAGTGTTTTTATTTCCTCAATAATTCTATCCGGAGAATGAAAACGCAATTTCGGAAAAATCTTGGGTCCCGCGCAGAAATCGCATTTAAAGGGACAACCCCGGCTTCCAAAAATATGAGCTGCCCGCAAATTTAAAAAACGTATAACGACATTTCCTTCTCTGGTATAATACTCCATATCTAAAGATTTCCAAAGCGGTAACGGCAACAAATCTATATTTTCAATTTGCTCCCTGTCAGGATTATGTTTAATTTCATTTCCTTCCCGATAGGTTAATCCTTTTATTTGATTAATTATACAATTTTCTTTTAGCAATTCAAAAATGGTTTCTTCTCCTTCGCCTCTTACAATATAATCGACTTCAGCAATCTTTTCCATAGTTTCAGTGGGCAATAGAGAGGGATGCGGTCCTCCAAGAACTATTTTTTTTTCAGGATATTTAATTTTGATTTGTTTAGCGCATCTTTCAACATCCTCAAAATTCGGCGATGCCATTGAAAAACCTATATATTTATCATCTTTTATTTTATCGAGAAAAAAGTCATCCAATTTTTTTAAATCAAAACGATATTTTTTATGCAGCAGCATTTCTCTATCAATTATATTAAACCCGATTTTTTCTTTGTCCAAACGTCCGGCAATATACGCTAATCCTATTGGCGCCCAATAAGATTTTGCCGTGTCATTCCATCGTTTTTCAGGTAATAAAGGAGATATAAGTGTTATCATTGTTATAAAATTTTAAGTAATAATTCGATCTAATAAATCCGATTCTTTAAAATATTGATTCAAAACTTTATAAATCGAAATAAAATGCGAATGAGAAGCAATCAAAAATTTTGTTTTATCGCTGAAATCTGAGTTTATCAATTCGTCAGAATTTTTTATTACGCATTTTATTCCAGTTAAATTGCCGATTATATCATAAATCATTCTTCCAAATTTGCCCTTGCCAATAATACATATATTATCAATATTAAAAAAACATTCTTTAAAATTGAGAGTTGAGTTTTCCAGCGTTTCAACATAATCGGTAATTATAACTCGAGAATTTTTTACAGAATATTTTTCAATAATTCTTTGCCTTGAAATTTCCAGTTTTTTCTGATACTCTTTTATATTCTCTATAATATCTTTAGCGGCGCAATACCACGCTTCTTCATCTAATTTTTTTATTAGTATTTTTTCAATATCATCTTCGTTATACGGTTCAATATCGCTATAAATCCCGATGATTCCAGACATTGAATATTCCAAAAACTTGATATTGCTTTTCGCTCTGTTGAAATTATTCTCTGCAAGCGGAGAAAACCCTATGCCGATTGAACTATGATAAAGAGTCGATAAATAATCATTATAAATCGGCGAACCCGAATTGTATGAGTATGGAAAATTAAAACTTTCAGAATATGATTCGATGAATTTATCATTTGAGTTAGAACCAAGCGAGTTTATAAAAACATTACCGTTAGTTTCTTTAATAAATTTTTCAGGACGGACAGCTCCAATTATTCTAAATGAAATTTTTCCACTGAATTCTTTATACAATCTTTCCCAAACTGAAAACACCGGAAGCATATCATAATAATGCGGAGAAGCTCCTCCATAACCTAAAATTATATTATTATCTATTTTTATAACACGTTTTTTTTTTTCAAGTTCCGGCGGAATAAGATTTGGAAATATAAAAATATATTTGTTATATTCAGATAAAACTTTTTTTAAATTCAAAGTTGAAACAATTATTCCGTCAACGCTTTTTAAAATCTCTTTTAATTGACAGCCGTAAACTTTATAATAAAAATAATACGGATGCGTTTCAGGTATTTCAAATATATAATCGTCTATTTCATAAAATACCTTGCAATTATTTTTCCTGCATTCTCTAATAATAATTTTTGAAATTATATTAGGTATATCTCGCGAAATAATAAAATAGTTATGTTTAATAATATCTTTTAAAATATCGGAAGTTAAATTTTCAAAATTGAATAATCCGGCTTCCAATTTTCCGCTTCGATTAAACTCATCAAACGGCAGTTTGAACCTTAAATATGAACAAGGATTAGAATCCGGGAAAAGCGTTAATCCTGAAATTTTTTTTAAATTCATTTGTTTTCGATAATTTTTAACATTTCTTTAGCTTTGATATGCGCAGGATTATTTTTTATACATTTTATAAAATGTTCTCTGGCATTCTCAAAATCACTTTTCTTCATAAAAATAGAACCTAAATGATAATTCGCTCCCGAAATATTGTAATTCAGGTTCAATATTTTCTTGAACATATCAATGCTTTCGCTATATTGTTTTTCGGATTCCAAAGCCGACGCATAATTATACAACATTACAGGACTCGCTATAAAACCATTATCTTTTATCAATTTATACTTTTTTTTACTTATAATACTTTGTTTCTTTTCATTATGCTCGTCAAAAAGAGCCGCGTATCGAAGAGCGAGTTTAATATAAATCTCTTTTGGAAGTTTTGAAAAAATATAATTGTTTAAATTTTCCTGCGAATGCATCGACCAGTTTTGAATCTTTAATTTATCAAATTCGTCATAATATCCGGTTCTCGGCAAAAGATTAAACAAATTAAGTTCCGCCGAATCAGGATCAATATTTTTCATTAGTTCATAAGTTTTTTCCATATCATTTTCCGTTTCATCCGGAAATCCTATTATAAAATAATTTCCAATACATAACCCGTTTTCCTTAACAATATTTATCTTATCGAAAATCCTGTCATAATCTATTTTTTTATTAATGCTTTTCTGAATTTCCTCCGAACCTGATTCGATTCCGACTTTAATCTCAGAGCAACCGGATTTTTTTATCAAGTCGATTATTTCTTTATCTATAAGATTTAACCGCATTTGACATGACCATGTCATATTCAACTTTTTTTCAATCATTTCATTGCAAAATCTAAAAATGTATTTTTTATCTATAAAAAGATTATCATCCCACATATAAAAATTGGTTACATTAAAATTTGTTTTTAAATAACTCAATTCCTTAATAACATTTTCTATTTTCCTGAATCTTACTTTTTTATCGCGCCATATAACATTTGAATTGCAGTATTTGCAGGAATAAGGGCAGCCTCGCGACATCAATATTGAAGAATAATAATCTACGCTTGGATTTTTGTTAATTATACAGTCTCTGCGCGGAAAATCAATTATATCCATATCTACGGATTTTTTTTCAATATATATCCGTTTATCACTTTTCCCATTTTCAAAATCTTTGATAAATTCAAGAAAAGAATTTTCAGCTTCGCCATTAAAAATATAATCAAACTCGTTTTCATTAATAAAATCTTCTTGACAAATAGTAGGATGAACTCCGCCCGCGCAAAGTATTATTCTATCGTTAAATCTCTTTATATACTTCGCGATATTAATCGCAGAATTCATTTTATTCGTCATAATTGAAATTCCGGCTATATCAGGATTAAATGTTTGCAGAACATTTTCCAATTCCGAATAAATCGTGGAATTAAAATCATTTATTTTTTCTAAAATGCCTGAACTCGCCTTGAATCTGAAAAGTATTGAAGAATTATTGTCGCCTTCGGGAGCGAGTTCCATATCATAAATTTTCGCGGTATGTCCGTTTTTATTTAAGAGGGTAGTTAGATAACTTAATCCTATCGGAAAACAATTCGTATTTAATCCGAAAAATCGTCTGTAAGGAGGAATTATAAATAATATTCTCATAATTATCTTTTAATATTTCATTAAGAAAAATTTTTCAGAAATGTTCGACTCGCACCTCAATGGTTTTTCGCCGCTCTTATATTTCTTAACATTTGCTCTGACTATTCCGTTTTCGCCGGCGATTTTTCTTCGTTGTTCATCTTTCCATTTTCTGTATTCAGAATGACTGTTTTCTTCGATGCCATCGCTCGCCTCAAAAGTTTTAACGTCTATTGCGGCGGCTTTTCCAGTCGGTAGATGAAAGCAAGCGTCTTCGTCTTCCATATACGCGTTTAGCAGTCCGGATAAACCCACTCTTACGTTATAATCATAATCTTCTTCGCCGTATAATCCGTATTCTTCGCACCAGTATCCTAATTTATCAGACGTCCGTTTCGGAATCATAATGCAGCCGCCGCCTACATTGCCCACTCTTTTTACGCGCAGTTTATATCCTCGAATTTCTTCGACAGGATAAGTCCGCGGTTCAAGATTATATCCCAACAATCCAATTTCAGGCGCGTTTTCAAATACTTCAATCATATTGCTGAGCCAGTTAGTTTTTTTCATAATTATATCATTGTCAATCCTGATGTAGTATTCGGCGTCAGCAACATATTTCCACGCAAGATTTGAAGCTCTGGCAAGTCCTATATTTTCATTAAGTAGAAATAAATTCTGTATTTGTTTTTTTTTGTATAATTCTTTTAAATATTCAACGGTTCCATCTATGCTGTTATTATCGACTACAGTAATAGCATTTTTATAATCGACTGTATTAATTATTGAAGGAAGCGATTGAATGGTAAATTCCAAACGATTAAATGTAACAATACAAATATTAACAAATTTACTATTCATTGATTTCATTAAATAAGTATTCTATAGACGTTTAAGCGATTTTTTAAAATTCGTATGCGGTTCTGAGCGCAGTTAGAAATTGCTCCAAAAATTTTAATAAGTTTTCATATGTCATTTCAGTTATTTATGTTAAAAGTAGATTTAAAACTTACGACGCTGAAAGTTGCAAAAAGTTGCAAAGAACTTCGAATTTTACATAGCCGTTGATGAAATCGACGGTAAATAAAAAATATGAAAACGCCCCAGAAAAGAGTCGAATTTCAAAACAGCATAAAATTCAACCCTTTTCAGGGTTGAATAAATACGCATACGTTTTTATACCGCAGGTAGCCCGAGCTCCGCGCGGGCTACCTGCGGTTACTTGAAATTCAACCGCGTTCGCGGTTGCAGAATATTAAAACTATAGACCGCTTCGCTGGAGTGGAAAAATGCAGATTAACATTATCCGCTCCCGCGGAGCGTAATGTCTATTTATTGCAAAAAAAGTAAAACTTTTAAGAAGTACACTCCGCAGTTTTCGGAGTTAACCGCAAATAAAATAAGGGTCTAATCTTGTTTTCGCTATAACCTAAAAAATCATACTTTAAGTTAAAAACTTTAAACAACCAATTGTAATATTCCAGCGTATCAATTTTAGGATGCGCGTGCCCTTCAAAAAAAATACCAATTTTTGTTTTACTAATAATCAATCTAAAAAGTTTATCCCTGTCTTTAAGTTCGATTGTCCGGTATACCGAAAAGAAAAATGAATAATCGAATTGTTCCGAATAAACCTCGTTGATTTTTTTTTCAAATTCATTGTCGTTAAAATCAATTTTTTTTAAAATCAAATTATCGAGAGTAAATTCTTTTTTTATAGCTTCGGCAGTTCGGATATTTTCATCAACCAAATCAAATCCAAATACTTTTTCCGCATTACTCTGTATTGCCTTGAAGCAGGCTTGACCTGTATTGCACCCAAAATCAGCGACTGTTTTATTTCTTAAAATAGACAAATCCATTATTTCATACCGTAGCAGCGTCCTTTCTCCCTCAAATCCTAACATCGGCAAATATTGATAATTTGAAAACCAATCTATCTTGTTTCTAATACATTTTATTTTATTGATGAAATCAACGGTTAGCAAATTCGATATTTCATCTTCCATAAATATAATCAATACTTTAATGCTTCTATAATGATTAAGCGAAAACGCCGCCAATCGTCTGGCTCCATCTATCATAAACAATTCATAATCAACGGTTTTATCGGCGCCGGCTACAAAATTCAAACATTTTCCAGTAATATACAGCGGAGGAATAAATTTCTCTCCGTTTTTAATTACAGCCGCATATTCATTTATTTTCTTAATTCTGTCAAGTCCGTCTTCTTTAATAAAATTCGAGTTTATCATTTCGAGATTAGCCGGTTTTGTATCTGAATAAAATCTGTTCTCTGAATCTAAAATGAAACTATCCGTTTCAGCAACCCATATTTTATCAAATATTTTGTTTATATTATTAGGAACGGCGTTTAACTTAGTTCTGCAAACATGCCTTATTATTTTTTCAACTCCATCCAGTCCTTTCCCGATTTCTTTTATTTCATAGTTATTTAAAATATTGTAAAAAGAACTGATTTTTACAATATTAAAAGGTTTGATTTTAAAATATTTTTCTGTTATTCCAATATCCGACTGATAATATTTTTCTAAAACTTCTTTGTTGATATCCATAATTTTCCTTTCCTAAATTTTTTTAATAATTCGGCCGCAGCTTTGAAATCGCAATTGTTTTCCAAACATTTTTCAAGAAAAATTTTTGATTTTTTGTAATCTGATTTTAAATAAGCCATATTAGCCAAATGATAATAAGCTCCGGCTATATAAGTCTTCTTATTTATAAAACTAAGTTTGCTTATATAAGAAAATAATTTAATTGATTCATTATATTTTTTTTCGCTTTCAAATTTTGACGCGAGATTATAAATAAATTTATAATTATGAATAAACTCTAAATCTCTGCAAAATTCGATTTCAAACGCTTTATCTTCTTCTGTAATTTCATATTTTTTGGAATTAATAATTTTATGAATTTTATTTATAACGCTTTCTGATAAATAATTTTTTATTGCCGTAAAATCATAATTGTTTTTAGAAGTAGATTTTTTTTTATTAATTATAACCGAATAAAAATCGTTTAAAAATTTATAAGTATCAATATTTAATTTTCTTATTTTATTCAAATAAATTAATGATTCTTTAAACCTTTTGTTCACAATATGAAAAATAAATAAATAATAATATTCATTTAGAATATTTTTTATGTTATTTTTTTCGGCAAATTTTCCGGCTATAAACGAGACAATATCATTAAGATTATTTAAACATAAAATATTATAAATTCTTCCCCAATCAATATTCCAGTTAAACTCGATTTTAAAATTATGCAAAGTTTTAAAATAATAATCTATCGCTTTTAGCATTAGTATATTTCTGATTGTTATATTGTCCCTGTAAATTTGATTGTTGCTATGCAGCCGAGCTTTATGCAGTTTTTCATTAAGCTTTACTACTCGGTCTCCGTTAAAAGCGAAAACTATCCACATCAGATATTCGCTTACCCGCCACAAATCCGGTTCTTCTTTGCTCTTTTCAATAAATAATCCTCTTTCTTTAAATATGCTTTTTTTTATCATAATAGTATTGCCATTAATATTGCAGCCGTTCAGAATATCGTAGAAAAAATTGTTTTCAGAAAATATGATATTATCTTCTCCATTAATTTCCCCGTTATTATCAAACGTATAAAAAGAAGTATGCGTCATTGTAATATTTTTATTTTTCTCCATTACTTCAACCTGACGGGCGATTTTTTCAGGCATATAACAATCATCGGAACTTAACCAAGTCATATACTTTCCTTTTGATTTTTTTACGCCGTAATTTATTGCGGCAGGAGTGCCGCTCGGTCCGTCTTCTTTATAGTAATAATATATTTTTTTAGTTTTATTTTCGCTTATTATTTTATCTACTATTTCTATAGTATTATCGGTAGAACCGTCGTCAACAATTATAACTTCTATATTCTGATATGTTTGATTTATTGCGCTGACAATACATTCCCGTATAAAATGCCCGTAATTATAATTTGGAATTATTATCGATACAAGCGGATTGCCCATAAGACGCGCTCCTAAAATAATTATTTATAAAATTAAATTTCATTTTAAAAATTAAAGTTGCTATTCGACAAACGCGGCAAAACCGTTTTAAAGGTTTATAAAAATACGTATGAACAGTAACAAATTCGAATACAAAAAAATTATATTTTCAGCTTATCGACGTCTAATTTATTAATAAATTTTATTATGTTCTTCCAGATTTTATGGTATCCGTATCCGCCGTTAACCATTTCGTCGATTGCTTCTTTTTTCGACCAATTCTGTTTTACTATTCGATAAATAGCGCACATAGCGCCGGTTCTGTCCGCTCCATGCTGACAATGAACAAATACCGGAGTAAGCGAAGTGTCGGAAACGGTTTCTAAAAATTTAATGATTTCTTTTTTTTCTATATGCCATGCCTTCACATACAAATGAATATAATTCAAATCAGTTTTGCCGATTTCATCTCTATCCGAATTAAAAGAACGTAAATTAATTATTGTTTTTATTCCCAATTCTTTTAATTTTTTGACGCCGTTTTCAGTCGGTTGAGCGCCTCTATATAAAACATCCGAAACTTTATAAAAATTCGGCAATTCTGATGCGTCAGCTTCAATTTTTTCCGCCCAGTTAATATTACGTATACCGGGTGATTCCGGTTTTACATTTTCGGATTGAACAGATTTAGAAAAATTACAACTTATAAATAGAATCGCTAATAATATAATTTTTGACTTCATAATATTTCTATTTCCTTGATTTAATATTTTACCGAAAATAAATACAATAATAAAATTCAGTTGATATTATCTGTTCGTTTTATTTAACTTCATAATTATAGTAGGTATTCCTGCGGGATTATTCCCTCCGTCTTTGTCGTCTTTAAAACCATATTTAATATATAGGCGCCGCGCCGAATCGCCTTCAGGTATGCTTGAAGCAAATGTTTGAACCGTTATATCTTTTCGAGAATCCAAAATTTCTAATGCATATTCAAGCAGTTTTTTTCCTATTCCCAAACCTCGTTTTTCTTTATCTACAACAAACCAAGCAATTTCATTTTTTGCCGAATCAATAATTACCGAGCCATGAACTTCGCCTTTTTCAATATAACCGATAACTTTATGTGATTTTAAACTTTCTTCAACTGCGTTTTCAAATTCTTTAATCCCGACCATTTTCCCGAATAATTGTTCAACTTGAAGCGCCAATCTAAAAATTTCGTTTTTTTCTTTTTCTTGCAAAAATCTAATCATAAATTTTTCAATTTAAATTTCATCGAAAGTTATTTTAGTTATAATGTTATTGTTCAGGAATCGAGTTCCGTAAAAACCGCGCAGGATTGCCAACCATAACCGAATTTCCGGAAATATTTTCAAGAATAACGCTGCCCATTCCAATCAAACAGTAGTCGCCAATTTTAATATTCCCGATTATTGAAGAGTTAGAGCCGAGATAACAAGAATGACCGACATTAACTCCTCCTGATATGCAGACGCCTCCGGCAATACAAGAATAATCGCCGATAATATCATCGTGGCTGATTATACTATTCGGCAAAATTATTACGTGATTTCCTATTTGAACATTTGAGGCGATAGTTACATTTTGAAAAACAACCGCGCCATAACCGAGATTTGACATTGAAGAAACGCGCGCGGTAGGATGTATAATGGTTTCAAACCTGTCAAGAGTAATATTGGTCTTAGCAATAATATCTTTTTTTTTCCAAAAATTTAACGGACTGCCTATGCCATTAACAAATAAACATTCTTTATATGAATCGGCGGAATCAAGTCCTCCAAGAACTTTAACTCCATAAAATTCTTTACCCCATTTTTTTTCATCATCGTCTAAAAATCCAAAGCACTGATACGACGGTTTTCGTTCACTTGCATTGACGTCGTTGATAACGTCAAGTATATCAATACAATTTCCGCCGGTACCAAAAATAATAATTTTCTTAGTCATATTGTGCGCCCCTTAGCGTTTTATATGTTTTGAAACTCTACTGTTTTAAAAAACTTTACGTTTAATTCCTTATCCTATTTTAATCTTTAAAGTTTTACATTCCCCAGATTGAAACATATTCATTAAATTTCTGAAAGAAAATTTTTTCATCCCATTTTTTTTCAGATGATTTATCAAACAATATCAGATGTCCGGCTTTCGCTCCGCATACATCCATATATTTTTTCAATTGACTCAATCCGTCTTGTTTGGATTTTTCAGTTCTAAAAACTTTTGTTTCTATACAAAATTTTTCACCGCCAAATTCAATAAACAAATCAATTCGTTTTCTTCCTAACCCGTATTCCCTGTGAATTCTCCCGCCGCCATTGATTATTCTCTGTAAAAACGCCATTAAAAGTAAATGCGGACCTGCTTCCTTATACGCAAATTTTTCCAGCCAAACCTCGCTGTTTTCACGATAAAACTGCTGAAATCTTTTCAACAGTTTATCCAATTGAAGTTTGTTGTTTTCTATAAACCATACCGGTTCTATGCTCATTGTGTATTGAGTGGCATACACAAGTTCGCGCGGAATCACTTCTTTGTAAATAGCGTTTGATATCCGGTATTTTTTTTCTTCCTTTTTTATCAAACCTAAATCCGCGACATATTTTAAATCATCAATACTTAAATTTTCAGTTTCCTCTTCTGAATATAAAATCGGTTCAATTACTTTTTGCACTCGAGCTTCGCTCAACTTATCAATCAATATATCTATATGGGTATCGCGGCGCAATATCATATTTTCTTTTGCCGATTCAATATGTTCTTTAGTTATTGGTTTGCTTCGGTCTTTCTCAATTTCAAACGCTACTTCATAAGCAAGGGCATTGACTAACCACGGTTGACCTTCGGTAAGTTCCCAAACATAATCAATAACATCATCTTCAAATATCTGCCCTGTTTCTTCGGTATGTTTCAAATACAATTTTTTAATTTCTTCTTTTTGAAAATTTTCTAAAGTTATTGATTTGGCTTTAATATTAAAAGCGCTGCCGCCTGCTATAATCATTTTTTCTTTATCAGAATGAATTCTATAATCCTGCACATCGCGCACGCCGCACAAAATTATTGATTGAGGAAATCCTTTAGGACGATTCAAATAACCGCTGCGCAGCTGCCGTAAAACCGATATTAAAGTATCGCCGACTAACGCGTCAATCTCGTCAATCATCAGTATAAGCGGTTTATCTAAATTCATTGAAAATCTATTCAACACTTCGCCTAAAAGTTTATCTCCGGGAATTTTATCATATAGCGAAAAATAATCCGGAAATTTTTCAACTAATTTCGGATGCGAAAATCTAATCTGCTGAGCCAGAGCGCCTAAAATTGTTCTGACGCCTCGTTCAACATCGTGACGCGCAGTTTGTCCTTCTTCAACATTAAAATATATGCAATGGTATTTTCCTTCAGTATTTAAATAATCGCGAAGTCCGATAAGGCAGCTCGTTTTACCGGTCTGCCGCGGAGCGTGTAAAATAAAATATTTTTCTTGTTCTATCAGAAATTTTATATCATTATAATTTATTCTTTCCAACAAATCCAAATAATAATGAATATCGGTTTTTATTGGTCCTGCAGTATTAAAAAATTTCATACTCGCCTCCTTAAATCTTGCGGAGAATTACTTTAAAAATTTCCCCAAGTCTTCATTTTAATAATTTTTGCCTGACCGCAAATAAACCTAACTACTCGACTTGATACATTATCAGATTTGTAATCGTTTGGTATTCCATATTCGGAATTTTTATCTTTCACCGCAATTTCAACCGCGTTTTCAATGTTTTTAGAATCAATGCCGCATTGAACGCATACTCCGGTATCCAAAGCTTCCGGTCTTTCAGTAGAATTTCTTATTACGACCGCTGGAAATTCAAGTATTGCCGATTCTTCAAATATGGTTCCGCT
Source organism: bacterium (assembly GCA_036733285.1). Lineage (GTDB taxonomy): Bacteria > JAGOBX01 > JAGOBX01 > JAGOBX01 > JAGOBX01 > JAGOBX01. Next base: position 35,590 of record DAINAU010000003.1, read on the forward strand.
ATCGGATATTACGCAGAAAGCGTTTTTTTGCAGATTAACATAATCAAAAAAACCAAACGGTTTATTAATAATGACATTCTTATTAAATTTAATTTTTTGATATTTTAATCTATTCAAAGTTCGCGGGTGCGTTGAAAAAATAATCTTATGTTTGTATTTATTTACGACGTGATTAACAGATATGATAAGTTCTTTTAATTGATTTTCGTTATCTACATTTTCTTCTCTATGAGCGCTCAATACAAAATATTTTTTCTTTTCCAATTTTAATTTTTTCAATATGTCAGATTTCAATATTCTATCGTAATTTTTTTTAATTACTTCTGTCATTGGAGTTCCGGTAATATATATATTACCCGGATTTAATCCTTCTCTAATCAAATGAAGTTTAGCATGTTGGGTATAGCAAAAATTAATATTAGAAATATGATCTACAATCCTCCTATTTAATTCTTCCGGCGTATTTTCATCAAAACACCTATTGCCTGCTTCCATATGAAAAACAGGAATTTTATAACGTTTAGCCGCTATCGCAGTCAATGCGCTGTTTGTATCTCCGAGTATCAGAAACGCATCAGGATTTTCTTTTATGATAACTTTTTCAATCCCAGAAATTATTTTTCCGATTTGTTCGCCGATTCTGGCGCTTTTAACTTCAAGAAAATAATCGGGTTTTCTAAGGGTTAAATCTTCAAAAAAAATCTGATTTAGTTCGTAATCATAATTTTGTCCAGTGTGGACAAAAATATGGTCGCAATACAAATCTAATTTTTTTATTACTTCAGACAATCTGATTATTTCAGGTCTTGTTCCAACTACAGTCATTACCTTTATTTTATTTTTTTTCATAATAATTAGTTCCTTTTTTTTAATGAACTACCTCGCAACAAGCTGCGAGGTATCAAAGAAATTAAGAAATATGGAATCTAAGCAAGCTTCGGGGAATTAACCCTAATCTCTTATTAAAAAACCTATTTGCGAATTTGCGCAAATTCGCAAATAGCTTTCAATGCCTTGATAAAATATCTTCAGCCACTTCAATTATCCGGACAACGCTTTCATTTTTTAATGAATACATCACTTCGTTTTTTATTGTTCTATAACTTACTATATTTAAATCTCTCATTATTTTTAAATGCTGGGATATATTGGGAATTTCCTTTTTTAATAATTCGCTTAATTTCCCGACGCTATATGAACTATTGATTAATAATCTAATAATTTCAAATCGTGTCGAATTAGATAAACATTTAAACACTTTTAAAACCCTTAAATCATTTTCGTTTATCATATTTTTCTCCTGAATACTATACGATTTTTTTTAATATCGTATCCTGTTCTTCTTTATTAAACGGTTCGCTTATATACGCTGCTAATATCATTTCTCCGTCCGAAATATTAACGAATGCATGAACGACATTAGGAGGAACTTTTACCATACAATAATTATTTTCGCCAAAAATTATCAAATCTTTTTTTCCTGTTTCAATATCTAACAAATGTAGTTCCGCATTTCCCTTAATAATTGTAAAATACTCGGCTTTTCGGGTATGGTAATGATTCCCTTTTATAACTCCCTTTTGTTTTGCTTGAGAAATATATACTAATCCAAATTGTTTTTGTTCGTCAACATACTGCGATTGAACTAATTCAATAAAATATCCTCGTTCATCTTCTTTCTTTTCTAATTTAATTACTTTTACTTTTTCTATATTCACTGATATACTCCTTCAATCCTTCTTTGAATTTTGTAAATGAAAAACCGGATATTTTTTTTAAAATCTTTCTATTGTCAATTATTGAACGGTTAACTTTTTCCGGTATTGACTTAAAATCAATATTCGCCTTTTCCGAAATAAATTCTTCTATATATTTTACCGCGTCGCATATTCTTATTGTTTCGTTAGACGTTAAATTATAGATACCTTTTTCAAAATCTTCGTGTAAAATTATCTTTTCAATAATTCGACAAATATCTTTTATGTAAATATAACTTCGTTTCTGTAATCCTTTATTATTTAAAGTGATGTTTTTTTTATTGTAAATATTTTCTATGAAAGTTGCAATAGCTGAATTATAAAACGGTCTTGTCCCAAACCCATAAACATTTGAACATCTTAATATAACAGGATTAATCGCATCTGAATTCAAAAGAAGTTGTTCCGCTAAAAACTTTGTAACGCAGTGATAATTCGGCGGGTTTATTCTATAATCCTCGGTAATTATTTTTTTATCCGAATAATATCCGTAAATTTGCGTAGTCGATAAATAAATAAACATTTTATTTTTTTTTGAGTCTTCGCATGATTTCATAAGATTATAGGCTGAATAAATATTAAAATTCATCGAATCGTCGGAACCAATAATCGAACCCGCCAAATGAATAATGACGTCAAGATCGGAAGTAAATTTTTTAACTTCATTTAGCCGTTTTAATTTATAGAAATCTTTATCAAATTTTTTAATCTTAAACTTATCTTGCAAAATCAAATATTCGGACAAATTACCGCCTATAAAACCATCCGCGCCTGTTATTCCAATTCTAATCATTATGAATTATACTCCGGAACAAAATTTGAATTCAGCCATCCTTCTTCTTTTAATGTTTTAATTATCTCTGATTTTTTAAAATATTCGGCATTTTTAGAGCTGAATTCATTAGTTTCAATTTTCTTTAGTTTATCGTATTTCTTAAAAATGTTCAATTCTATTCTTGGCAATAAAACAAAATAACCGTTTATTTTAACGGTGCGGGCAGATTCTTCAACTGAAATCAAACTTTCATGAATTTTTTCGCCGGGTCTTATTCCAACCAATTTTATTTTTTTGGGTTTTTCTGGCGTTAATGTTTCATACATACTATCTATTAAATCGGATATTTTTATGGCTTTAATGTCAAGTATGAAAATTTCCCCTCCATATGCAATAGGCAAAGCTTCAATAATTTTTTGCGCCGCAAATTTCAATTGAACAAAAAAACGAGTCATATCTTTATGAGTTAAATATACTTCTTCGCCTTTTAAAATCCGTTCTCTAAAAATCGGTATGGCGCTCCCCCTCGAACCAATAACATTTCCGTATCTGATACAACTATAAATTTTGCCTGAAACTGCGTCTCTCTGATTGGCTGTTATAATTATTTGTTCCATAATCCCTTTACTCATTCCGTAAGTGTTTATAGGAGCGCAGGCTTTATCCGTGCTTACTGCCATCAGATATTTTATACCGGCGCCCAAACAAGCGTCAACCACGTTTTTAGTTCCAATAATATTTGTTTTTACAGATTCAAATGGAAAATATTCGCAAGTAGGAACCTGTTTTAACGCTGCGGCATGAAAAACTATATCAATGCTTTCAAGGGCTTCTCTTATTGAATTAATATCTTTGACGTCGCCTATTCTAAAAGTAACATTTTTTTGATTAATATAAATTTCACGCATTATGGATTGTTTCAATTCGTCGCGGCTAAAAATTCTTATTTCTTTAGGATTATATTTCAATAAATTATTTACAAGCGTTTTTCCTAATGAACCGGTGCCGCCGGTTATCATTATTTTTTTTCCTTTGTAAAACCGATTCAAGTCGATTCTTCTTTGATTCATTTAAACTCCTCCGCAAAAGCAATTTTTTTATTAAAACGCTAAATATAAATATATCTGTTTTAAAGTATTCTTTTTTTGCCAAATGAATAGTAATAATCGTTAGGCAAATAATCAACGCGTTCTAAATTATTAAAAGTTATAAAAGCTTCGCTATTATTATCAATTTTTGATGTATCTGATGTTTGCAATAAAAATTTAACGGATTTAACATCATTTAAAATTAATTTAAATATATTATACAAAAAGTTTGTTTTATAAAAAAATATCCCTGAAATTCGGGAATTAAAATATTCAATATCGTATCTGATTTTATTCTTAAATTCTTTATACAGCATTACATAAAAATTCAAATCATTAAAATTCAAATCAAGGTTATATTCGGAATTTAATTCTTGAATTGTAAACACGGGTATATTTATCTCTAATTTTAATCTGTTTTTAATTTTATCTCCATTATTTATTGAAGCCGCAAAAACAAAATCCGCCGAACTAATTTGTTCTACTAATACGATATTTAATTTTTCTTTGTTAAAATAAATTAGTTCCCTGATTTCGCCCGTTCCGTAAATAAATACTTTTTTATTTTTAAAACATCTATTTAAACTGTTAATCAACGCGTCGATTAATTTATTACAATAAAACAACAACCCGTTAGGAATATGAAAACCAAAATAATTTTTTAATTTCAATAATTCTTCATAGGAATGCTCTTGCGTATAATAAATTATGTCTTCTTTATTCATCCATACGTCATCATTGATTTTATTTTGATTTTTTAAAGAAAAATATATCTGAGTATTAGGTAAAATCCAAAGAATATTTATAGCAAAATAATTAGAATAATCGCAATTAATTTTTTTCATCAAAAGAATAGTTTCGTCAATAGTATCGATAGTTTCTCCGGGTAATCCCAAAATAATATACGGACGAAAGCAAATATCATTTTCAATGCATAAATGATATGCCGTTAATATTTCTTCTACGGTTATTTTTTTGTTCACAGCGTTTAATAATCTTTGCGAACCCGATTCGATACCGAAATCAAGCCGAAAACATCCAGATTTTTTACACAATTCAATTACTTCTTTATCAATATTATCGACTCTGCTTAAAGCCATCCATTTAATATTCAAATTTAAATCGATTATTCTATTCAAAATAATCTTCAGCCGATTTTTATTAATAAAAAAATTATCGTCATAAAAAATTATTTTATCGTATTTAAGGCTTTTTGTTAAAAAAACAAGTTCGCCAATTATATTTTCCACTCCTCTAAAATTGATTTTTCTTTTCCAATAATGAGAGGACGAACAAAAACTGCAAGCATATGGACATCCTCGCGAACTTATTATTCCAGCCATATTGCGGCATTCGCTATCATTTATGTAAGTATAATCGGATTTAATAACATCGACATATGAAGGATAAAAAATTTCGTCTAATTTATCTGATATCGTATATGATTTATCTATATGAAAAATACCGTTATTTTTAACGAAGGAAATTGAACCTGCTTTTATTATTAAGTTTTCATCGCTATAAACTTTTAAAAATTCTATTATTTTTTTTTCTCCTTCTCCCGCAAAAACGTAATCGGCTCCAACCTTTAATAATTGTTCAGGAAAAAAAGAAGCATGCTGTCCGCCGACAATAATTTTTATACGAGGGAATTTTTCCTTAATAAATTTTATAAAATTATAAACGTTATTCCTCATTACTGTCCAGCAGGATAAACCTATAAAATCCGGATTATATTCATTAATATATGACGATATTTCATTTTCTGTTAAAACAGACGCATTATAAAATTTACAATCGTAACCTGAATTTAAAAGAGCGGATTGTATATACAACAAACCAAAAGGTGGGAAATTCAATTTTTGTCTTTTGGGTTCGGCAATTAATAGTATTTTCATTATCTTTTATTCTTAATCCTTTTTATTCAATATCAAATTAATAAAAAAATTTTTGATAAAAAAACAAATAAATAAAAAAGAACAAAATGCATTTAAAAATAAAGCTAACAGAAATTTATAATAGATTTTTTCAACGAAATAAAAAACAAGCCATTTTTTAAAATCAAATAAATGCATTTTCTTATCAAAATCAATACAGTATAATTTTGACGGTTTAAGGAAAAATAATATTCCGGCTATAATCGAACCGTATTTTTCGCCATAATAATTATTCCACGGTAAAACTATGACGCTTTCAGGTTTTATAATATCTTTGAATAAACGCATTTTTAAAAAACTGAATTTATCAATAGGTTTAAAAATATATCCGCATATTTGCGTATCAAAATTTAAGTGTTTTATGTTATTTTGAGCGATAGCGATTAGTTCAGCATTATCATATTCTTTACTTAAAAACTCTAAAACGCCTATAAAATGATTCATCTGGCAAGTTCTAAAAATAAATATTTTCATTTAAACAATTTTATGAAATCGGAACAAAATAATTTTTCTTAAACTTATTATTAAAAAAATCAATCATAAACGACGACCAATTTTTTTTAAACGCATCTTCGTTAAAATTGGTTGCGATGTATTTATATGCGTTTTCTTTTATATAATCCAGAGAATATTTGTTTTCATAAATATATCTTAAAATTTTATTCCACTCCTCAATATTATCTTTGTCAATAAGAAAACCGTTATGTCTGTTTATAATTAAATCGGATATGCCGCCGACATTAGAAGCTATAACAATTTTTTTCATCAGCATTGATTCGCCAACCGAATTAGACGGCCCGTCGGAGCGGGAAGGATGCATCAAAACATCGGCATTATTGATATAATATTTGACATTTCTTTGATAGCCGACAAAAAAAATATTTTCAATTTTTTTTTCTTCGATTACTTTTTTCAAAGTCGGGTGGTATTCGCCAAGAATAAAAAATTTTATAGGCAAATCGCGGGTTAAATCAGCCGTATTAATCAATATATCAAAACCTTTGTCATATTGAACTCTGCCTAAAAAAATAACAGACAAAAAATTGTCGTCGCCTATTCCAATTTTATTTTTTAATAACTCGGCAATTTTAAAATCTTCATTCGACATTTTTATTCGTGAAAAATCGAATAACTGACCAAGTATAGATATTTTTGATGAAATCAAATACGACTCATACAATTTCGTATGACCAGAAGTCTGAATAATAACGCGTTCAGTAGAATCGCACATTAATTTTGTTCCATACTTGTCAATCCAGTATTTAAATAAATTAGTATGAGGCGGCAATCCCCTGAAAGAATATATTTTTCTTGCTTTTAAACAATTTAAAAATATATAATACCATGGATACATATAATCGACCGCAGTATCAAGGAAAACTACGCAATTTTTATTTCCAGATATTTTTTTATACAATTTAAAAACCGCGGTTCCAAAATTTCTTTTATATAAATAATTTATTTTAGAAACTAAAATATTTTCCGAATTAAAAATCATTTCGGAATTTTTAAAATCATTTTTAAACGCTTCCGATTCCACTCCAAGTTTTAAAAAAATTATTTCTACCTCTGAAAAAAAATTTTTAAAAACCTTTGCCGTTGTTAGATATTTATTAAAAACCCCGTGGGTTTCACGCGAACAAAAAAAATTTATGATATAGAATATTTTCATAGAAAATTATATTAGCGGAATATACCATTGATCGCAATTTTTGCAAAAATCGCCGTATTTTTCCTCGCAATGCTTTTTCTTTTCAGCTAAAAGTTTTTCTTTTAAACCGGCGTCGTAAATATTTGCATTCAAGTCATTCATTGAACATATTATTGATTCGGAATTAACGTCTTGGTCGCAAATGCAGACATTCCCGTCGGAATTAATAAATATTCCCTCAAATAACCGCCTGCAGGGAAATCTGTTAGCCGGAGCATATTCGGTAACCTTCAAATCTTCAAGACGATTTTGAAAATGATTATGTTTCATAATCAGACAGTATTCGACAGCGAGATGATTTTTATAAAATTCTTCATCGACAAAAGACAATGTTTTATTTCTGCGGTAAGTTTCGGCGAACATCCATTTTTTAGAAAATTCAAGGGCATTTTTTTCCGTTTGCTTATTCAGAATATAAGTTACGGCGATATTCGGTTTAGGTATCAAATTTAGAAATATTTTTTTCTTAACGCTCGAGAAATAATTGATATTTTGAATTACTTCCTTATATTTATTGTTTCCCCAGAATTCAGAATAAGACTTCTCGTCAACGGCGGATAAATTAATGAATACGTTATCAATTTGACAATCTATGATTTTGTTAATCATTTTTTCAGTTAAATTTAGTCCGTCCGTATAAAAAGATATTTCATATCCTTTCTCATTAATCTTTTTTAAATTTTTTAACGCATCGAGCAAATCGTCGATTTTAGAATACAAAAACGGATCGCCGGTTCCTTTAAAATCAATATAAAATTTATTATGCCTATCTGTCCTCATTCTGCATTTTTCAATAGTATTCAACAAATCTTTCATACTATTCAAATCCATTTCGGTTTCGCTTATTTTCACTTTATCTCCGTCAAATCCATTTATGGGTTTGTTGTTGAATTTATTGGTAAGATTCACCGATAATTGAGAAAAAAAACTCATTTGAATTTCAAAGAACACGTTCAAACTTATTTCTGCTATTTTAACTCGATTTAAATCTAAATATTTTTTGATATGGTTCATTATATTAAGCGAAGTGAATCCGCAATGATATTTAATGTTAGCCGGTCCGAATTTATAACCGAGAGAGGATAAAGGAATCTCGCTTACAAGTATTTCATTTTTAATATCGTCTTTATTTATAATCAAATGCTCGAAAATATTCTTATTTGGATAAATTACAAGATTATCTATCTTGCAATTTTTCCATTTGGAAAAGACATTTTTATTCAATAAAAATAAATCCGCTCCTTTAATAAATTCAAAATAAGTAAAATCATTTTTATTAGCGGAATGATTGTCCGTAAGCGCTTCAAGCATTTCATGGCTGAAAAACCATGTGATATTATAACACATCAAAAAATCATCGTATTTCGAATCTTGAGAAATAAACTCAAAAATCCGATTGTGATATTTGGCGTAAGATTTTTCAGGAGTTTCCCATAATTTAAACTCGAATTTATTTAAATTCCTAATACTTTTATCGTTTAATTGTTTGAATAATAAATAATCATCATAATGTTTTTTATCAATAATCACCTGAACTCTATCAATTGATGAAATCGAATTTATCCTGTTCGTCATCTCGAGAAAAAAATCCGGAATATTAAAATAATTTACCGAATCAAAACAAGTAATAATCATATAAAAATTAAATTTCATGTTCAGTCTCCTCTAAAAAAATTAAAAAGGATGATAAGCGCAAAGATGTTTACAGCGAAAATGCTCGAAATTATTTAGTTTCCGGCGCATATCAACAATTTTTTTACCATTCCAAATTTCATCAAAAGAATTTCTGAATAAATTTCCGTATGAAGGAAAATCAGGATAACATCCAGGACTGACATTTCCGTAAATTTCATCTTGACTTATGTCCGGCGATGGAATATTCAGCATAATCTGAGTATACGGCTTAACGCAATGAAGCGAAGAATTAGGAAAATCTTCCTTAAAAAAATAAGGATAATAAAAATCGATTTTATTTTTTGAAGTAAATTCTTCAAGTTCTTTTACAACCGGATAAACAAGTTCGGGTTCGTTAAAAAGAGTGTTTTCTCTCGTTAAAAAACCGGCGTCTTCATAATTGACCGCAAGAAACATCAGAGCCCACATATCAACGCCAAGCTCCTTAAGTATATATCCTATTTCTTTTAATTGATGCAAATATTTTTTTGTTATTATCGTATTCACTTGAATTTTTAAATCCTTTTTTTTATCATTTTTCAAAGCTATTATTTTTTTTAAATTATCGAGAAGAATATCAAAATCGTCTCGTCCGCAGAGCCAATTGTAATCCTCTTTATTAGACGCGTCAAGATCCGTTGAGAAGCATAAAAGATCCGCATCGACTATTTTTGAAATTTTATCAGAAACAATTTTTGAACAATTTGATAAAATCGACGTTCTTTGTCCTTTAGAATTAAGATAATCGAACACTCTAAAAATATCCTTGTTTAAAAACGGCTCTCCTATTCCGCAAATATGAATTTTGGGAATGTTATGTTTTAAAAGCAAATCGATTTCATCTTTAATCTGTTCAAACGTATAGGAATAATTACAATTATATTTTTTTTCAGGACCATGATAAATGCAATACTTACATTTAAAATTGCATCTTGCTTCTATGTTTATCGTAGCATAAAGCGGAAGATATGAAACTTCAAGTTTCTTTCGTCTTTCTTCTAAATAGGTATCATAATTTTTTCTAATTTCATTTTCAGTCAGCATATTAAAACGCTCCATTAATTAATTATTTTTAATCGAATATAAAAATAAATTTTGATAAAAACAAACCGCAAAACGCTAACGTTATTCCGCCTAAATTGCTATACAGAATATTCAACATCGCAATCCTGATATTCCCTGCCTGAAATAAATGCAGATTTTCCAAAGCAAAAGTTGAAAAAGTTGTGTAAGAACCTAATACTCCGATAAAAATAAATACTTTAATTTCCGGCGAGATTGGTATTTTTGAAAATAAACCATATAAAAAACCTATAACCAAACATCCCGATAAATTTACAATTAAAACGCCTATGGGAAATGCTAAATTTAACGACCTCGAAATATACTCCGTCGTAAAATATCTCAATAAAGCGCCTATTGCTCCTCCAACCGCTAAAAACAAATAATTCATAATAAATCCTCCTAAATAATAATAAACTATTAAGTAGGAGTTATCAGCTTTTTGAAAGCGGTTATGGCGAACCCCATCGCCTTTTAAATAATAAAAAAAATATACGACTTTTTCAAACCCTTTTAACGGTTTGATTAAAGCATCTGAATAGTAACAAATTTATGCGGTTATTTTACTTTATAAATAGCCATTCTAAAATTTTTCACAACCAATTCTGTCATATTATAAAAAGATTCTTTATTGTCTATTGTATTCGTTAAATATTTATCAAGTTCTTCGTTTCTAACGGCAATATATTTTATCGAATATTGTTTCACTAAATCGGCAAATCTCCCCGAATGGCAAGGAAATTTTGAAAACAGCAAATCAAACTCTGATTTTGAAATGTATTTTTCTTCAAAGTTGCCTGAATAAAATAAAAGTTTTTTATTAACGTAATAGAATATGCTCCAATATATTGAGTTTATCTGCATAATATTTCCATCGGGCAATTCATTTAGTTTGCTAAAAATTTCCCTGTCGGCTTCGGCGGTTCTTTCAACATTCAAATATCTCGTTATGTATCTAACCGAATAATAAACCGCCAATAACAAGTATAACGAGCATAAAATTATTAAAAGGAATATTCCAAAATTAATTTTTGAAAATATTATTACAAATATAAGCAGCGAAGCCGGTATCGAATATTCAATATATCTTTCCCCTTCGCCTAAAAAAAGAAGATATTTGGTTTTTGTAAGCAAATAAAAAATAAAACCGGATAACGCCCAGATATAAAGAAAATCCTTAATTTCGTAGAAATATATAACCAATATAATGTGAGGAAAAACCGTGAACAAAAGATGTAAAAAATATTGTTCGCCTGTAAACCAGTTAATAAATGCGTTAATCTTACCCGACTTTAAAAAAAGTTCAAAAGCGATTGAGGCATTTTTTAAATAATTTTTTAATGTGTTGAAAACTATAGCGTTTTCAAACAGATATTTTTTTTGCAAATATTTGCAATAAAAAATCGAATGGTTTATCTGACCTGCAAAGACTTTGAACGTTCGCCCTAAAGTAATTATATTAGAGATTAGAAATGAAAGCAAAATAATAAAAATATAACGGTAATTCAACGTGACGCAAACGAATACCAACGCGTAAAAAATTAAAACCTGAACGGAAAATTTTGCGCTGATAAATAATAAAGCGCAGGAAAAAACCGCGGCGGCTAAAAAAAATGTATTCCCGTTAAATAACCATATATTAAAGGACGCAAAATGAATAAAATATAAAATCTGACCTAATATTCGCGGACTTCCGTTAAATGCGCGGGGACCAAATCCTATGCGTAAAAACACAGGCGACATTCCAGTTAAGAAAGCGTAAAATAAAGGTATTTGCGAATTTTCAAGTTTTAAAATTTCACTGCAATAATAATCCGCAAAAATATAACAAAAAAAAACATAAATAGAATCCAAAACTGCGCCGGTAAATCTTTCAGCGGTTTCCCTTTGCTTTTCAAAGGGAAACAACGCGAGAATAAAATGATATAAAAAAGGATAATTATACGTATGGTCAAGAATTAAATTTGGAAACTTTTCGGGTATTTTAAATCTATTTTTACGAATTATCCGCGCGCAATGCAAATGATAAAAAGAATCAGAAGCAGAACAATTTTTTATTATTAATCTCGGTATGGCTCTCACTGCAAATACCGCGAATAAAATTATAAATATCAGTGGATTCATATTCGACATATATGAATAAAATATTATGAACAACGCTTATCCGTAAAAAATTTTATTAAGAATAACGGCGCGATTACCGGAAGATAAAAAAAGAAAATAATGAAACATAGCGTTTTGAACGCCCAATAATGTTTAAAATAAAATTTTTCAAAACAGCTTACAGGATGCAATTCGTTATCAAGCGTCCAGAAATACATATTGGAATTGAATTTTAAATAAAAATTCACTATGCTGTCATAACCGTCCGCTTCATTATTATTTATCGGTATAACAATCATATCTTCATTATTCAAATCCGGAAAAACAATTGATTCCAACTTTTTTTTAGAGAACGGTTTTTCATCAACGTTTATATTCAACCATTTCTCTGAATCAAATAATGATTCCGGAATTGCCGCATTATTTTGAATAACCGAGATATATTTTTCCGCATTAAATTTTTCATTAAGATATGAACAACATTTTAAAAAATTGTCCATCCGGGCGGAGCGTAAAATCAGGATTTTCATTATGTCAAATCAATCTTTTTCTAATAGAATTCATTAAATTCCCCGGTTTTATTCTTTTTCCAGAAAACTCGACTTCAGTTATTTTAAGTTTCCCGTAACCTGTAATAACGATTATGTCTCCGGAATTTTTATCGATACGCGAAACTTGTCCCGGAATGGCGCAATAATTCTCATCGTCTTCATATAATTCGGCGCGCCATACAATTAACTTATTTCCATCATATCCGCAAAACGCTCCGGAAAAAGGTTCGGATGAAGCGTTTATCAAACGGAGAATTTCAGTATTTGATTTATTCCATTCTATTTTCGAATCTTCGGGAAGACGCGGATAACATCTTAAAACGTCTTCGGATTTTTCAGATTGTTTTTCAAGAACATAATTTTTGTCCGCGGCGATTTTATTCACTGCGTCAAGATATAAAGCCGGAGCCGTAGATTCAATCCACTTATATACGTCTCCAATTTTCGAATTAATATCGAGCTGAAAATACGAGCGCGAAATAATGTCGCCGGCGTCAATCTTATCCGGGACCATCCTATGAACGCACAACCCGATTTTTTTTTCTCCATTTATGATTGCCCAATTCGGACAAGCGTTTCCTCTATATCGAGGCAAATCGCCGCAATGCAGATTCAGAATTCCCAGCGGAAATAAATCGATTATTTTTTTTCCTATTACAGAAAGCCAATTCATACTTATTGCCAAATCAGCGTTTGAATGTTTTATTTGTGAAAAAATTTTTTCATCGTTTAGGTTCTGTCCAAAAAAAAAGTCGGCTCCGTTTTTTTTTGCAAGTTTTAAAAAAGCGTCTTCTTCGCTTGAATATTCAGGCGATTCCTTACAAGTTCCGATAATCACGGGATTATATCCAACAGAACAAACCGACAAAACAGAATCGTAAAATATTTTTGTTCTACCAAAAGCGGCAATTTTCATATTTTAATATCCTTAATCAATTTAAATTGAAATTCGCTGTCTAAAGCGAATTCAATTAATTTTATAAAAAAATAACGAATCCCCGCTTCGGAATAAGAATTCATTCCTAATTTAAACTTATCGGCGTCGTTTATTTTATCTTTTACGGCTTCGTATTTTTTTAAAGCGTTGGTATTCAAAAAAATATGCGCGGGATGAAAATCAAATATTTTCAATCCTTTTTTCGACAGGAGAAGTTTTATATCATTCTCGATTTTTTGTTTGTTTGACGGTTCGAAAGCGTATAAATCATCCTCCCAATAATACGGCGCTTTTATCAATTTATTGCATTTCATACGATACGGTTTCAACTCTATTTCAGAATAATGCGGAATATAATAATTGCAGTCGTAAATCAGTCCGTAAGATGAAAAAACGTTTGCCAACTGGGAACTATAAGTCATCGAATGACATCTGAAGGAAACCGGCGAAGCTACAAGATTATAAAAATATCCTATGACTTCCTTGAAATTTTTTCCGTAAACCAAATCGCCGTTTAGCAACGGATTAAAATTAGGATGTATGCCAAGCTCAATTCCGGGTTGGTTTGATAATTCGTTTAGTATTTCAGATTTATGCGTGCAGAAAATTGTCGACGCCACTCCATTTTTTTCAAGAAGATTCACAGTATCCCTCAACGCTTCGTCGCAAGCCCAATCAACATCAATTGTAATAAAAACAGTTTTAATAATATCAATCATAATATTTCAATAAAACAATAGCAACAAATTACTTTTAAATCAATATTCCGAGAAAAATTTTTTCAGCCATATCTCAAAGGAAAGAAGCGACCAAATCAGAAGTCTTTTATTTTCTTTACCGCTCAGATGATTTTCAATAATTTTTTTCACGAAATCATACGACAAAAAATTATATATTCCGGCGTTCTTATTAAACAAAATACTCTTTAAATAGTTTTCGGATTCGTTTCTAAACCAGGAAGCGTCGGGAGCCGAAAATCCTTGTTTTTTAAATTGAGTATAATAATCAGGAACATATTTTTTCAGAGCATTGCGAAGAATAATTTTACCGTCTCCGGTCTGATTATAAAATTTTTGAGTTTTAATTCCAGGTTCGTTTTCATTAATTCTCATAATCTCATTAATATTTTTTAATTTATATTTCACAGGCAATTTCAACGCGAAATCAACCAAATCATTGTCAAGAAACGGAACTCTTGTTTCAAGACCGTGAGCCATTCCAAGTTTATTGTCTATCATAAGAAGTCCGTGCATAAAAGTTCTGGCTTCAAGATTTAACGAAAGATTGATATATTCTTCAGGTGTTTTAATTTCAGATTTATTTGAAGAATTAATCCGTTTAATTATTTCGGCAAAAACCTCTATTGTCGGGTGTTTATCAGTTTCTTTGAAAATATCTGGAAGAAAAAAATCCGATTTAAATCTATCCGGAATCAAACGCTGCCAGTATCTGTAATATTTCTCGGCATATTCGTCAATATTCTGATTCACAAGCGCTCTGTAATATCGCCACGGATAACCTCCGAATAATTCATCGCCGCCGGTTCCCGACAATGCAACTTTCACAAATTTTCCGGCAAGCCGCGAAACATAATAGTTCGGATAGCATTGACCTATTCTCAAATCTTCAAGGCTCCAAATCAAGTCCTCCATTATCCGTTCCATATCGCCGGCTTTTAAAATTATTTCATAATGCTCGGTTTTATATAGATTGGAAAGAAATTCCGCTTTTCCGCGCTCGTCAAAATTCATTTCATCAATAGACGCGCTTGATAAATCAAAACCGCAGGTAAAGCTCTTTAAATCTTTAAAATTTTTTGCGGCAATACAAGTAATCGCTCCCGAATCAATTCCGCCGCTTAAATACGCTCCTATCTCAACGTCGCTTATCAAATGCCCTGTTACGGCTTTTTCAAACAAACCGGTAAATTCGGTAATCAATTCCCGTTCATCTTTTAAGCTATTTTGCTCGTTGAAAGAATATTCCCAGTATTTAGTTGTCGAAAAAGAATCAACTTCGTTTTTAATAATACTTATATAACTGCCCGAAGAAAGAATCTTAATGCCTTCAAATAAAGTCAAATCAGTGAATATATTTTGAAAAGAAAAATATTCGTTCAACGCAGGCAGGCAAACGTTTTTCTTTACTTCAGGGTGAACAAGAATTGATTTTATCTCGGAAGAAAAAATAAAAACGCCATTTTTAAAATAATAGTAAACAGGGATTATTCCGTATCTGTCTCTAAATAAATTGAGTTCATTTTTATTTTTGTCCCATATAGCGAATGCAAACATCCCGTTAAACATTTTAACGCATTCCTGTCCCCATTCCTGATATGCTTTCAATATAACTTCAGTATCGGTATTGGATTTAAAAGAATAGTTTCTTTTTTTTAGTTCTTTCCTGATTTCTTTATAATTGTAGACCTCTCCGTTATAGGTAATAAAAATCGAACCGTCTTCCGAAATCATAGGCTGAGCGCCCGCTTCGGAAACGTCTATTACAGCTAATCGTCTATGTCCAAAACCAATAAAACCGCCATTCCAAAAACCTTCGCCGTCTGGTCCTCTATGCTTTAAAATCCCCGTCATTTGCTTCAAAATATTCATTGAAACAGAGCTGCCGTTTATATTAAAAATTCCAGCTATTCCGCACATAATTTATTAATTCCTAAGTTTTAACATAAATTGCGATTTTATATCTAAATCGCAATAATACATCTATGTTTTAGAAAAAAAGCGATTCCAATTGGAATCGCTACTTCACTTAACGTTTAATGCGCTATCCGGGTTTAAATACAATTCGCCCTTGATGGAATCATCATAAAATTCAAGCCAGTGATCGCAGGCAAAACAGACTGATTTGCGCGAAAAATTATTTTCATTATGATTTTTTCTTATTATTTCATACTCTTCCGAATTCCATATTTCCATTATTGATTTTGTTTTTGCGTTAAATCTGAATTCTTCGGCTTTCCAATCATGATTGCATAAAGCTATTTTTCCATCCCAGCATATAACGATATTTTGAAAAGGTTTATGACAAGCTTTTCTCTGAATTCCTGTTTCCGAATCATCTCCAACCTTGCCGAAATTCCCGCCCGAACTATGTTCGCAATAAATCCTAACTCTATCAACTTTATTTTTCCAGTATTCTATAAATTTATCCTTTTGTTTTTGTTCGCCGTTTATCGCGACAGCCGACGCTTGCGCGATAACATTACCCCTCGACTTATTTAAAAAATAATCGATATTCTTTAAAACCGTTTTAAACGTATCGGCTCCCCTGATTTTTTTATAAGATTCCTCGTTTATCGAATCCAGACTGAATGAAATGAAATCTATTCCTATTTCAGATACGGCGTCGCTTATTTTTTCCGTCAATAAAGAACCGTTTGTGGCAAGCAGTATTTTTCCATTTATCGTTTCTTTTATTTTAGATAAAAATTTTATAAAATCCGGATGCAGCAGAGCTTCGCCTCTGAAAAAAGGAATAACGTCGATTTTTTTTCCTTGAATTTCAGATAATATTTTTTTAAACAGAACTTCGCCCATAAATCCGGTTTTCATATCGAAATGATTTCTCGGACACATAATGCATTTGTAATTGCATTCGTTGGTAAGCTCTATTGTTATTTGTTTTGGAAATATTTCTTTAATCATATTTTTTATTTCTCAAAATATTTAATTTAATTAATTTTGTAAAACGAATTTACTTTGAGAGTTCGATAACTTGGTTGGATATATATTCAATATCATTTTCAGAAAGCTGATGATTCATAGGAAGTATGATAGTCGTATCCGAACATAATTCAGTGTTTTTTAATTCTGATTTTATATCGTTATAGATTTTCTGTCTGTGAACCGGCTGTATGCCTATCGTGCATAAAATTCCTTTTTTTCTTAAGTTCTCAACTAAATTATCTCTAAACTTTTTAGCGGCGCCAGCGAGTCTTACGCAATAACTTTGATAATTCGCCCTGACCTTATCAGGCGTATATGGAAGTAAAATCCGACTAACGGCAGAAAAATATTTTTTATACAATCCGGCGTTTTTTATTCTTTTTTGGATGTAATGTTCAACGGATTCAAGCTGACTTAATCCAACTGCAGACTGAATATCGCTCAATCTGAAATTATATCCGTAATTAGAATATTTCATAAAAACAGGTTTCTGGGATTTATGTCTTTTTATATCGTCGATTGCTTCGCCGTGAGACCTTAAACTTTCAAGTTTTTTTTTCAATTTCAAATTTGGAACCGTAATTAATCCTCCTTCGCCCGTTGTTATAATCTTTCTCGGATGAAAACTGAAACAACAAATATTTTTGCTATCGCCGATTTTCTTTCCGTTATATTCAGAACCGATTGCGCAAGCCGCGTCTTCAATTACGAATAAATTATGTTTTTTAGCTACAACATTTATTTTATCCATATCTGCCGGCAGTCCCATTTGATGCACTGGTATAATAGCCTTAGTTTTAGAAGTAATTAATTTTTCTATTTTTTCAGGGTCAATATTGTAAGTATTAATGTCAATATCGCAGAAAACAGGTTTCGCGCCGGTATGCTTTACTGCGTTCGCCGTAGCAATAAAAGTAAACGACGGAACAATAACCTCGTCTCCGCGTCCGATATTATTAACAAAAAGAGATAAAAACAAAGCCGTAGTGCAGTTTGAAACGGCTATGCAATTTTTATTATTCAAATAGTCTCCGAGTTTTTCTTCAAATAGTTTTGTTTTGGGTCCTTGAGTTACCCAGCCGCTATCCAGCGCCTCTTTTAAATATTCGAGCGCTTTTGAAGAAAACTCAGGTTTGCATAATGATATGACTTTTTTACTTTTCATTTTTTGTTCCAATGCTTATTTTGAAATTTTAAAATTTCTGATATTATACGCCAATTCGATTGATTTTCTGCAGTCTTCAATTCCAAATCCCCTGCCCGACAGAATTTCTCTATAGATATTTGTGTGCAAATCGGTAAATCCTTCGGAAAATTCGATTTCATCGTTATCTATTGTCAAGGATCTAAAAGTTGGTTTATTCCAATTATCGGGCAAATCGTTTTTATCAATTGATAAAAACCAGTTCACATCCGCGTTTTCAAGTTCAATTGTTCCGCTTGATTTTTTTTCATCGGCAAAAGAAACTTCAAAATTCTTAACTCCGCCGAAAATCCATATAAGTAAATCAAAAAAATGTATTCCTATATTCGTAGTCAATCCGCCTGATTTTTCCATACTGCCTTTCCAAGAATAATTATACCATTTTCCGCGCGACGTTATATAACGTAAATTTATTTTATGTTTTTTGGTTGTCGATTGAGCGCGGATTTTGTTTTTTAAATTTAATAACGCCGGATGAAGTCTCAATTGAAGAATACAATAAATCTTATTATTCGTTTTATTTTCAATCTGTTGTAAAGCGTCCAGATTCCAAGGGTTTAATACCAATGGTTTTTCACAGATAGCGTCCGCTCCTATTCTAAGAGCAAATCTTATATGAGCGTCGTGAAGATAGTTCGGAGAACAAATGCTGACATAATCGATTTTATCGCCTTCGAAAAGAAGTTTTTCAATATGCCTGTCAAGACGTTCAAACTCCGTAAAAAAATCAGCGTCAAAAAAATACCTATCCAATATTCCCACCGAATCATTTTTATCAAGCGCGGCGACAAGATTATGTCCGGTTTCTTTTATCGCCTGTAAATGTCTGGGAGCTATGTATCCTCCGGCTCCAATCAATACAAAATTTTTTTTCATAAAATTAATCCTTATTTATTTGATTAAAATTTATTGCTATTCAGTTCTATTCATAAAAAGCAACTGAACGTAATAAAAATTTAATTTTAAAATTCATTGCCGATTCTTAATATTTCTTCAAGTCCGTTTTCTTTCAAAACATATTTCGCAAAACAAATTTTACATTCGTATTCATTCTTGTTTTTCATAAAAAGTTTTTCGCCGCATCTGCAAATCCATCCTTTTTGAACCGCTGGATTTCCATATACGAGTCCAAAATCCGGTATGTCTTTAGTAACCGCGCTTCCGGCGCCGACAAACGCGTATTTTCCTATTGTAACTCCGCAGACTATAGTAGCGTTGGCGCCAATTGAAGCGCCTCTTTTAACAAGAGTTTTCCTGTATGCGCTCATATTATTCCGGACAATTTCGCATCTCGGATTAAATACGTTTGTAAATACCATACTCGGTCCGCAAAAAACATTATCTTCGAGAATAACTCCGTCGTAGACTGAAACATTATTTTGAATCTTAACGTTATTCCCGATTTTTACCTTGCCGCCGATATAAACGTTCTGTCCGAGTTTGCA
>DAINAU010000004.1:0-52917 GCA_036733285.1 bacterium
GCTTGTGTCACTTTTCAATTACAATCTTGTGGCAGTTTTCGATTACAATTTACAGTAAAATCAGAAATTGAAAAATATTACACAATGCATGATAATAATAAAGAAATATTAGGTTTTTTATGGGCAAGAGCTATTAAATGCCAAAATCCGAATTGCTTTGATGAACACGGAACGATAACTGAAATACCACTAATAAGACAATATTGGCTATCAAAGAAAAAAAATAAAAAGATAGCGTTATTTCCATATATAAAAAATAAAAAACTTTTTTTTAAGATAGTAGGAGATGGATATGAAAAAATGCCTAAAGATTTTAATCCTGATTTAGGAACAGTTTCACGTGCAGTGGCAACTTGTCCATTATGTGGTTCATCAATTTCTGCGCAAGATACACGAAAACTATTTCAGGATGGAAAATCAATAGAATCATTACTTGTAATTGTCTATAATCAAAATAATAAAAAAATGTATCGAATTGCATCCGAGCGTGACTTGGAGATATATAAATCATCAGAAAAATATTGTTATGAAAAAATATCGAAATTGTTAAATACTAATGGAATCAACCCGGTGCCAGACGAGCCATTGACAAGAGTACCATTAACTTTTGGAGTAATAAATGTTTGGGTTTATGGGTTGGATAAATGGGGAGATTTGTTTAATTATAGGCAAAAATTATCTTTAGTAGTTTTTTCTGAAAAGATTAGAAAAGCATATAAAGAAATGATTGATAAAGGTTATGATTTGTTATATGCAAAAGTTATTGTGACATATTTAGCATTAGCCTTGAGTAGACATTCAAGCTATAATGCCTCGTTGTGTTGGTGGGAGCCGTTGGGGGAAAGAAGTTTTAATGTATTTGGAAGGCAAGCTATTCCAATGGTTTTTGATTATTCTGAACAAAACCCGTTTGGAACATTAACAGGAAACTGGTTAAGTCAAATTGATATAACAAAAGACATTATTTCTCAATTAGAGCCGGATATGTTTAAAAATAAGGGGACTGTTGTTAATTCATCCGCAACATCCCTTCCTTTTGATAATGAATATTTCGATGCAATTTTTACAGATCCTCCTTATTATGATAATGTGCCATATTCATATCTTTCTGATTTTTTTTATGTTTGGTTAAAAAGAATTATAGGTGATTTGTATCCAGATTTATTTTCGACACCGTTGACACCTAAGAAAAATGAAATTGTTGCATATACAAATGGTCCAAGCGGTTGGGAAAACGGAAAAGAATACTTCGAAAAGATGTTAAAAGATTCATTCAAAGAAATATATAGATTGTTAAAAAAAAATGGAATTGCAATTATTGTATATGCATACAAAACAACAGAAGGATGGGAATCGGTAATAAACTCTTTACTTGATTCAAGATTGGTTGTTACTGCTGCTTGGCCGATAAGCACGGAAATGTCTACAAGGTTAAGAGCTAATGAAGCGGCGGCATTAGCTTCTTCTATATATATCATAGCAAGAAAAATAGAAACAACTCAAACAGGATTTTATGAGGAAATAAAAGATTGTTTAAAAAAAAATATGCATAAAAAACTCGATCGTCTTTGGGCAGAAGGAATCAGTGGAGCTGATTTCTTTATTGCTGCGATTGGTTCCGCAATTGAGATATTCGGCAAATATGAAAAAGTAATGGACTATGAAGGCAATGAAATTCGCGCCGCCCGTCTTTTGGAAGATGTCCAGAAACTCGCGACAGATTATGCGGTTCATCAGATTTTACATAACGGTTTTTCCGATGAAATTTCTGACCTTACTCGTTTTTATGTTTTATACCGTTGGAATTATGGTGTTGTAAAAATTCATTTTGACGAGGCAAGAAAACTTGCGGCAAGCTGTAGTATTGATATTACGCAGGAATGGGGACGACATAGTTTTATAGTCAAGGAAAAAGAATTTGTAAAAGTTCTTGGTCCGCAGGACAGAAATGTTAAAGACTTGAAAGATTCAGAAGATTTGATTGATGTTCTTCATTCTGTTTTGCTTCTTTGGGAAAAAGGAAAACGAGATCAAATACTCGAAATTTTGCAGAAAACTGATTTCGGTTCAAAAGAAGTTTTTTATCGCGTAGCGCAGGCTGTTTCCGAAACTTTGCCTACAGATAACAAAGAAAAAAAATTATTGGATGGATTTCTTGCAGGAAAAGAACGGCTTATAAAAGAAGCGCAGAATCAGAGACTAATATAAGAAAATTCAAAAAGGAGGATGCTGAAATGATTAGTCAGTTATCAATAAAGAATTTTAAATCAATAAGGAATTTGGAAATTGATTGTAAAAAAATCAATTTATTCATTGGTGAACCAAATACCGGTAAATCCAATATACTTGAAGCAATGGGGCTTTTAAGTTGGTGCTGCTATCTTAATAATATAAAGGGATATGTTCGCTTTCAGGGATTACAGAATTTATTTTATGATGACCTTGTTGACCGCGTTTTGCAAGTGAGCACTGCTCCTATCGGCGCTTGTATTAGTATAGAGTTGAAAAATAATCGATTTTTGGTTTCAAAACAGGCAGGAAAATCTAATCCCCATCCAGTTGCGCAATTTAATGACTATACAGGCAATGCTCTGTCTTCAAGTGCGTCGGCATCAGAACTTCAGTTCATAAAATTTTATCGTTTTGTTCGCAAAGAATCATTCCCAGGCCAGCCATCATCATTTTTGATGCCGCCTGACGGAAACAATATGTTTTCTGTTGTTAACGGAAGCCAGGATCACCGTGACCTTATGAAAGAATTTTTTAAAAAATATGATTTATCATTAGTCAGAAAACCGCAGGAAAATAAATTTGAAGTCCAGAAACAGGTTGGCGATGAAATAATAAATTATCCGTATGTCCTTACTTCAGATACATTACAGCGTATTATTTTTTATATGTTGGCAATGGAATCAAATAAAAATTCTACGCTTGTTTTTGAAGAACCTGAAGCGCACGCATTCCCCTATTATACAAAATTTTTAGGTGAGCGTATCGCTATGGATGAAACAAATCAATATTTCATTGCAACACATAATCCGTATTTGCTTATGGCGGTTCTTGAAAAAGCGCCTAAAGATTCGGTAAATATTTTTATTACATATTTTGATGAATTTCAGACAAAAGTAAGAAAAATTCAGGAAAGTGAAATGCCTGCTCTTGTTGATAGTGATCCATTTTTTAATTTGAATGCTTACTTTGAGGAGGCAGGCAAATGATTATTGTTGAATGTTTTGCTGATGAGTTTTTTGTTAAGTGTCTCGGTGTATCCCGAAAGAAAATTAAACATGAGGGCGGCAAAGGGAAAGTTCTTGGATTGGTGAAAAAACAGAATAAAGCTGCTGGACTTGTTGATGAAGATCCGGGTAGCATACAACCTGCGGAGATGAATAATTATATCCAGGTAGAATCTTCTGAAACTGCAAAATTATTTAGGCGTAACAATAACAATTCTCTTAAAGTTGTTCAGGTTACTCCATACTTGGAAGGATGGTTAATTTATCGCGCAAAACAAAATGGAATATCACCTAAAAATTATGATTTGCCTGATGATCCAAAAAAAATGCACAGCATTCCGAATATTGAAAAAAAGCCGAATTTTCAGGCATTTGTTAAAGAAATAGTTGAAAAGGATAGTGAAGTTCAGACTATAAAATCATGGATTGAGGAGGCTATTTAATGAATACGTTCCATACTGTAGCAATACCGCATAATGATATATTACAGGGAAGGCTGACTATAGACATCTTTGCTGCTGATCTTTGGGATGTTTACCATAATCAGGGACCTGAAGAATATAGAAATGCTGAAACGTTTTTTAATAAGACATATTTTACTGAAGGTCTTAAAGACTTGCTGAATGTTATCGAGAAAAGAGTTGTAGGCACTGGTGGCGATCCTGTTATCCAGTTACAAACTCCGTTTGGTGGCGGTAAAACACATTCCTTGATAGCGATGTATCACAAAGCCCGCGAATGGAATGCTAAATGTGTTGTTATGGTCGGCGAAAAAATGAAAACAGGCAGTAATGCGCAGCAGTTTGATACACTTTGGGGATTGATGGAAAAACAATTGACTGGAAAAATAAAAAATTTTAATTCACCTGTTCCTCCTGGTGGCGATCAAATAAAAGAACTTCTTGAAAAAAATTCACCAGCTCTTATCCTCATTGATGAATTAATTCCGTATCTTAACGTGGCTGATGCTGTTTCTGTCGAAAAATCCACCCTTACTACATTGACCCTTACTTTTATACAAAATCTTTCTAATGTAATAAGTTCGGTTAATAATGTTTCACTTGTATTTACTACAACGCCAAGTAATCCGTATAATCATACACAGCGAGGAGAAGACATCGTTCTTCAACTGCAGAATATTACAGGACGGCGTGAAATCATTAAAACTCCGGTTCAGGAAAATGAGATAACAAAAGTAATTAGGCGGCGATTATTTAGTGATTTAAAGGAAAAAGAAATCAAAAAAATTGTGTCTGAATTTATGACGTATATTGAGAATGAAGGTCTGCTTCCTCCTGGGATAGAACCGTCAGAGTATAGAAACAGGTTTATAGACGCATATCCATTTATGCCTGATGTCATAGATATATTATATCATCGATGGGGAAGTTTTACTTCATTTCAAAGAACTCGTGGTGTTTTAAGATTACTCGCGCTTGTTGTTTACGCATTGAAAGAAACCAATATTCCGTATATCAGTTTAGCTGATTTTTCTTTGAAAAATCAGGAAATTCGCCAGGAATTGTTAAAACATATTGGACCGGAATTTAACGCTGTGATAGCTGCTGATATTTCTGATTTTGATGCAGGTGCTAAAAAAGTAGATACATCTTTGGGAAATGCATATCAGGGACTAAATTTAGGTACTCGGTCAGCAACCGCAATATTTATGTATTCTTTTTCAGGCGGCTCTGAACAGGGTGTTACGGCAAGTGAAATTAAGCGTTCGGCAACTACTGTTTCGAATCCATCAAGTGTAATAGCTGAAGCAATAGATCAGTTGAGAAGTAAACTTTTCTATCTTCAAAATATTAGTGAAAAATATTTTTTCAGAAATCAGCCTAACTTGAATCGTATTGTTTTAACAAAGATGGATAATATTAAATCTGAAAAATTGATTGCTTTGGAACAAGAACTGTTGCGCGGTAGCATTAAAGGCGGATGTTTCAAAGTTTTTATTTGGGAAGAAAACTCGGCTAATGTATATGATTCTGAAGATTTAAAGCTAATTATTATGGCAAAGAAAAACAAAGATACAATTTCTGATATTCTTAAAAATAAAGGGAAAATGCCGCGAGTATACAGAAATATAGTTTTTTTCCTTTATCCTCTTGAATCAGAACGTGCAGTATTTGTATCATCTTTGAAAAAACAGATTGCGTATGAATTGATAGAGCAGGATACTAATTTAAGTTTAACACCTGATCAGAAAAAAGAAGTTAAAACTGAATTACAAAAAGCAAAGAAGGAAATCAAAGAATCATTGAGGCGTTTATATAGAATAATAGCTGTTCCTGATAAGGATGAACTTATAGAAATAGACCTTGGGATACCGACATATGGCGAAAATTTAGAATTAGATCGTGAAGCTTATAACAAGTTGCGTTCAGAAGGAAAAATTCTTGAAAGAATTGCCCCCTTGGTAATTCGAGAAAAATTTCTTACTGGGAAACAATATGTTTTAACTGAACAGTTGTATCAGTCATTTATAAAAACACCGGGTTCTACGCGAATAATAAATCAGAATGTAATTATTGACGGTATAGAAGAAGGCGTAAAAACAGGATTATTTGGCTTGGGTGAACTTAACGGTGATGAAGTAATATGCAGATATTTCAAACAAACAGCTACCGTTTCTCTATCTGGCAATGAAATAATAATTTCGGAACCAATTGCAAAAGAACAAAAAAAGAAGCAGGAATTATCAAGTCAGGAATCTCATGAAGAATCCTCAAACAACGATGAACATACAGAAAATGAATACACTGAAGTAAGCGATACGGATGATGATGATAATAATGAAGATGATACATTACAGAAAACCGAACTTAAAAAAAATGTTCGTTTGAAATTTAATGTCCCGCGTGGTCAGGTTGCGAATGTAATGGGAGTTATGAATCTCTTGCAATCTAAATTTAATAGTTTAGAAATTAAAATTACAGCGCTTAACGGTTCTATTACACAACAGGACTATGAAGATAAAATAATTGAAACTTTTCATCAGTTGGATATTGATTTCGAGGAGGAATAAAATTTCCAGGAACGTGTTTAGAGTTTAGTAAATGCAAATAGATTTTCATTACAATGTCGTATATATCTTATGTCGAACTATCGGCTACAATGAAACATTATCTCTGCGGATCGCTCGCGCATCGCAGTATGTAGATGATTCAACAGAACCAGGCAAAGTTCAGACACTTTCAAAAATAATCACAGCGCATAAAATGTTTGATCATTCAAATTTACGAATTGAAGACCAAATCAAAATTTGGTTGCCGTTTCATTTTCCGCCTGGCTTTCGTGGAAACAATCTGTTTGATAAATCCATTGTTCAGTCCGATTCGTTTTCTATAAGCAGGATGATGAGCAGTTTACAGGAAAAGCAAAATGAAAATTATTTTCCTGAATATCTCGGAATATTTCTGCATGTATTGGCTGACAGTTTTTCTCATCAAGGATTCAGTCCGTTCTTGAGCGATAGAAACGACCTTGAACTTATCAACGGTCATCCGCCGTTTAAATGGATCAGTTTCTTGCCAGATTGGCTGAAAAATTATGTTTATATGCTGATGAAGTTTTTACCGGTCGGTCATTTGACCGTCAACACAAATCCGGATTTACCATATAAACAATGGACTTATAAAACCGGTCGTATGATTGACGAAACTTTAATTGATAACACAAAACGCTTTGATGCTGCAGTCGATAAAGTCAAAGACATTTTAATCTTGAATCTTCCGGAAACATTCAACAATCAAAAATTTCAGCAACAAAATCCAATTCCTAAAATTAAAGAACTCTTAACAATCACTCAAAATGGAAACCCTTTGAAACGCCATAAAATTTGGCAACAGAAAATCTTAACCGGACATTTTGGTTTTCAACCCGAAACAGACATTACATATTCAGAACAACAGATTGAATCAAACACAGAATTTTTATTGAACTTTCACAGAGCAGCTGCAGACTACAAAAATTATTTTCATGCAAACATAACGAACGAACTTTTCAAATTAGGATTAGACGACAGGCTAAAAGGAGGAACCACAAATGCCTAAAAAAGAAAAGCAGGACAAACTTTCCGAAACACTCGGAAAAATTCTGCCTGCAAAACTTAACAAAGAAATTCTGAAGATCATCGAAAAGAAAGGAATCGAACTCAGCTCCGATCCTGAAATCATCTTCAAACCTGACATCAAATTTAAAGGCGGCAAAGTCGCCAGCGGCAAGATAACCTTTGAAATAAAGTTTTAACACGAACCCCTCAAAGTTTCCTGATTCCGGTTTAAGACCCCGATTTTTTCAAACTTCTCTCAAAAAAACATATAGCCGTTCTTTTTTTCTCCGACCTTATTTCAACTCAATTTTTTGCCGTTAAATCCTGAAATTTTGACTTAAAGTCAATTCCTTGCCTTTCGGCATAACAGAAACAAACATATATTCCAACCAGCTCCACCAACTAAAATCCAATGCCAACCACAGAGATTAAACGGCAAGAAAAACGCATATTTTTTGAAAATCAGCCAAAAAACTCATTTTTTGAGCCATTCTGATGAACGCAAATAGAGAGCTTTGAATTTTGAAATTGTATAAAAAGATGGGTGTGGACGGGGGATTCGAACCCCCTGCTCCATTTATCGCTTAACGGATTTCATTCTTTTTTTAGCCACATTATAACTTGGTGGTTTTCACCGCCATGGAACCACACAAATGGAGCCACCACAGAAACAATGCTTTTAATATTTAAGTTTATCATGATTTTTACCTCCTCAACTGAGTCGGTAAAACCACAGAATAATGCTATGGCTAAAGCCACAATGAAATCCAAACGAACGCAAAGTTTGTATTAAATATAACACAGAAAAAACTCAATGTCAAGAGATGCACCTAAAAAAAATAGAACACGGCGCTCCGGCATAAAGACCTTCCATCCCTCAATTCTTCGGACTTCGGCCTTTATGCCTCCGCTTTGCAAGCCACGCAAGAAAAACAACAATGTCCGCTCCGCCGAAAAATCAGAGCCGTTATTCTTCCGACCTCTGATTTTTCGGCTACGCTAAGCAAAGCAAGGAGAACTCCCTCCCTCCCTTCAGTCCAGAAAATTAAGCCAGTACCTGCCGTCTTTTGCGTGATGAGCCGGCTACGTCAGATATCACAGTGATATCTGAACATATCACGGCTCATCACACGGACGGCAGCAGAGGTCGGATATGCTTACATATCCGCTCAGCCTCCACGCTCCATCCAGACTGACACTCTGAAAAATTTTAAAGTTTCTGTGTCGTGTCGCCTGGCTTGGAGCGTTCCGGCTGGCCTTCGCTGCGCTCAGGACATACTGGCTTTTTTCTTTCCTTTCGGTCGGGAGGGAGTTGCTTCCCTGCGGTCAGCAAGTGGAAGTCGCTGCGCTCCATTGTCTTTAATCGCTCCGTTCCGCAGGAAAAGCCGTGTTTCAATCTTTGTGCCAGCATCCCTGCTGTCACATTTTTTGCTTACGCAAAAAAACAGATTTCAACACTAAAAATCACAGCTAAAAAATTCCATATTTTTCAGCAGTGATTTTTCTTTTTCAGCTTCACTCCGCTTTTAATACGCTACGCAGTTTCGCAGATAAACAGCCTCCGCTGGCGCTCCGGCAGATTATCTTTTTGCTCAACTACTCCGCTAAATCGGTATGCTTCGGCTTCGCTCGATAAACTGTTTCAGCTTTGCTTCAACAGATTATCTTACCGCTCCGCCTACGCATAAATTTATTTTATAGTTCGCTACGGCAGAAACCGTGTTGAAATTTTTGTGCCAGCATCCTTGCTGTCACATTTTTTGCTTACCTGCATATGCGTGTTCACGCACGCACGCAGGTGCAAAAAAACAAATATTCAACACTAAAAACACCGCAGAAAAAATTTCCTGATTTTTCAGCCGTGTTTTTTTCTGCCTTCGCTCACACCCTGCCCGCCGGAGCATAGCAAGGAGCAAAGCGCCCGCCGTCCCTTTCTGGGACTCCCTAAAATTCAAAAAAAGTATTGAATATTTTTTCGACAGGCCATTTTGATTGTGTCTCAAAAATCTCTGACAGTAAAGAATTTCTTTTAAAATTTTTTGTGAGCAGCCCAAAAGGGTATCCAAAAATTTTTAAAACAACCAGCCTCCAAAAATAAATTTTTTCCGGCTTATTCTTGACAGTTCAGATTTTTGAAAGAAAAATTTTTTTTGAGCCTGTCCGAAAAAATATATTATTGTTAGGTGGTTCTATCCTGAAAAAATCAAACTTCTTTCCGCAAATATTCAACCTGCCGCGCTTCGGCTTTCTGCCTTCGCTTGTCTACTCCTGCCGTCTGTTCTCGCTCCGCTGGACACCAGACTTTCAGGAGTATATAAAAAAATAAAAAAAAACTTGCAAATTTCTCTAAATTAAGGTAGTATTCAATAAAATAGATATTGAGAGGTAAAAAAAAAGACCGAAACTCGCCGTCGAAAAGTTAGTTCCGGTCTTTAAGAAAACAATATGAACCATAAAGATTCTGACAATAATAATACTCAAAATTCTGAAATTGTCAATTCAAAAAATTTGATAAGCAATCAGACGAAAACTCCGGAGAACGAACAACTCCGCCAATTCTTAATGTATTACGCTAATATGACGAAGCAGAAACGAGCAGTCATATTCTTTATGAAACGCACTACTTCGCCATCAGACCCGTCAAAAGAAAGTTTATTGCCGACACAAATAAACTTGGGCGCGCGTCGTGCTCTTGATCTTGAATACAACGGCGAAAACATTAAAAGTATAGGTTATAACAAAGGATTTGTTCTCTATTCAAAATTCATTACAAACAATATCTGTGAAAACATAATTCAGGAATCCGCTGATCCTGATAGAAAAATTGAAGTGTTTTTTTCAGTTCAGGAATTGAAGAAAAATGTACGCAAGGAAGACGATGTTCAAAACATAACAACCTTTCCATATTTTGATGATATTCCGTCATCTCTGATAAATCCGCAGCTTATATCAAATGACTTTAACCTGAGCGGCTTCCCGTTTCCTCTGCAGTGTGCTGTTGAAACCAGTCCGGGAAACCTTCAGCTTTTCTGGCTTCTGAAATATCCTCAGCCTGTCAAAAATGTTAATTATTGGAAACAGGTTTTGTCAGTTATGAAAATTGTCGGCAATCATATCTCAGGCCATGTTGATTCCGGTGGCAGTAATATAAATCAAATCTACCGCCTGCCGAATACTTATAACTATAAATCAAAATACTTTCCTCCTCCGCAAACGAAACTAATTCATTTTGATAAATCCAAAGCATTGGAATTCAGAGAAGTCTGGTCATGGTTGCTTACAAAATATATTGAAATCAAATACACTAATTTTTATAAGAAATATACGCCAATCATCAAGAGCATTACTGCAAATAACGATTATATGTTACTGGAAAATATCACTGGCGATTTTGAACATCAGGAATCATCCGATAAATCTCCGAGTGAACGCTCAATGTCTATCATAAAACGCCTGCAGGAAAAATATAATATTTCCGAAGACGAAACATACAATCTCTGGAAAGAAACTCCGAACGAAGAAAAGAGCAAAGGTCATCTGACTAAAAATCAGAAACAATACTTTGATCGGATGTGGAACAAGATAACTCCTTCAGAAAAGAAAATCAAACCTGTAAAAAAAGCAAATGAACTTTCAAAGCCGAACCGTGAACCGAGTATAATACAGGCAAGCGAAGTTCCGAAAATTTTCACTGGTCGGCAAAGAGAAGTTGTTTTTAAGGAAGGAAAGAGAACCATCACCCGATACAGCTCAAAAGGAATGAGCGAGAAAAAAGGGCAGCTTCTTTTATGGCTTATGGCTCAGGCAGTCAAAAACGAATTTACATTCAAAATGCCGACATCTGAGTTTTTTAAAAAGTTTGGTTTATCAGATAAGACATTTTGGGATTTTCAAAAGTCAGTGAAATTCTTTGCTATAAACGACACTAAGTTTGAAAGCTTGAGAAACTTTAAGTCAAAGACGTTGAGTATTATAGGAACTATAGAAAGGAATGAAGGATTCGTTCAAATATATCTCACTGAAGATTTTAAAAAGGTATATGAACAGGAAAAAGCAATGCGTAAGCTGCTTGATAGTGAGGTCATAAATTCTTTAGATCATCTTCAGGAACGATATGCTTTCAATATGCTTTTGCAGTTAAATTTTATCCTTTATGACAAGAAATACAATGGAAAAATTTCCTTATCTGACTTGGCTGAAAGAATAGATGTTAATATACAATCTAAAGCTGCTACGACAAGAAAGTTTGCGGAAAGAATAAGAAAAGCTTTAGACGAAATTATAAAACTTAAACTTTTGAATTTTTCGTATGAATATGATTCAAAACGGGGGGAATTTTCCTTCCATAAACATAAAGCATTACCGATATAGGTCATTACTTTTCGGTCACACTTTTATTACTTTTCGGTCAGGCAAAACAGGAGGTAATTTTTGTTAAAAAACACCGAGGTCATTACTTTTCGGTCACGCTTTCATTACTTTTCGGTCACGTTTTTCGAGATAAGATATTGAAAAATAAAAAGTTATTTTTTTTATCCGTGGCACGAAAGTATATTACTATATACAAGGGGGAAGGGATGGGGAGAAATTAAGAGATTTAAAGACATATATCCGCAGTTTTGCAGAATATTTCTTTTTTGCTTCTTTTTTCTTTGTGGATTGTCAAAAAACAGGGTATTTTTCAGGTCAAAAATGGTCGATTTTCGCTCAAAAGTGACACTTTTCAGACCAATTTTGAAAGGCTGCCCTAAAATAGAGGTCAAAAATGATAGAAGAATACATCAAAAAATATAAAATTAAGAAGAAAAGAATACCCCAGGTCATGGCTCTTTTTGACATAACAAAAGACCCGCGTCTATCAACTTTTATTGTCAATTCGACCAAATCAGAGCCCGAACTTGTAAACTACCTTCTGGATAGCTATAAAACGCGCTCACAGCAGTCTAAATTTAAAGACCCTGGCGCAATCATATACACAATGTTCCAAACCTTAAAAATGGATTATATCTCTCATAAAAAGGAAAGAGGTCAGGAAATCACAAAAGCAGAACTCGACCAGTTTATAAATCAGGGAGCTGTCATCGTAACTTTACAAAACCGCACCGGTGATACATTGGTTATTGAAGTTGTAAAAGACGACAGAGGCACAAAGTTTATTTATAAAGATACGATTCCCCCGTATCAGAAAAAATAAAATTTTTGGAGGTGGTTTCAAATGAAACTCAAACTTATATTATCTGTGGTTTTGATGCTTTGGATTATCCAGCCGCTGCTTGCTGATGATCCGGAACCTGAAACATTCAAACCCAAAGTATTCGGTTATGTCGAAGGCGGCGAACGCTGGGTCGAATCTTCCGAAGAAGACGACTATGAACAGGATATTGCGACAACAGAAACATATTACAAATACGACCTGAAAAAGATTGGCTTCAGTCAGAAACTCAGTAAAACAAGTTTCTTTTCACTTTCATATAAAGTGAACGACAAAGAATATGAAAATCTATCAGATACAGGACTGTCAAATAATACAAAAACTATTTTCGGATACATTCGCTTTCGCTTAAGCGAACCGCTGACCTTCAAACTTGAAGGAAACGTCAGAAAATCTTCGTATGATCTGACGGAATCAGACTTCAAAGAAAATGACTGGACATCAGGAGCAGTGTCTTTAATTTATCAGACCAAGAAAGAACCAGAAAAAAATTGGTTTTTCAATTCTAAAAAGCAGAGGTATCTTTTGAAGTTCGGATATAAAAGACATATATTTCCGAACAAAGCTGAAAATAACGCCAACACTTCGACCGTTCTTTTCAACTGGGATTATAAACATAACGATAAGCTGGTAATAAAAAGTAAATTCAGGGTTTACAATCGTGACTATGAAATTTCAGCCGGAAATCATTCTGACAGCTCTAAGCAGAGTTATCAGATCGGCGCTGAATATCAATTTTAAAATAATGTTTGAATTTTATTCAATGTAGTGTTAAAATAAATACTATAATAATTTTATGGAGGGTAATTAAATGGATACTGAAGAAGAAAATAAACTCACAGATAAAGAACAGCTTCGTATCCTTCAGGAATGGAAACGATATCTTGAGGAATTGGCTCCTAAATTGGAACCTTTTGCACAGATTATTTATACGCGTTTTTTTTGGTGGACAATAGGTCTCGGGAAAAAAGAATGTGAAGCGAGTTATGGCGATCTCTACAAATATTGTAATTTTAAAGCTCCGCAGACAATCAAAAATAATATTGATAAACTGATAAAAAAACGTTGTGTTAAATTATTGGATAGAGGTTTTGCCAAAAAGTCAAAATATCGTGTTTATTCCCCGTTGGAAATTTTGACGCCTGACAAGAACGATAATGACGAAGTGAAAAAACTTAGATCAAAAGGAGGCAAAAAGAATGTCAAAGGCAAAGCAACCAAAACCAAAGACAAGTAAGCCAAAAGTAAAAGACGCTGAACCTGTAACCCTTGAAGCCGTTAAAAAGGAACTCGACACGCTTCAAGCCGCATATCAGGAAATCAAACTTTTGCTTCAGCCGAAATACAGTTTTATCACTGTAACGACTTCAGATAACTCAAACGAAGTCCGTATCGTAAAAATTAAAGATATTCTTTTTGTAACAACTGAAGAAAACCGCCTAAAAATCGTTACTCTTGACGGAACCGAATTTTTTAATTTTGACAGCCTGGCCAATATGGATAAAAAGTTTGAAGGCCATCCGTTCTTTGTCCGCACGCATAAAAGCTATTTTGCTAATCTGCAGAATGTCGAAAGTATAAAAATGTCTGACTACGGCCGCACTCTCATTTACTCGGCAGGCAAAAAGAAAACCGAAGTTCCGGTAAGTTATACATACATAAAACCAATAAAGGATTTTTTTGATTTTTGATTATGACAGACAGCTTATTCGATACTGTAAAAAGTAAATTATTGATTCATACGAAAACCGAACTTGTTCCAGTTTCAATAACAGAAATTGCGTATATAAATTCGGAGAAAGACGGGTCATCCGTCTATCTGCTCAATGGAAGTATAATAAAATCAGTAAAACCCCTTCATTTCATAGAGAAGCAGCTCAAGGATTTTTCAAACTTCAAAAAATGTCATAAAAGTTACATTGTAAATCTTGATAATCTGTATTCATATAAAACAGTTCAGAAAGATGTTTATCTTGTTTTTAACATAGCAGGAAAACAAATTGATATTCCTTCATCAAGCGGACATGCGTCAAAAGTAAAAAAATATCTTGGCGTTCCAACATTAAAAAATATCTTTCCATATAACCGCGTAGAAAAAATTCTTAAACATGAACGGATAAAAATGTATGAAAAGGATTTGCGTTTCTTATCTAAAAAAGAACTGTTTGATGAGTTCGGCGCTTTGTCATCTGCCAATATGGTTAAACCTGTTTATGTTAAAAATATAATCTGGCAGCTTTATCATTGGATCAAACAAGGGAAATCACATCCGGTTGAAGGCAACATTCGAACCCTTTGGTATTCACACATAAAACCCGTCTTCTCCCGACTTGGAATATTGGACCAGGGCGATGATACAATTATCAATTCGGTATTAGTCGAATTGACTTATAAATATAATCTGTTCCAGTATGCGGATCTGGGACTTGCTGACGAGAATCGCCATAACTGGAAAATCGGCGACAAAAATCCTCATATTATTGTTTTCGCAGAAAAAGCCGGACATTTGAACACGCTCGAACTGATCAGCGAACAGGGAGGCGTTTCATATATTGCCCTCGGCGGTCAGCCGTCGCACCTGACAACCGAATATTTTACAACCGCACTGATGGAGAAAATCTCTTCATCTTCTTTTGTCGTTCCGGGCAAAGATACTGACTTTTACGAAAACCCGACTTATTATCTTTATTCAATAGTTGATTGGGACCCTGCCGGATATTTTATAAAACAAACATTCCTTCGTCAGCTTCAGGCAAAAGGAATCGAAAACATAAAAGTCGTCGATATGATAAACCCTGAAAATTTCAAACCTGAAGAACTCGACTTCATAAAATATAAACTCAAAACAACAGGTAACGAACTCAGCAAAAATAAAAATTGGGTAAAACAGACAGGCGGAGTAAAAGGCGAATCCTTCGGAATCGAAGCAGATGCAATGCCTCGCTTCGAACTCCGAAAACTCTTTTTTGAGAAAGCGGCAGAGCATTTTAAGGAGCTGCCTTCTTCTGCTCTCTCTATGATTTCGGATAAACAGATTTTAAAAAAACTTAAAAAACTAAACTTGATATCAGAGGAACCAGACCTTCAATATGTCTGATAAAATAGATTGACTGTCGATAATTTCGGCTTGTTAGGAGTGATGAAAAATGGATAAAACTTATTATACACGGTCTGAAGTTGAACAGATTTTAGGGGTTTCAGCCAGCACAGTTAAACGCCTTTTGAGTGTCGGAATCCTTGACGGTTGGCAGGAATCCGGACAAAGCGGGACCGGAAAAGTCTGGTGTGTAAGTATCGAAAGCGTTCAGAAATATGCCCGTGAAAATAACATAGAATTAACCGATTTTAGCTCGGTCGACAGTCGACCAAAATCGGATTCGGTCGACCGAAATGTGAGCGATAGTCGACAGTCGACAGTCGACCAAACCGTCGCCCAGCCGGTCGACAGTCGACCGAAAAAAAATAAAGATGCTGAAAATAAAGAAGTTAAACCCGTGGGCGACAGTCGCTCACAAACAAATTCGGTCGACCGGACCGTGAGCAATAGTCGACCGGACACATCCGCTCGGTCGACAGTCGACCGCGAACTCCAGGCTGAAATGGCTATCTTGAAAAAGGAACTTGAACTGACAAAAAAGCAGCTTGACACAGCAACAGAGGACTATCGGAAGGACAAAGATTTTCTTCAGCAGCAGATTGAAACCAAAGACACAATGATCAATCAGCAAAATCAAATTATCATGGCAACTCAAAAAAATATGAACGACATACTCCGTCATCACAACGAACTCCAGTTCAGCCATGCGAAGAAAGAAGAGCTTATCAAACAACTTGAATTCGACCGCTCAAAAACTGAATCTGCCGTCCGTGCCATCGCTAAACTCGAACGCATGATCGATGACGCTATAATGACCAAACGCCTCAAAGACGGCATCGAATTTTCAAAAGAACTTATGAAAGAAAAGAAAAAATAATTGGAATTTTAAATATGAAAAAAGGAGAATAAAATGGAAGAAGTAAAAGCGTTAAAAATAATCCAAAATGAACAAGAAATGTTAATATTTGGAATGCCAGCTGATATTTTGATGAAAATTGCTTATTTTAATCCAAGAGAAAAAGACAGAGAATCAGGAATCCAAAGAGGATATAATAAAGGAAGAAGTAAAGCTATTGCCGATTATATAGATAATGATGACAATGCTGTTTTATCAAATAATATAATAATAAATTTAAATTTGCGAGAGTTGAACTTGAGCATAAATGATGTATATGATGAAAA
This sequence comes from bacterium, assembly GCA_036733285.1. Classification (GTDB taxonomy): domain Bacteria; phylum JAGOBX01; class JAGOBX01; order JAGOBX01; family JAGOBX01; genus JAGOBX01. The sequence continues at coordinate 16,785 of DAINAU010000004.1, forward strand.
AAGTAAATTATTAAATATAAAAAAAATAATGGATAAATCTAATAAATTAAGAGATTGCCCTCAGGAGTTAAAAGGAAAAATTGCCTTTGTTATTGATGGACAACATAGGTTAAGAGCTTTTGAATTTGCAGAAAAAAAATCTTTTAATTTAATTATCACAGCATTAATTGATCTTTCTTTAGCTGAAGTCGCTGAAATTTTTGTTAAAATAAATTATTATCAGACTCCTGTTAATAAATCATTGGCTTTAGATTTACTAGGAATTTCTGAAAATATATTCCCCAAATATTATAAATTATACAAAATTATTAATAGACTTAATGATGAAATTGGCTCTCCGTTTTATGGTAAAGTAAAAATGTTAGGCATGGGAAAAGGCTTTGTTTCGCAAGCAAGTTTTATTACAGCGATAGAAAAATATAATCTTGAAAAAACCTTATTAAAAATAGGTGTTAATATAGACGATCTTTACGATATATTATGGAATTATTTTACCATGATTTCTAAGGTATTTAATGAGTTTTGGGGTGAAAAAAAATTTCTTTCAAAAACGATAGGAATAAGAGCTTTTATAAAATTATTGGGAGATATTCTAATACATTTTAATAAAAAAAGTTTAGAATTTTCTTCTGATGAATTGCAAAAACATTTTTCAAAAATTAAAAAAGAAACAATTAAAACTTTAAGTGAAGAAAGTCTTGGAGGAGAAAAAGGAGTTAATTCGCTATATGATAAATTAAAAAATGAATTAAACATAATATAATCGGGGGATTTTAGATGAAAAAAACATTAGTAATAAAAAAAGCAAAAGGAACATCATTAGATAAAGTCATAGGAGAGTTTATTAATGGCATAAAAAATGATGATGAGTTTAAAAAAGATTTGAATTATATAAAAGAAAAAGAGGAAGAGCTTAAAAAGTTTATAAAAGAAGGGAAAACTAAAGTATCTAAAAATAAAAATCAATTAGTGGTATTGCGTAAATGGAATTCCTATACTCCAGTATTGCCTCCTAAACGAGAGGATTATTCAAGTAAAGGTGGAGGATATTTTATAAGATTTGATAAAATAGGTATTGTTGTTGATCCGGGATATAATTTTATAGAAAATTTTTTAAAATCTGGATTTAAATTAGATGATATTGACTATATTTTTATCTCTCATGCGCATAATGATCATACTGTGGAATTAGAAGGAATTTTTTCTTTATTATATAAAAGAAATAAAGAAGAAAAAATTAAAAAAGTAAAAAAAGTGAATCTTTATATGAATTTAGGAGCATTTAAAAAGTTTTCTGGTTATTTTGATTTATCAAAACCGGATGAAAAATCTTTTATAGAAAATATTATAATTTTAAATAAACACCAAGTTGTAAGGTTGAATAATAAAATAGATGTATTTATTTGTCAAACGCAACATCATGAAATGATAACAAAAGAATATGCATTAGGTTTTGTTTTTTCTTTTACATTATCTAATAATGAAAAGCGTATTATTAAATTTACTTGTGATACAGGCTGGAATGACGAAATAGAAAAGAAAAATAAAGAAAAAGCAGAAGAATTTGGTTTTGATGCTATCGATATATTAGTGTCTCATATTGGCTCAATTAAAGAAAAAGAATTAAAATATGATGGAACAAAAAAAATGAATAAAAATAAAAATAGTTTTTATGAAAATCATTTGGGGCTAATAGGAACAGCAGCCTCTCTACATTTTTGGAGACCTAAAGTATTTTTAATATCTGAATTTGGAGAAGAAATGAATGCAATAAGAGATAAAATTGCAAAAAAAATTTTTGATTCATTTAAGATTCCTACCTTTGCTACGGATTTAAATTTTAAAATTGATTTTGAGTGCTTGGATGTTTTTTGTTTTAAAAACAAGAAATTCTATAATTATAAAGATATAGAAACTCGATATGATGGAAAAGAGCAATTATATTACCTGGAAAAAAATTCATTATCGGAAGTTGAAAGAAAAGAAAAATCTATTTTAGGAACAAGTATAAAACCTTTTTAATTATTATTTAAATGAAAATATTATTAATAGAACCAGATTATAAAAATAAGTATCCGCCACTTGGTTTAATGAAAATTTCAACTTTTCATAAACAAAGAGGAGATGAGGTTGTCTTTTGCAAAGGCAATAATAAAGAGCTAAAGCAAATAGTATGGGATCGAATATATATTTCGACCCTTTTTACATTTTATTGGAATAAAGTAATAAAAACAATAGAATACTATTATAAAAGTGTGAAAACTTCTAAAAATATTTTTTTAGGTGGCGTAATGGCTACTTTAAAAAAAGAAGAACTTCAAAAATGTTTCGATATTACTGTTGTTTCTGGACTACTAAATGAAAAAGGAAAAATAAGAATAGAAAACGATTATAAAATTGACAGTTTGGTTCCTGACTATTCAATTATAAATCAGCATGAAAATGAATTTTTGAATTATAAATATCCGATCGATAATGCTTATTTTGTTTATTCGACACGGGGATGTATTAGAAAATGTGAATTCTGTGCTGTTCCTATAATAGAAGGAGGATTTAAAAATGGAGTATCAATTTTAAAACAAGTAAATGATGTCAAAGAAACTTTTGGAGAAAGAAAGGATTTATTATTCTTAGATAATAATATTTTAGCTTCTAATGATTTCGAAAAAATAATTAATGAAATTAAACAAATAGGATATGAAAAAGGGGCTAAATATTCTTATATGAAAAATAATAAAAAATCCTATAAATTGAAATATGTGGATTTTAATCAAGGAATAGATGCAAGATTATTAACGAAAAATAAAATAAAATTGTTAAGCGAAATAGCAGTAAGTCCTTTAAGAATTGCATTTGATGATATAAAATTTCAAAAAGTATATATAGAAAAAGTTCGATTAGCCGCTGATTTTAATATTCCTATTTTATCAAATTATATACTTTTTAATTTTAAAGATACACCTCAAGATTTTTATCAAAGACTGAAAATAAATATTCGTTTAAATACAGAATTTGAATCGAAAAAATTTAAAACAAAAATTTGGTCTTTCCCAATGAAATTTTCGCCTATATTTGGAGATGAAAGTAAAAACAGAAAATATATTGGGAAAAATTGGAATAAAAAATATTTAAGAGGTATTCAATGTATTTTACTTGCCACTCATGGAGTTGTTGGTCCTAAAAAATTATTTTTTGAAGCTGCTTTTGGGAAAAGTTACAATGAATTTGAAAACATATTAATGCTTCCGGAAAAATATATAATTAATAGAAAAGAATATAGAACCGAATCACAAAATTTATTAAATAAAATATCAACATTACTTCCCAAGCAAAAAAAAGTTTTAATGGACTTTTTAAAAAAAAATGAATTTAGGAATATTAATAAAAAGAGTTTTGATTTAGAAATTTATGAAATATTAAAACATTATGAAGTCTAAAAGGAATTAAGAGTTATGTCTAAAAATGATTGGAAATTATATGAACAACAAATATACAATAAATTTTCTTCTGAATTTTCAGAATGTGAAATAATAAAAAATGATTATATTTTAGGTCAATTTAGTAAAGTAAATAGGCAAGTTGATATATCTATTAAAGGAATGTTTGCAGGACACAAGATATTAGGGATCGTGGAATGTAAATGCTTTAATAAAAAAGTCGATGTAAAAATAATAGATTCATTTATAGGATTTTTAGAAGATGTTAAGGCTAATGTTGGAGTTATAATTACTAATAAAGGATTCTCTAAAGCAGCAAATAATCGCGCTCAAGTTACGAATATAAGGTTAGACATAGTTGATTTTAACTATTTAGATGACTATGAATTTTCTATTGATTTATGTTCTATTTGTCAAGAAAGTTTAAATGAATATCAGATGCCCGGAGAAATTGTTTGGAACTCGTATTTTTCAAAATCAAATAAATCAGAAGATTTTGAAATGGGATCTTGTGATCGATGTAATAGTTTTCATGTAAAATGTAGAGAGTGCAATATAATCACTCCAGTATATGAAAGTGATTATGATACAGAAATGGAATGCGACGGTGGCTGTGGACAAAAGTTTAAGATAATAAATGAGCACATAGAGAAAGGAATGTATGAGCAAAAATTAGAATTAATATAATTCCTACTTTCATTAAAAAAGGAGGGCTATATGACTTGGATTATTGAATTTGAAGAAAATTTACATTTTTTATCAAATGGTGAAGATTCTTTTCCTGTTCAATTAGAAGATTTAGAGGAATTACATTGTGCTGAGAATATCGGAGATTTTCAAACAAGAATTTATAGTATTATGCATTCACCAATTTTACGAAAGAAATTAAAAAACGCATTAGATAAAGATTGTAGAGGTATAGATGTGCAGCTTAGAGAATTACAAAATGCTGTTAGAGAGCTATTTGATAGAGAAACATAATATTTAAAATAAAAAGAAAGAATGTCCGCTTTCATTAACAAAACGGACATGTCGGCGGCTTTATGCACTGATATTTTTACAAAAAAAGGAGATTTTAAAATATCTTGTCTGCGTTTTCAATCAAACCGGACAAAATATAAAAATGAATATATTTTTAACGAGGGAATTTGATGAAAAATGATATACTAAAAGTTGAGATTGTTCAAAATAAAATTTTAAATATTCGCGGTCAGGCGGTAATCCTTGACCGTGATTTAGCCGAACTTTATGGCGTAGAACCAAAATATTTAAATCGTCAAATGAAAAGAAATCAGGACTTTTTTCCTGAAGATTTTGTTTTTCAACTAACCCCAAAAGACATCAATGATTTGCGGTGCCAAAATGTCACCGCAAATATTTCATCTAAAAGCAGAACATTGCCTTATGCTTTCACCGAATACGGTGCAATACACATAGCGCATTTTTTGAAATCAGTCCAGGCCAATACAATGAGTATCTACATCACAAGAGCATTTGTGAAAATGCGCCAGACGCTGCAGTTAATGTCTTCAAATGCAACTAATCTTCAGGTGTTGCCCGAACTGCTGAAACAATATAATAAAATCATTGAAAAACTTGAAAAACAAGGTGAAACACTCGATAAACACGATAATCAGATAAAAGAGTTATCCCAATTGGTGGATTTTATAATAAAAAGCATGTTGCCTAATACACGGGAATTAAAAATTAAAGGATTTCAGTTGCCGGAGAAGAAATGAAAAAGAAAACTGACAATTCCCAAAAATACTTATTCGATGATGAAATAAAATCTTTGCTCGATTCTATCGAAAACATCGAAGATCGCGCGGCAATAGAATTCGGTCTTGAAACTGGTCTTCGCGCATCGGATATCGTCGGGATTATAACATCAAACATTGACTTTGAACATCAATACATAAAAGTTTGGGATGAAAAAAAAGATACATGGAGAACAGTCGTATTCCCTAAAACAACAGGCAACATTTTAAAAATGTATCTGAACGCGCGGAAGAAGAACGGGCAAAAACTTTTCCCATGCTCCGAAAAAACATTACAGCGTAAACTTCAGGACTATTGTCGCAAAGCAAACATTCGAACAATAAAAAAATCACAAACCGGAACATCAGTCGGCTGGCACTGGCTCCGACATACTTTTATTCGCCGTTCTCAAATGTTCGGTCGTGACATTAAACTTGTTCAGCAGAACACAGGCGACACAATAGAAACAATCCTGAAATATTACAGGGATTTATCAATAGAAGACCGTATAAAAGAGATGGAATCAAAACCAATTTATAACATAAGTAATGAATAATTCAGGAGGAGTTGTGGATAAAATAAAAAAAGGAAGTATCATTTCTGGTTCATATTGGCCGGAACCTGTAGAAGTTAAACTAATAGAACAGGCAGGCGATTATATACATCTTATAGGAGCCACTAAAAAATCACATACTCATATTGACCAGTTGATTCCTGCTCAGGATTTTGAAAAATTTTCTGTTGTTTCTATGTTGTCTTCTTGTTCTGAAGAACCATGGAAAGTATTCCTTGCTTTGGAATCAATCCGATATAAATTCGCTTCCTTATATGATCCGCTGCTTGCTATGAATACATCTAAAGTTGATCCTTTACCTCATCAGATTGAAGCAGTATACGGATATGTTTTGAGTTTGCCGCAAATTCGTTTTTTAATAGCAGATGATCCTGGTGCTGGTAAAACAATAATGGCTGGTCTTATCATAAAAGAACTGAAACTCCGTCATCTCGCTAAACGGATATTGATAGTTGCGCCAGGACATTTAAAAGACCAGTGGAGGCGCGAACTGGCTGAAAGATTTGAGGAAAAATTTATTGTTATTGAACGCGGGTTGCTCGATGCTCTTTACGGTGAAAATGTATGGCTTCGGGAAAATCAGGTTGTTACATCAGTGGACTTTTGTAAACGCGAAGATATTCTTCCTTCAATAATGGCTGCTCCATTTGATCTGATTATAGTTGATGAAGCGCATAAAATGAGCGCGTATAAATATGGAGAAAAAATTGAAAAAACTGCTCGTTATAAATTGGGCGAAGCATTATCGCAAAATGCGGAACACTTGCTGTTTTTAACCGCGACTCCGCATAAAGGTGATCCTGAAAATTTTCGTTTGTTCCTCGACCTTTTGAAACCTGGCTTTTTTGCTACTGCTGAAATGTTGCAGGATTCTATAAGCAATAAGGATAATCCGCTTTTTATAAGACGCGTTAAGGAAGATTTACAGGATTTTGATGGACGGCCTCTTTTCCTGCCTCGCCATGTAATAACAAAATCTTTTAATTTAGGGAGTCAGTCTCCTCGTGAAAAAGATTTGTATAATGATTTATCAAAATATGTAAATGAGCAATACAACATTGCATTGACTAAAAATAAGAAAAGAAATATTGCTTTTGCTCTTGTTATACTTCAGCGTCGTCTTGCTTCGAGTACCTATGCTCTTTTGAAATCTTTAGAACGCCGTATAAAAAGATTGCAGGAACTCCTTGAAGGTTCTGCTCAGCAGAAAAAACGCCAGACGGATTATAATTTTGATTTTGAAATAGTTGAGGATATGAGCGAAGAAGAACGCTGGCATGAAGAAGAATTTTGGGAAACGCTCAGTGTTGCTGAAAATAGAGAAGAACTGCAGGCAGAAATAAGGACATTAAATAAACTCATTGAACAGGCTAAAAATATTATTCAGACAGAAGAAGAAGCAAAATTAAGTGAGTTCAAACAGTCTCTTTTTGAACTTGCTGCTAAGTATCCGGATAGTAATGATAAAAAAATTCTTATATTTACTGAGTCAAAAGATACCTTGGAATATCTTGAAAGAAAAGTTCGCGAATGGGGATACAATACAAATACTATTCACGGCGGAATGAAACTCGACCAGCGTGTTACTGCTGAGAAAGTATTTAAAAATGAAACTCAGGTTTTAGTGGCTACTGAAGCTGCAGGCGAAGGTATTAACTTGCAGTTCTGTCATCTTATGATTAACTATGATATTCCATGGAATCCTAATCGGCTTGAACAGAGAATGGGGCGAATTCATCGTTACGGTCAGCAGAAAGAAGTTTTTATCTTTAACCTTGTTGCTGAAGATACGCGTGAAGGGAAAGTATTGAATAAACTGTTTAGAAAACTTGATGAGATTCGCCTTGCTCTTGGAACAGACAAAGTTTTTGATTGTCTCGGTGAAGTTTTATATGATCAGAATTTTTCACAGCTTCTGCTTGATGCTGCTGCTAATGCCAGAAATATTGACGAGATATTGGAAAATATAGAAATTACAGTTAATGAAGAATACATAAATCAGGTAAAAGAAAATTTGGGAGAAAGTTTGGCAACTCATTTTATCGACTATACCAGAATAAAGGAAATGGCCCAGAAAGCCCGTGAATATAAGCTGATTCCGGAATATACCGAAAGTTTTTTTATAAAAGCATTTTTGCGTGCTGGCGGAAAAGTAAAGGAGCTGTCTCCTGGAGTTTTATCTATAACATCTGTTCCTTACGATATTAGAAAAATTGCCAAAGGGGATCTTTTTGTAAAATCTTATGGAGAATTATTAAAATCATATCCTAAGGCTACTTTCGATAAAGATATAGCTTTTAAAAATCCGAATACTGAATTTATCTCTTTTGGACATACATTATTTGAATCAGTTATTTGTTGGGTTGACGAAAATTTTAACAATACAGTTGTTAATGGCGCTGAATTTATAGACCCTGACGGTATAATGAATGGTTACATAATTTATTATGAAGGAGAAATCAAGGACGGCAGTGGGAAAATAGCAGGTAAAAGATTGTTTAGTTTTTTTGTTGATGAAAATAATGTTAAACCCGTTTCTCCTGCTACAATTTGGGATTTTGAAGAATCAAATCGGGCGTGTGCGCAGAGTGTTGACACTGAAACTTTAAAAAATAGAGTTTTGAATGTCGTGGTAAAAGAACTTGAAAAGTATAAAGAAATAATTTCTGATGAACGTTCCAGGCAGGCAAATATAAAAGAAAAATATGGAGTCCGTTCATTGGAGTATTTGATTGTGAAACTTGACGGAGAACTGATCGAATTATTTAATCGTAAGGAGCAGGGCGAAAAAGTTGATATTGTCATTAGAAACAAACAGGAAAGAAAAAATGATTATGAACAAAATCTAATCGGATTAAGCGCTCTTATTGAAAAAGAAAAAAGTTTGACTATGAGTATGCCGAGGTTTGTGGGCTTGATTCGTGTTAGCCCTAAGGAAAATGTTAATCAGGCTATGCGATCAGATAAAGAAATTGAAATGATAGGAATGCGCGTTGCAGAAGAATATGAAAAGAGGAATGCACGGCAGCCGGAAGATGTATCTTTAGAAAATCTTGGGTTTGATATTCGTTCAACTGATGCCGCAGGTAATGTTAGATACATAGAAGTTAAAGCGCGCGCGCAATTGGGAGATGTGGCGTTGACTCAAAATGAATGGTTTAAAGCTAAAAGATTTAAAGAAGATTATTTTTTGTATGTTGTGCTGAATGCTTCCACTAATCCGGAACTTTTTATTATTCAAAATCCGGCTGACACGCTTAATCCTGAAGAACAAATTGAAGTTGTGCGTTACATAATTCCATATCAAAAAGTTAAAGAACAAGGAGAACAAAACTAATGATAGATGATAAACGTTTTATTGAAGAATCTTTTCCGGTAAGAGAAGTTAGTGAGGAATCGATAAAAGAAAAAAATGTGAGGAAAGGGCATATTTCGACTTTACATATTTGGTGGGCACGGCGCCCTTTGACTTCATCGAGAGCCACTAGTTATGCAGCTCTAATATCTGCTGTTAAAAATATAGAAGAGTGGAATAAAAAAAGACAATTTTTTTCTATCTTATCTAATTGGGAAAATTCAAAAAATAAAAAAATATTAGATCAAGCATATAACGATATTTTATTGAACAACAATGGTATTCCTCCAAAAGTTTTAGACCCTTTTGGAGGAGGGGGCACAATTCCGCTAGAATCTTTAAGACTTGGATGTGAGACATATAGTAATGACTACAACCCAGTTGCAGTTTTAATACAAAAATGTTTATTAGAGTATCCTCAAAAATATGGAATAAAAAGAGTACATAAAGACACTCAAGAATTTTTAGGTAGTCAGATAGAAGAAGAAAAAGAAGTTAATGTATTAGCTTTTGATATAGAAAAATGGGGTAAATGGGTTTGCGATGAAGTAAAATCAGAAATTGAAAAATATTACACAATGCATGATAATAATAAAGAAATATTAGGTTTTTTATGGGCAAGAGCTATTAAATGCCAAAATCCGAATTGCTTTGATGAACACGGAACGATAACTGAAATACCACTAATAAGACAATATTGGCTATCAAAGAAAAAAAATAAAAAGATAGCGTTATTTCCATATATAAAAAATAAAAAACTTTTTTTTAAGATAGTAGGAGATGGATATGAAAAAATGCCTAAAGATTTTAATCCTGATTTAGGAACAGTTTCACGTGCAGTGGCAACTTGTCCATTATGTGGTTCATCAATTTCTGCGCAAGATACACGAAAACTATTTCAGGATGGAAAATCAATAGAATCATTACTTGTAATTGTCTATAATCAAAATAATAAAAAAATGTATCGAATTGCATCCGAGCGTGACTTGGAGATATATAAATCATCAGAAAAATATTGTTATGAAAAAATATCGAAATTGTTAAATACTAATGGAATCAACCCGGTGCCAGACGAGCCATTGACAAGAGTACCATTAACTTTTGGAGTAATAAATGTTTGGGTTTATGGGTTGGATAAATGGGGAGATTTGTTTAATTATAGGCAAAAATTATCTTTAGTAGTTTTTTCTGAAAAGATTAGAAAAGCATATAAAGAAATGATTGATAAAGGTTATGATTTGTTATATGCAAAAGTTATTGTGACATATTTAGCATTAGCCTTGAGTAGACATTCAAGCTATAATGCCTCGTTGTGTTGGTGGGAGCCGTTGGGGGAAAGAAGTTTTAATGTATTTGGAAGGCAAGCTATTCCAATGGTTTTTGATTATTCTGAACAAAACCCGTTTGGAACATTAACAGGAAACTGGTTAAGTCAAATTGATATAACAAAAGACATTATTTCTCAATTAGAGCCGGATATGTTTAAAAATAAGGGGACTGTTGTTAATTCATCCGCAACATCCCTTCCTTTTGATAATGAATATTTCGATGCAATTTTTACAGATCCTCCTTATTATGATAATGTGCCATATTCATATCTTTCTGATTTTTTTTATGTTTGGTTAAAAAGAATTATAGGTGATTTGTATCCAGATTTATTTTCGACACCGTTGACACCTAAGAAAAATGAAATTGTTGCATATACAAATGGTCCAAGCGGTTGGGAAAACGGAAAAGAATACTTCGAAAAGATGTTAAAAGATTCATTCAAAGAAATATATAGATTGTTAAAAAAAAATGGAATTGCAATTATTGTATATGCATACAAAACAACAGAAGGATGGGAATCGGTAATAAACTCTTTACTTGATTCAAGATTGGTTGTTACTGCTGCTTGGCCGATAAGCACGGAAATGTCTACAAGGTTAAGAGCTAATGAAGCGGCGGCATTAGCTTCTTCTATATATATCATAGCAAGAAAAATAGAAACAACTCAAACAGGATTTTATGAGGAAATAAAAGATTGTTTAAAAAAAAATATGCATAAAAAACTCGATCGTCTTTGGGCAGAAGGAATCAGTGGAGCTGATTTCTTTATTGCTGCGATTGGTTCCGCAATTGAGATATTCGGCAAATATGAAAAAGTAATGGACTATGAAGGCAATGAAATTCGCGCCGCCCGTCTTTTGGAAGATGTCCAGAAACTCGCGACAGATTATGCGGTTCATCAGATTTTACATAACGGTTTTTCCGATGAAATTTCTGACCTTACTCGTTTTTATGTTTTATACCGTTGGAATTATGGTGTTGTAAAAATTCATTTTGACGAGGCAAGAAAACTTGCGGCAAGCTGTAGTATTGATATTACGCAGGAATGGGGACGACATAGTTTTATAGTCAAGGAAAAAGAATTTGTAAAAGTTCTTGGTCCGCAGGACAGAAATGTTAAAGACTTGAAAGATTCAGAAGATTTGATTGATGTTCTTCATTCTGTTTTGCTTCTTTGGGAAAAAGGAAAACGAGATCAAATACTCGAAATTTTGCAGAAAACTGATTTCGGTTCAAAAGAAGTTTTTTATCGCGTAGCGCAGGCTGTTTCCGAAACTTTGCCTACAGATAACAAAGAAAAAAAATTATTGGATGGATTTCTTGCAGGAAAAGAACGGCTTATAAAAGAAGCGCAGAATCAGAGACTAATATAAGAAAATTCAAAAAGGAGGATGCTGAAATGATTAGTCAGTTATCAATAAAGAATTTTAAATCAATAAGGAATTTGGAAATTGATTGTAAAAAAATCAATTTATTCATTGGTGAACCAAATACCGGTAAATCCAATATACTTGAAGCAATGGGGCTTTTAAGTTGGTGCTGCTATCTTAATAATATAAAGGGATATGTTCGCTTTCAGGGATTACAGAATTTATTTTATGATGACCTTGTTGACCGCGTTTTGCAAGTGAGCACTGCTCCTATCGGCGCTTGTATTAGTATAGAGTTGAAAAATAATCGATTTTTGGTTTCAAAACAGGCAGGAAAATCTAATCCCCATCCAGTTGCGCAATTTAATGACTATACAGGCAATGCTCTGTCTTCAAGTGCGTCGGCATCAGAACTTCAGTTCATAAAATTTTATCGTTTTGTTCGCAAAGAATCATTCCCAGGCCAGCCATCATCATTTTTGATGCCGCCTGACGGAAACAATATGTTTTCTGTTGTTAACGGAAGCCAGGATCACCGTGACCTTATGAAAGAATTTTTTAAAAAATATGATTTATCATTAGTCAGAAAACCGCAGGAAAATAAATTTGAAGTCCAGAAACAGGTTGGCGATGAAATAATAAATTATCCGTATGTCCTTACTTCAGATACATTACAGCGTATTATTTTTTATATGTTGGCAATGGAATCAAATAAAAATTCTACGCTTGTTTTTGAAGAACCTGAAGCGCACGCATTCCCCTATTATACAAAATTTTTAGGTGAGCGTATCGCTATGGATGAAACAAATCAATATTTCATTGCAACACATAATCCGTATTTGCTTATGGCGGTTCTTGAAAAAGCGCCTAAAGATTCGGTAAATATTTTTATTACATATTTTGATGAATTTCAGACAAAAGTAAGAAAAATTCAGGAAAGTGAAATGCCTGCTCTTGTTGATAGTGATCCATTTTTTAATTTGAATGCTTACTTTGAGGAGGCAGGCAAATGATTATTGTTGAATGTTTTGCTGATGAGTTTTTTGTTAAGTGTCTCGGTGTATCCCGAAAGAAAATTAAACATGAGGGCGGCAAAGGGAAAGTTCTTGGATTGGTGAAAAAACAGAATAAAGCTGCTGGACTTGTTGATGAAGATCCGGGTAGCATACAACCTGCGGAGATGAATAATTATATCCAGGTAGAATCTTCTGAAACTGCAAAATTATTTAGGCGTAACAATAACAATTCTCTTAAAGTTGTTCAGGTTACTCCATACTTGGAAGGATGGTTAATTTATCGCGCAAAACAAAATGGAATATCACCTAAAAATTATGATTTGCCTGATGATCCAAAAAAAATGCACAGCATTCCGAATATTGAAAAAAAGCCGAATTTTCAGGCATTTGTTAAAGAAATAGTTGAAAAGGATAGTGAAGTTCAGACTATAAAATCATGGATTGAGGAGGCTATTTAATGAATACGTTCCATACTGTAGCAATACCGCATAATGATATATTACAGGGAAGGCTGACTATAGACATCTTTGCTGCTGATCTTTGGGATGTTTACCATAATCAGGGACCTGAAGAATATAGAAATGCTGAAACGTTTTTTAATAAGACATATTTTACTGAAGGTCTTAAAGACTTGCTGAATGTTATCGAGAAAAGAGTTGTAGGCACTGGTGGCGATCCTGTTATCCAGTTACAAACTCCGTTTGGTGGCGGTAAAACACATTCCTTGATAGCGATGTATCACAAAGCCCGCGAATGGAATGCTAAATGTGTTGTTATGGTCGGCGAAAAAATGAAAACAGGCAGTAATGCGCAGCAGTTTGATACACTTTGGGGATTGATGGAAAAACAATTGACTGGAAAAATAAAAAATTTTAATTCACCTGTTCCTCCTGGTGGCGATCAAATAAAAGAACTTCTTGAAAAAAATTCACCAGCTCTTATCCTCATTGATGAATTAATTCCGTATCTTAACGTGGCTGATGCTGTTTCTGTCGAAAAATCCACCCTTACTACATTGACCCTTACTTTTATACAAAATCTTTCTAATGTAATAAGTTCGGTTAATAATGTTTCACTTGTATTTACTACAACGCCAAGTAATCCGTATAATCATACACAGCGAGGAGAAGACATCGTTCTTCAACTGCAGAATATTACAGGACGGCGTGAAATCATTAAAACTCCGGTTCAGGAAAATGAGATAACAAAAGTAATTAGGCGGCGATTATTTAGTGATTTAAAGGAAAAAGAAATCAAAAAAATTGTGTCTGAATTTATGACGTATATTGAGAATGAAGGTCTGCTTCCTCCTGGGATAGAACCGTCAGAGTATAGAAACAGGTTTATAGACGCATATCCATTTATGCCTGATGTCATAGATATATTATATCATCGATGGGGAAGTTTTACTTCATTTCAAAGAACTCGTGGTGTTTTAAGATTACTCGCGCTTGTTGTTTACGCATTGAAAGAAACCAATATTCCGTATATCAGTTTAGCTGATTTTTCTTTGAAAAATCAGGAAATTCGCCAGGAATTGTTAAAACATATTGGACCGGAATTTAACGCTGTGATAGCTGCTGATATTTCTGATTTTGATGCAGGTGCTAAAAAAGTAGATACATCTTTGGGAAATGCATATCAGGGACTAAATTTAGGTACTCGGTCAGCAACCGCAATATTTATGTATTCTTTTTCAGGCGGCTCTGAACAGGGTGTTACGGCAAGTGAAATTAAGCGTTCGGCAACTACTGTTTCGAATCCATCAAGTGTAATAGCTGAAGCAATAGATCAGTTGAGAAGTAAACTTTTCTATCTTCAAAATATTAGTGAAAAATATTTTTTCAGAAATCAGCCTAACTTGAATCGTATTGTTTTAACAAAGATGGATAATATTAAATCTGAAAAATTGATTGCTTTGGAACAAGAACTGTTGCGCGGTAGCATTAAAGGCGGATGTTTCAAAGTTTTTATTTGGGAAGAAAACTCGGCTAATGTATATGATTCTGAAGATTTAAAGCTAATTATTATGGCAAAGAAAAACAAAGATACAATTTCTGATATTCTTAAAAATAAAGGGAAAATGCCGCGAGTATACAGAAATATAGTTTTTTTCCTTTATCCTCTTGAATCAGAACGTGCAGTATTTGTATCATCTTTGAAAAAACAGATTGCGTATGAATTGATAGAGCAGGATACTAATTTAAGTTTAACACCTGATCAGAAAAAAGAAGTTAAAACTGAATTACAAAAAGCAAAGAAGGAAATCAAAGAATCATTGAGGCGTTTATATAGAATAATAGCTGTTCCTGATAAGGATGAACTTATAGAAATAGACCTTGGGATACCGACATATGGCGAAAATTTAGAATTAGATCGTGAAGCTTATAACAAGTTGCGTTCAGAAGGAAAAATTCTTGAAAGAATTGCCCCCTTGGTAATTCGAGAAAAATTTCTTACTGGGAAACAATATGTTTTAACTGAACAGTTGTATCAGTCATTTATAAAAACACCGGGTTCTACGCGAATAATAAATCAGAATGTAATTATTGACGGTATAGAAGAAGGCGTAAAAACAGGATTATTTGGCTTGGGTGAACTTAACGGTGATGAAGTAATATGCAGATATTTCAAACAAACAGCTACCGTTTCTCTATCTGGCAATGAAATAATAATTTCGGAACCAATTGCAAAAGAACAAAAAAAGAAGCAGGAATTATCAAGTCAGGAATCTCATGAAGAATCCTCAAACAACGATGAACATACAGAAAATGAATACACTGAAGTAAGCGATACGGATGATGATGATAATAATGAAGATGATACATTACAGAAAACCGAACTTAAAAAAAATGTTCGTTTGAAATTTAATGTCCCGCGTGGTCAGGTTGCGAATGTAATGGGAGTTATGAATCTCTTGCAATCTAAATTTAATAGTTTAGAAATTAAAATTACAGCGCTTAACGGTTCTATTACACAACAGGACTATGAAGATAAAATAATTGAAACTTTTCATCAGTTGGATATTGATTTCGAGGAGGAATAAAATTTCCAGGAACGTGTTTAGAGTTTAGTAAATGCAAATAGATTTTCATTACAATGTCGTATATATCTTATGTCGAACTATCGGCTACAATGAAACATTATCTCTGCGGATCGCTCGCGCATCGCAGTATGTAGATGATTCAACAGAACCAGGCAAAGTTCAGACACTTTCAAAAATAATCACAGCGCATAAAATGTTTGATCATTCAAATTTACGAATTGAAGACCAAATCAAAATTTGGTTGCCGTTTCATTTTCCGCCTGGCTTTCGTGGAAACAATCTGTTTGATAAATCCATTGTTCAGTCCGATTCGTTTTCTATAAGCAGGATGATGAGCAGTTTACAGGAAAAGCAAAATGAAAATTATTTTCCTGAATATCTCGGAATATTTCTGCATGTATTGGCTGACAGTTTTTCTCATCAAGGATTCAGTCCGTTCTTGAGCGATAGAAACGACCTTGAACTTATCAACGGTCATCCGCCGTTTAAATGGATCAGTTTCTTGCCAGATTGGCTGAAAAATTATGTTTATATGCTGATGAAGTTTTTACCGGTCGGTCATTTGACCGTCAACACAAATCCGGATTTACCATATAAACAATGGACTTATAAAACCGGTCGTATGATTGACGAAACTTTAATTGATAACACAAAACGCTTTGATGCTGCAGTCGATAAAGTCAAAGACATTTTAATCTTGAATCTTCCGGAAACATTCAACAATCAAAAATTTCAGCAACAAAATCCAATTCCTAAAATTAAAGAACTCTTAACAATCACTCAAAATGGAAACCCTTTGAAACGCCATAAAATTTGGCAACAGAAAATCTTAACCGGACATTTTGGTTTTCAACCCGAAACAGACATTACATATTCAGAACAACAGATTGAATCAAACACAGAATTTTTATTGAACTTTCACAGAGCAGCTGCAGACTACAAAAATTATTTTCATGCAAACATAACGAACGAACTTTTCAAATTAGGATTAGACGACAGGCTAAAAGGAGGAACCACAAATGCCTAAAAAAGAAAAGCAGGACAAACTTTCCGAAACACTCGGAAAAATTCTGCCTGCAAAACTTAACAAAGAAATTCTGAAGATCATCGAAAAGAAAGGAATCGAACTCAGCTCCGATCCTGAAATCATCTTCAAACCTGACATCAAATTTAAAGGCGGCAAAGTCGCCAGCGGCAAGATAACCTTTGAAATAAAGTTTTAACACGAACCCCTCAAAGTTTCCTGATTCCGGTTTAAGACCCCGATTTTTTCAAACTTCTCTCAAAAAAACATATAGCCGTTCTTTTTTTCTCCGACCTTATTTCAACTCAATTTTTTGCCGTTAAATCCTGAAATTTTGACTTAAAGTCAATTCCTTGCCTTTCGGCATAACAGAAACAAACATATATTCCAACCAGCTCCACCAACTAAAATCCAATGCCAACCACAGAGATTAAACGGCAAGAAAAACGCATATTTTTTGAAAATCAGCCAAAAAACTCATTTTTTGAGCCATTCTGATGAACGCAAATAGAGAGCTTTGAATTTTGAAATTGTATAAAAAGATGGGTGTGGACGGGGGATTCGAACCCCCTGCTCCATTTATCGCTTAACGGATTTCATTCTTTTTTTAGCCACATTATAACTTGGTGGTTTTCACCGCCATGGAACCACACAAATGGAGCCACCACAGAAACAATGCTTTTAATATTTAAGTTTATCATGATTTTTACCTCCTCAACTGAGTCGGTAAAACCACAGAATAATGCTATGGCTAAAGCCACAATGAAATCCAAACGAACGCAAAGTTTGTATTAAATATAACACAGAAAAAACTCAATGTCAAGAGATGCACCTAAAAAAAATAGAACACGGCGCTCCGGCATAAAGACCTTCCATCCCTCAATTCTTCGGACTTCGGCCTTTATGCCTCCGCTTTGCAAGCCACGCAAGAAAAACAACAATGTCCGCTCCGCCGAAAAATCAGAGCCGTTATTCTTCCGACCTCTGATTTTTCGGCTACGCTAAGCAAAGCAAGGAGAACTCCCTCCCTCCCTTCAGTCCAGAAAATTAAGCCAGTACCTGCCGTCTTTTGCGTGATGAGCCGGCTACGTCAGATATCACAGTGATATCTGAACATATCACGGCTCATCACACGGACGGCAGCAGAGGTCGGATATGCTTACATATCCGCTCAGCCTCCACGCTCCATCCAGACTGACACTCTGAAAAATTTTAAAGTTTCTGTGTCGTGTCGCCTGGCTTGGAGCGTTCCGGCTGGCCTTCGCTGCGCTCAGGACATACTGGCTTTTTTCTTTCCTTTCGGTCGGGAGGGAGTTGCTTCCCTGCGGTCAGCAAGTGGAAGTCGCTGCGCTCCATTGTCTTTAATCGCTCCGTTCCGCAGGAAAAGCCGTGTTTCAATCTTTGTGCCAGCATCCCTGCTGTCACATTTTTTGCTTACGCAAAAAAACAGATTTCAACACTAAAAATCACAGCTAAAAAATTCCATATTTTTCAGCAGTGATTTTTCTTTTTCAGCTTCACTCCGCTTTTAATACGCTACGCAGTTTCGCAGATAAACAGCCTCCGCTGGCGCTCCGGCAGATTATCTTTTTGCTCAACTACTCCGCTAAATCGGTATGCTTCGGCTTCGCTCGATAAACTGTTTCAGCTTTGCTTCAACAGATTATCTTACCGCTCCGCCTACGCATAAATTTATTTTATAGTTCGCTACGGCAGAAACCGTGTTGAAATTTTTGTGCCAGCATCCTTGCTGTCACATTTTTTGCTTACCTGCATATGCGTGTTCACGCACGCACGCAGGTGCAAAAAAACAAATATTCAACACTAAAAACACCGCAGAAAAAATTTCCTGATTTTTCAGCCGTGTTTTTTTCTGCCTTCGCTCACACCCTGCCCGCCGGAGCATAGCAAGGAGCAAAGCGCCCGCCGTCCCTTTCTGGGACTCCCTAAAATTCAAAAAAAGTATTGAATATTTTTTCGACAGGCCATTTTGATTGTGTCTCAAAAATCTCTGACAGTAAAGAATTTCTTTTAAAATTTTTTGTGAGCAGCCCAAAAGGGTATCCAAAAATTTTTAAAACAACCAGCCTCCAAAAATAAATTTTTTCCGGCTTATTCTTGACAGTTCAGATTTTTGAAAGAAAAATTTTTTTTGAGCCTGTCCGAAAAAATATATTATTGTTAGGTGGTTCTATCCTGAAAAAATCAAACTTCTTTCCGCAAATATTCAACCTGCCGCGCTTCGGCTTTCTGCCTTCGCTTGTCTACTCCTGCCGTCTGTTCTCGCTCCGCTGGACACCAGACTTTCAGGAGTATATAAAAAAATAAAAAAAAACTTGCAAATTTCTCTAAATTAAGGTAGTATTCAATAAAATAGATATTGAGAGGTAAAAAAAAAGACCGAAACTCGCCGTCGAAAAGTTAGTTCCGGTCTTTAAGAAAACAATATGAACCATAAAGATTCTGACAATAATAATACTCAAAATTCTGAAATTGTCAATTCAAAAAATTTGATAAGCAATCAGACGAAAACTCCGGAGAACGAACAACTCCGCCAATTCTTAATGTATTACGCTAATATGACGAAGCAGAAACGAGCAGTCATATTCTTTATGAAACGCACTACTTCGCCATCAGACCCGTCAAAAGAAAGTTTATTGCCGACACAAATAAACTTGGGCGCGCGTCGTGCTCTTGATCTTGAATACAACGGCGAAAACATTAAAAGTATAGGTTATAACAAAGGATTTGTTCTCTATTCAAAATTCATTACAAACAATATCTGTGAAAACATAATTCAGGAATCCGCTGATCCTGATAGAAAAATTGAAGTGTTTTTTTCAGTTCAGGAATTGAAGAAAAATGTACGCAAGGAAGACGATGTTCAAAACATAACAACCTTTCCATATTTTGATGATATTCCGTCATCTCTGATAAATCCGCAGCTTATATCAAATGACTTTAACCTGAGCGGCTTCCCGTTTCCTCTGCAGTGTGCTGTTGAAACCAGTCCGGGAAACCTTCAGCTTTTCTGGCTTCTGAAATATCCTCAGCCTGTCAAAAATGTTAATTATTGGAAACAGGTTTTGTCAGTTATGAAAATTGTCGGCAATCATATCTCAGGCCATGTTGATTCCGGTGGCAGTAATATAAATCAAATCTACCGCCTGCCGAATACTTATAACTATAAATCAAAATACTTTCCTCCTCCGCAAACGAAACTAATTCATTTTGATAAATCCAAAGCATTGGAATTCAGAGAAGTCTGGTCATGGTTGCTTACAAAATATATTGAAATCAAATACACTAATTTTTATAAGAAATATACGCCAATCATCAAGAGCATTACTGCAAATAACGATTATATGTTACTGGAAAATATCACTGGCGATTTTGAACATCAGGAATCATCCGATAAATCTCCGAGTGAACGCTCAATGTCTATCATAAAACGCCTGCAGGAAAAATATAATATTTCCGAAGACGAAACATACAATCTCTGGAAAGAAACTCCGAACGAAGAAAAGAGCAAAGGTCATCTGACTAAAAATCAGAAACAATACTTTGATCGGATGTGGAACAAGATAACTCCTTCAGAAAAGAAAATCAAACCTGTAAAAAAAGCAAATGAACTTTCAAAGCCGAACCGTGAACCGAGTATAATACAGGCAAGCGAAGTTCCGAAAATTTTCACTGGTCGGCAAAGAGAAGTTGTTTTTAAGGAAGGAAAGAGAACCATCACCCGATACAGCTCAAAAGGAATGAGCGAGAAAAAAGGGCAGCTTCTTTTATGGCTTATGGCTCAGGCAGTCAAAAACGAATTTACATTCAAAATGCCGACATCTGAGTTTTTTAAAAAGTTTGGTTTATCAGATAAGACATTTTGGGATTTTCAAAAGTCAGTGAAATTCTTTGCTATAAACGACACTAAGTTTGAAAGCTTGAGAAACTTTAAGTCAAAGACGTTGAGTATTATAGGAACTATAGAAAGGAATGAAGGATTCGTTCAAATATATCTCACTGAAGATTTTAAAAAGGTATATGAACAGGAAAAAGCAATGCGTAAGCTGCTTGATAGTGAGGTCATAAATTCTTTAGATCATCTTCAGGAACGATATGCTTTCAATATGCTTTTGCAGTTAAATTTTATCCTTTATGACAAGAAATACAATGGAAAAATTTCCTTATCTGACTTGGCTGAAAGAATAGATGTTAATATACAATCTAAAGCTGCTACGACAAGAAAGTTTGCGGAAAGAATAAGAAAAGCTTTAGACGAAATTATAAAACTTAAACTTTTGAATTTTTCGTATGAATATGATTCAAAACGGGGGGAATTTTCCTTCCATAAACATAAAGCATTACCGATATAGGTCATTACTTTTCGGTCACACTTTTATTACTTTTCGGTCAGGCAAAACAGGAGGTAATTTTTGTTAAAAAACACCGAGGTCATTACTTTTCGGTCACGCTTTCATTACTTTTCGGTCACGTTTTTCGAGATAAGATATTGAAAAATAAAAAGTTATTTTTTTTATCCGTGGCACGAAAGTATATTACTATATACAAGGGGGAAGGGATGGGGAGAAATTAAGAGATTTAAAGACATATATCCGCAGTTTTGCAGAATATTTCTTTTTTGCTTCTTTTTTCTTTGTGGATTGTCAAAAAACAGGGTATTTTTCAGGTCAAAAATGGTCGATTTTCGCTCAAAAGTGACACTTTTCAGACCAATTTTGAAAGGCTGCCCTAAAATAGAGGTCAAAAATGATAGAAGAATACATCAAAAAATATAAAATTAAGAAGAAAAGAATACCCCAGGTCATGGCTCTTTTTGACATAACAAAAGACCCGCGTCTATCAACTTTTATTGTCAATTCGACCAAATCAGAGCCCGAACTTGTAAACTACCTTCTGGATAGCTATAAAACGCGCTCACAGCAGTCTAAATTTAAAGACCCTGGCGCAATCATATACACAATGTTCCAAACCTTAAAAATGGATTATATCTCTCATAAAAAGGAAAGAGGTCAGGAAATCACAAAAGCAGAACTCGACCAGTTTATAAATCAGGGAGCTGTCATCGTAACTTTACAAAACCGCACCGGTGATACATTGGTTATTGAAGTTGTAAAAGACGACAGAGGCACAAAGTTTATTTATAAAGATACGATTCCCCCGTATCAGAAAAAATAAAATTTTTGGAGGTGGTTTCAAATGAAACTCAAACTTATATTATCTGTGGTTTTGATGCTTTGGATTATCCAGCCGCTGCTTGCTGATGATCCGGAACCTGAAACATTCAAACCCAAAGTATTCGGTTATGTCGAAGGCGGCGAACGCTGGGTCGAATCTTCCGAAGAAGACGACTATGAACAGGATATTGCGACAACAGAAACATATTACAAATACGACCTGAAAAAGATTGGCTTCAGTCAGAAACTCAGTAAAACAAGTTTCTTTTCACTTTCATATAAAGTGAACGACAAAGAATATGAAAATCTATCAGATACAGGACTGTCAAATAATACAAAAACTATTTTCGGATACATTCGCTTTCGCTTAAGCGAACCGCTGACCTTCAAACTTGAAGGAAACGTCAGAAAATCTTCGTATGATCTGACGGAATCAGACTTCAAAGAAAATGACTGGACATCAGGAGCAGTGTCTTTAATTTATCAGACCAAGAAAGAACCAGAAAAAAATTGGTTTTTCAATTCTAAAAAGCAGAGGTATCTTTTGAAGTTCGGATATAAAAGACATATATTTCCGAACAAAGCTGAAAATAACGCCAACACTTCGACCGTTCTTTTCAACTGGGATTATAAACATAACGATAAGCTGGTAATAAAAAGTAAATTCAGGGTTTACAATCGTGACTATGAAATTTCAGCCGGAAATCATTCTGACAGCTCTAAGCAGAGTTATCAGATCGGCGCTGAATATCAATTTTAAAATAATGTTTGAATTTTATTCAATGTAGTGTTAAAATAAATACTATAATAATTTTATGGAGGGTAATTAAATGGATACTGAAGAAGAAAATAAACTCACAGATAAAGAACAGCTTCGTATCCTTCAGGAATGGAAACGATATCTTGAGGAATTGGCTCCTAAATTGGAACCTTTTGCACAGATTATTTATACGCGTTTTTTTTGGTGGACAATAGGTCTCGGGAAAAAAGAATGTGAAGCGAGTTATGGCGATCTCTACAAATATTGTAATTTTAAAGCTCCGCAGACAATCAAAAATAATATTGATAAACTGATAAAAAAACGTTGTGTTAAATTATTGGATAGAGGTTTTGCCAAAAAGTCAAAATATCGTGTTTATTCCCCGTTGGAAATTTTGACGCCTGACAAGAACGATAATGACGAAGTGAAAAAACTTAGATCAAAAGGAGGCAAAAAGAATGTCAAAGGCAAAGCAACCAAAACCAAAGACAAGTAAGCCAAAAGTAAAAGACGCTGAACCTGTAACCCTTGAAGCCGTTAAAAAGGAACTCGACACGCTTCAAGCCGCATATCAGGAAATCAAACTTTTGCTTCAGCCGAAATACAGTTTTATCACTGTAACGACTTCAGATAACTCAAACGAAGTCCGTATCGTAAAAATTAAAGATATTCTTTTTGTAACAACTGAAGAAAACCGCCTAAAAATCGTTACTCTTGACGGAACCGAATTTTTTAATTTTGACAGCCTGGCCAATATGGATAAAAAGTTTGAAGGCCATCCGTTCTTTGTCCGCACGCATAAAAGCTATTTTGCTAATCTGCAGAATGTCGAAAGTATAAAAATGTCTGACTACGGCCGCACTCTCATTTACTCGGCAGGCAAAAAGAAAACCGAAGTTCCGGTAAGTTATACATACATAAAACCAATAAAGGATTTTTTTGATTTTTGATTATGACAGACAGCTTATTCGATACTGTAAAAAGTAAATTATTGATTCATACGAAAACCGAACTTGTTCCAGTTTCAATAACAGAAATTGCGTATATAAATTCGGAGAAAGACGGGTCATCCGTCTATCTGCTCAATGGAAGTATAATAAAATCAGTAAAACCCCTTCATTTCATAGAGAAGCAGCTCAAGGATTTTTCAAACTTCAAAAAATGTCATAAAAGTTACATTGTAAATCTTGATAATCTGTATTCATATAAAACAGTTCAGAAAGATGTTTATCTTGTTTTTAACATAGCAGGAAAACAAATTGATATTCCTTCATCAAGCGGACATGCGTCAAAAGTAAAAAAATATCTTGGCGTTCCAACATTAAAAAATATCTTTCCATATAACCGCGTAGAAAAAATTCTTAAACATGAACGGATAAAAATGTATGAAAAGGATTTGCGTTTCTTATCTAAAAAAGAACTGTTTGATGAGTTCGGCGCTTTGTCATCTGCCAATATGGTTAAACCTGTTTATGTTAAAAATATAATCTGGCAGCTTTATCATTGGATCAAACAAGGGAAATCACATCCGGTTGAAGGCAACATTCGAACCCTTTGGTATTCACACATAAAACCCGTCTTCTCCCGACTTGGAATATTGGACCAGGGCGATGATACAATTATCAATTCGGTATTAGTCGAATTGACTTATAAATATAATCTGTTCCAGTATGCGGATCTGGGACTTGCTGACGAGAATCGCCATAACTGGAAAATCGGCGACAAAAATCCTCATATTATTGTTTTCGCAGAAAAAGCCGGACATTTGAACACGCTCGAACTGATCAGCGAACAGGGAGGCGTTTCATATATTGCCCTCGGCGGTCAGCCGTCGCACCTGACAACCGAATATTTTACAACCGCACTGATGGAGAAAATCTCTTCATCTTCTTTTGTCGTTCCGGGCAAAGATACTGACTTTTACGAAAACCCGACTTATTATCTTTATTCAATAGTTGATTGGGACCCTGCCGGATATTTTATAAAACAAACATTCCTTCGTCAGCTTCAGGCAAAAGGAATCGAAAACATAAAAGTCGTCGATATGATAAACCCTGAAAATTTCAAACCTGAAGAACTCGACTTCATAAAATATAAACTCAAAACAACAGGTAACGAACTCAGCAAAAATAAAAATTGGGTAAAACAGACAGGCGGAGTAAAAGGCGAATCCTTCGGAATCGAAGCAGATGCAATGCCTCGCTTCGAACTCCGAAAACTCTTTTTTGAGAAAGCGGCAGAGCATTTTAAGGAGCTGCCTTCTTCTGCTCTCTCTATGATTTCGGATAAACAGATTTTAAAAAAACTTAAAAAACTAAACTTGATATCAGAGGAACCAGACCTTCAATATGTCTGATAAAATAGATTGACTGTCGATAATTTCGGCTTGTTAGGAGTGATGAAAAATGGATAAAACTTATTATACACGGTCTGAAGTTGAACAGATTTTAGGGGTTTCAGCCAGCACAGTTAAACGCCTTTTGAGTGTCGGAATCCTTGACGGTTGGCAGGAATCCGGACAAAGCGGGACCGGAAAAGTCTGGTGTGTAAGTATCGAAAGCGTTCAGAAATATGCCCGTGAAAATAACATAGAATTAACCGATTTTAGCTCGGTCGACAGTCGACCAAAATCGGATTCGGTCGACCGAAATGTGAGCGATAGTCGACAGTCGACAGTCGACCAAACCGTCGCCCAGCCGGTCGACAGTCGACCGAAAAAAAATAAAGATGCTGAAAATAAAGAAGTTAAACCCGTGGGCGACAGTCGCTCACAAACAAATTCGGTCGACCGGACCGTGAGCAATAGTCGACCGGACACATCCGCTCGGTCGACAGTCGACCGCGAACTCCAGGCTGAAATGGCTATCTTGAAAAAGGAACTTGAACTGACAAAAAAGCAGCTTGACACAGCAACAGAGGACTATCGGAAGGACAAAGATTTTCTTCAGCAGCAGATTGAAACCAAAGACACAATGATCAATCAGCAAAATCAAATTATCATGGCAACTCAAAAAAATATGAACGACATACTCCGTCATCACAACGAACTCCAGTTCAGCCATGCGAAGAAAGAAGAGCTTATCAAACAACTTGAATTCGACCGCTCAAAAACTGAATCTGCCGTCCGTGCCATCGCTAAACTCGAACGCATGATCGATGACGCTATAATGACCAAACGCCTCAAAGACGGCATCGAATTTTCAAAAGAACTTATGAAAGAAAAGAAAAAATAATTGGAATTTTAAATATGAAAAAAGGAGAATAAAATGGAAGAAGTAAAAGCGTTAAAAATAATCCAAAATGAACAAGAAATGTTAATATTTGGAATGCCAGCTGATATTTTGATGAAAATTGCTTATTTTAATCCAAGAGAAAAAGACAGAGAATCAGGAATCCAAAGAGGATATAATAAAGGAAGAAGTAAAGCTATTGCCGATTATATAGATAATGATGACAATGCTGTTTTATCAAATAATATAATAATAAATTTAAATTTGCGAGAGTTGAACTTGAGCATAAATGATGTATATGATGAAAAAAGTAAATTATTAAATATAAAAAAAATAATGGATAAATCTAATAAATTAAGAGATTGCCCTCAGGAGTTAAAAGGAAAAATTGCCTTTGTTATTGATGGACAACATAGGTTAAGAGCTTTTGAATTTGCAGAAAAAAAATCTTTTAATTTAATTATCACAGCATTAATTGATCTTTCTTTAGCTGAAGTCGCTGAAATTTTTGTTAAAATAAATTATTATCAGACTCCTGTTAATAAATCATTGGCTTTAGATTTACTAGGAATTTCTGAAAATATATTCCCCAAATATTATAAATTATACAAAATTATTAATAGACTTAATGATGAAATTGGCTCTCCGTTTTATGGTAAAGTAAAAATGTTAGGCATGGGAAAAGGCTTTGTTTCGCAAGCAAGTTTTATTACAGCGATAGAAAAATATAATCTTGAAAAAACCTTATTAAAAATAGGTGTTAATATAGACGATCTTTACGATATATTATGGAATTATTTTACCATGATTTCTAAGGTATTTAATGAGTTTTGGGGTGAAAAAAAATTTCTTTCAAAAACGATAGGAATAAGAGCTTTTATAAAATTATTGGGAGATATTCTAATACATTTTAATAAAAAAAGTTTAGAATTTTCTTCTGATGAATTGCAAAAACATTTTTCAAAAATTAAAAAAGAAACAATTAAAACTTTAAGTGAAGAAAGTCTTGGAGGAGAAAAAGGAGTTAATTCGCTATATGATAAATTAAAAAATGAATTAAACATAATATAATCGGGGGATTTTAGATGAAAAAAACATTAGTAATAAAAAAAGCAAAAGGAACATCATTAGATAAAGTCATAGGAGAGTTTATTAATGGCATAAAAAATGATGATGAGTTTAAAAAAGATTTGAATTATATAAAAGAAAAAGAGGAAGAGCTTAAAAAGTTTATAAAAGAAGGGAAAACTAAAGTATCTAAAAATAAAAATCAATTAGTGGTATTGCGTAAATGGAATTCCTATACTCCAGTATTGCCTCCTAAACGAGAGGATTATTCAAGTAAAGGTGGAGGATATTTTATAAGATTTGATAAAATAGGTATTGTTGTTGATCCGGGATATAATTTTATAGAAAATTTTTTAAAATCTGGATTTAAATTAGATGATATTGACTATATTTTTATCTCTCATGCGCATAATGATCATACTGTGGAATTAGAAGGAATTTTTTCTTTATTATATAAAAGAAATAAAGAAG
This sequence comes from bacterium, assembly GCA_036733285.1. GTDB lineage: Bacteria > JAGOBX01 > JAGOBX01 > JAGOBX01 > JAGOBX01 > JAGOBX01. Next base: position 44,418 of record DAINAU010000004.1, read on the forward strand.
AAAAAATTAAAAAAGTAAAAAAAGTGAATCTTTATATGAATTTAGGAGCATTTAAAAAGTTTTCTGGTTATTTTGATTTATCAAAACCGGATGAAAAATCTTTTATAGAAAATATTATAATTTTAAATAAACACCAAGTTGTAAGGTTGAATAATAAAATAGATGTATTTATTTGTCAAACGCAACATCATGAAATGATAACAAAAGAATATGCATTAGGTTTTGTTTTTTCTTTTACATTATCTAATAATGAAAAGCGTATTATTAAATTTACTTGTGATACAGGCTGGAATGACGAAATAGAAAAGAAAAATAAAGAAAAAGCAGAAGAATTTGGTTTTGATGCTATCGATATATTAGTGTCTCATATTGGCTCAATTAAAGAAAAAGAATTAAAATATGATGGAACAAAAAAAATGAATAAAAATAAAAATAGTTTTTATGAAAATCATTTGGGGCTAATAGGAACAGCAGCCTCTCTACATTTTTGGAGACCTAAAGTATTTTTAATATCTGAATTTGGAGAAGAAATGAATGCAATAAGAGATAAAATTGCAAAAAAAATTTTTGATTCATTTAAGATTCCTACCTTTGCTACGGATTTAAATTTTAAAATTGATTTTGAGTGCTTGGATGTTTTTTGTTTTAAAAACAAGAAATTCTATAATTATAAAGATATAGAAACTCGATATGATGGAAAAGAGCAATTATATTACCTGGAAAAAAATTCATTATCGGAAGTTGAAAGAAAAGAAAAATCTATTTTAGGAACAAGTATAAAACCTTTTTAATTATTATTTAAATGAAAATATTATTAATAGAACCAGATTATAAAAATAAGTATCCGCCACTTGGTTTAATGAAAATTTCAACTTTTCATAAACAAAGAGGAGATGAGGTTGTCTTTTGCAAAGGCAATAATAAAGAGCTAAAGCAAATAGTATGGGATCGAATATATATTTCGACCCTTTTTACATTTTATTGGAATAAAGTAATAAAAACAATAGAATACTATTATAAAAGTGTGAAAACTTCTAAAAATATTTTTTTAGGTGGCGTAATGGCTACTTTAAAAAAAGAAGAACTTCAAAAATGTTTCGATATTACTGTTGTTTCTGGACTACTAAATGAAAAAGGAAAAATAAGAATAGAAAACGATTATAAAATTGACAGTTTGGTTCCTGACTATTCAATTATAAATCAGCATGAAAATGAATTTTTGAATTATAAATATCCGATCGATAATGCTTATTTTGTTTATTCGACACGGGGATGTATTAGAAAATGTGAATTCTGTGCTGTTCCTATAATAGAAGGAGGATTTAAAAATGGAGTATCAATTTTAAAACAAGTAAATGATGTCAAAGAAACTTTTGGAGAAAGAAAGGATTTATTATTCTTAGATAATAATATTTTAGCTTCTAATGATTTCGAAAAAATAATTAATGAAATTAAACAAATAGGATATGAAAAAGGGGCTAAATATTCTTATATGAAAAATAATAAAAAATCCTATAAATTGAAATATGTGGATTTTAATCAAGGAATAGATGCAAGATTATTAACGAAAAATAAAATAAAATTGTTAAGCGAAATAGCAGTAAGTCCTTTAAGAATTGCATTTGATGATATAAAATTTCAAAAAGTATATATAGAAAAAGTTCGATTAGCCGCTGATTTTAATATTCCTATTTTATCAAATTATATACTTTTTAATTTTAAAGATACACCTCAAGATTTTTATCAAAGACTGAAAATAAATATTCGTTTAAATACAGAATTTGAATCGAAAAAATTTAAAACAAAAATTTGGTCTTTCCCAATGAAATTTTCGCCTATATTTGGAGATGAAAGTAAAAACAGAAAATATATTGGGAAAAATTGGAATAAAAAATATTTAAGAGGTATTCAATGTATTTTACTTGCCACTCATGGAGTTGTTGGTCCTAAAAAATTATTTTTTGAAGCTGCTTTTGGGAAAAGTTACAATGAATTTGAAAACATATTAATGCTTCCGGAAAAATATATAATTAATAGAAAAGAATATAGAACCGAATCACAAAATTTATTAAATAAAATATCAACATTACTTCCCAAGCAAAAAAAAGTTTTAATGGACTTTTTAAAAAAAAATGAATTTAGGAATATTAATAAAAAGAGTTTTGATTTAGAAATTTATGAAATATTAAAACATTATGAAGTCTAAAAGGAATTAAGAGTTATGTCTAAAAATGATTGGAAATTATATGAACAACAAATATACAATAAATTTTCTTCTGAATTTTCAGAATGTGAAATAATAAAAAATGATTATATTTTAGGTCAATTTAGTAAAGTAAATAGGCAAGTTGATATATCTATTAAAGGAATGTTTGCAGGACACAAGATATTAGGGATCGTGGAATGTAAATGCTTTAATAAAAAAGTCGATGTAAAAATAATAGATTCATTTATAGGATTTTTAGAAGATGTTAAGGCTAATGTTGGAGTTATAATTACTAATAAAGGATTCTCTAAAGCAGCAAATAATCGCGCTCAAGTTACGAATATAAGGTTAGACATAGTTGATTTTAACTATTTAGATGACTATGAATTTTCTATTGATTTATGTTCTATTTGTCAAGAAAGTTTAAATGAATATCAGATGCCCGGAGAAATTGTTTGGAACTCGTATTTTTCAAAATCAAATAAATCAGAAGATTTTGAAATGGGATCTTGTGATCGATGTAATAGTTTTCATGTAAAATGTAGAGAGTGCAATATAATCACTCCAGTATATGAAAGTGATTATGATACAGAAATGGAATGCGACGGTGGCTGTGGACAAAAGTTTAAGATAATAAATGAGCACATAGAGAAAGGAATGTATGAGCAAAAATTAGAATTAATATAATTCCTACTTTCATTAAAAAAGGAGGGCTATATGACTTGGATTATTGAATTTGAAGAAAATTTACATTTTTTATCAAATGGTGAAGATTCTTTTCCTGTTCAATTAGAAGATTTAGAGGAATTACATTGTGCTGAGAATATCGGAGATTTTCAAACAAGAATTTATAGTATTATGCATTCACCAATTTTACGAAAGAAATTAAAAAACGCATTAGATAAAGATTGTAGAGGTATAGATGTGCAGCTTAGAGAATTACAAAATGCTGTTAGAGAGCTATTTGATAGAGAAACATAATATTTAAAATAAAAAGAAAGAATGTCCGCTTTCATTAACAAAACGGACATGTCGGCGGCTTTATGCACTGATATTTTTACAAAAAAAGGAGATTTTAAAATATCTTGTCTGCGTTTTCAATCAAACCGGACAAAATATAAAAATGAATATATTTTTAACGAGGGAATTTGATGAAAAATGATATACTAAAAGTTGAGATTGTTCAAAATAAAATTTTAAATATTCGCGGTCAGGCGGTAATCCTTGACCGTGATTTAGCCGAACTTTATGGCGTAGAACCAAAATATTTAAATCGTCAAATGAAAAGAAATCAGGACTTTTTTCCTGAAGATTTTGTTTTTCAACTAACCCCAAAAGACATCAATGATTTGCGGTGCCAAAATGTCACCGCAAATATTTCATCTAAAAGCAGAACATTGCCTTATGCTTTCACCGAATACGGTGCAATACACATAGCGCATTTTTTGAAATCAGTCCAGGCCAATACAATGAGTATCTACATCACAAGAGCATTTGTGAAAATGCGCCAGACGCTGCAGTTAATGTCTTCAAATGCAACTAATCTTCAGGTGTTGCCCGAACTGCTGAAACAATATAATAAAATCATTGAAAAACTTGAAAAACAAGGTGAAACACTCGATAAACACGATAATCAGATAAAAGAGTTATCCCAATTGGTGGATTTTATAATAAAAAGCATGTTGCCTAATACACGGGAATTAAAAATTAAAGGATTTCAGTTGCCGGAGAAGAAATGAAAAAGAAAACTGACAATTCCCAAAAATACTTATTCGATGATGAAATAAAATCTTTGCTCGATTCTATCGAAAACATCGAAGATCGCGCGGCAATAGAATTCGGTCTTGAAACTGGTCTTCGCGCATCGGATATCGTCGGGATTATAACATCAAACATTGACTTTGAACATCAATACATAAAAGTTTGGGATGAAAAAAAAGATACATGGAGAACAGTCGTATTCCCTAAAACAACAGGCAACATTTTAAAAATGTATCTGAACGCGCGGAAGAAGAACGGGCAAAAACTTTTCCCATGCTCCGAAAAAACATTACAGCGTAAACTTCAGGACTATTGTCGCAAAGCAAACATTCGAACAATAAAAAAATCACAAACCGGAACATCAGTCGGCTGGCACTGGCTCCGACATACTTTTATTCGCCGTTCTCAAATGTTCGGTCGTGACATTAAACTTGTTCAGCAGAACACAGGCGACACAATAGAAACAATCCTGAAATATTACAGGGATTTATCAATAGAAGACCGTATAAAAGAGATGGAATCAAAACCAATTTATAACATAAGTAATGAATAATTCAGGAGGAGTTGTGGATAAAATAAAAAAAGGAAGTATCATTTCTGGTTCATATTGGCCGGAACCTGTAGAAGTTAAACTAATAGAACAGGCAGGCGATTATATACATCTTATAGGAGCCACTAAAAAATCACATACTCATATTGACCAGTTGATTCCTGCTCAGGATTTTGAAAAATTTTCTGTTGTTTCTATGTTGTCTTCTTGTTCTGAAGAACCATGGAAAGTATTCCTTGCTTTGGAATCAATCCGATATAAATTCGCTTCCTTATATGATCCGCTGCTTGCTATGAATACATCTAAAGTTGATCCTTTACCTCATCAGATTGAAGCAGTATACGGATATGTTTTGAGTTTGCCGCAAATTCGTTTTTTAATAGCAGATGATCCTGGTGCTGGTAAAACAATAATGGCTGGTCTTATCATAAAAGAACTGAAACTCCGTCATCTCGCTAAACGGATATTGATAGTTGCGCCAGGACATTTAAAAGACCAGTGGAGGCGCGAACTGGCTGAAAGATTTGAGGAAAAATTTATTGTTATTGAACGCGGGTTGCTCGATGCTCTTTACGGTGAAAATGTATGGCTTCGGGAAAATCAGGTTGTTACATCAGTGGACTTTTGTAAACGCGAAGATATTCTTCCTTCAATAATGGCTGCTCCATTTGATCTGATTATAGTTGATGAAGCGCATAAAATGAGCGCGTATAAATATGGAGAAAAAATTGAAAAAACTGCTCGTTATAAATTGGGCGAAGCATTATCGCAAAATGCGGAACACTTGCTGTTTTTAACCGCGACTCCGCATAAAGGTGATCCTGAAAATTTTCGTTTGTTCCTCGACCTTTTGAAACCTGGCTTTTTTGCTACTGCTGAAATGTTGCAGGATTCTATAAGCAATAAGGATAATCCGCTTTTTATAAGACGCGTTAAGGAAGATTTACAGGATTTTGATGGACGGCCTCTTTTCCTGCCTCGCCATGTAATAACAAAATCTTTTAATTTAGGGAGTCAGTCTCCTCGTGAAAAAGATTTGTATAATGATTTATCAAAATATGTAAATGAGCAATACAACATTGCATTGACTAAAAATAAGAAAAGAAATATTGCTTTTGCTCTTGTTATACTTCAGCGTCGTCTTGCTTCGAGTACCTATGCTCTTTTGAAATCTTTAGAACGCCGTATAAAAAGATTGCAGGAACTCCTTGAAGGTTCTGCTCAGCAGAAAAAACGCCAGACGGATTATAATTTTGATTTTGAAATAGTTGAGGATATGAGCGAAGAAGAACGCTGGCATGAAGAAGAATTTTGGGAAACGCTCAGTGTTGCTGAAAATAGAGAAGAACTGCAGGCAGAAATAAGGACATTAAATAAACTCATTGAACAGGCTAAAAATATTATTCAGACAGAAGAAGAAGCAAAATTAAGTGAGTTCAAACAGTCTCTTTTTGAACTTGCTGCTAAGTATCCGGATAGTAATGATAAAAAAATTCTTATATTTACTGAGTCAAAAGATACCTTGGAATATCTTGAAAGAAAAGTTCGCGAATGGGGATACAATACAAATACTATTCACGGCGGAATGAAACTCGACCAGCGTGTTACTGCTGAGAAAGTATTTAAAAATGAAACTCAGGTTTTAGTGGCTACTGAAGCTGCAGGCGAAGGTATTAACTTGCAGTTCTGTCATCTTATGATTAACTATGATATTCCATGGAATCCTAATCGGCTTGAACAGAGAATGGGGCGAATTCATCGTTACGGTCAGCAGAAAGAAGTTTTTATCTTTAACCTTGTTGCTGAAGATACGCGTGAAGGGAAAGTATTGAATAAACTGTTTAGAAAACTTGATGAGATTCGCCTTGCTCTTGGAACAGACAAAGTTTTTGATTGTCTCGGTGAAGTTTTATATGATCAGAATTTTTCACAGCTTCTGCTTGATGCTGCTGCTAATGCCAGAAATATTGACGAGATATTGGAAAATATAGAAATTACAGTTAATGAAGAATACATAAATCAGGTAAAAGAAAATTTGGGAGAAAGTTTGGCAACTCATTTTATCGACTATACCAGAATAAAGGAAATGGCCCAGAAAGCCCGTGAATATAAGCTGATTCCGGAATATACCGAAAGTTTTTTTATAAAAGCATTTTTGCGTGCTGGCGGAAAAGTAAAGGAGCTGTCTCCTGGAGTTTTATCTATAACATCTGTTCCTTACGATATTAGAAAAATTGCCAAAGGGGATCTTTTTGTAAAATCTTATGGAGAATTATTAAAATCATATCCTAAGGCTACTTTCGATAAAGATATAGCTTTTAAAAATCCGAATACTGAATTTATCTCTTTTGGACATACATTATTTGAATCAGTTATTTGTTGGGTTGACGAAAATTTTAACAATACAGTTGTTAATGGCGCTGAATTTATAGACCCTGACGGTATAATGAATGGTTACATAATTTATTATGAAGGAGAAATCAAGGACGGCAGTGGGAAAATAGCAGGTAAAAGATTGTTTAGTTTTTTTGTTGATGAAAATAATGTTAAACCCGTTTCTCCTGCTACAATTTGGGATTTTGAAGAATCAAATCGGGCGTGTGCGCAGAGTGTTGACACTGAAACTTTAAAAAATAGAGTTTTGAATGTCGTGGTAAAAGAACTTGAAAAGTATAAAGAAATAATTTCTGATGAACGTTCCAGGCAGGCAAATATAAAAGAAAAATATGGAGTCCGTTCATTGGAGTATTTGATTGTGAAACTTGACGGAGAACTGATCGAATTATTTAATCGTAAGGAGCAGGGCGAAAAAGTTGATATTGTCATTAGAAACAAACAGGAAAGAAAAAATGATTATGAACAAAATCTAATCGGATTAAGCGCTCTTATTGAAAAAGAAAAAAGTTTGACTATGAGTATGCCGAGGTTTGTGGGCTTGATTCGTGTTAGCCCTAAGGAAAATGTTAATCAGGCTATGCGATCAGATAAAGAAATTGAAATGATAGGAATGCGCGTTGCAGAAGAATATGAAAAGAGGAATGCACGGCAGCCGGAAGATGTATCTTTAGAAAATCTTGGGTTTGATATTCGTTCAACTGATGCCGCAGGTAATGTTAGATACATAGAAGTTAAAGCGCGCGCGCAATTGGGAGATGTGGCGTTGACTCAAAATGAATGGTTTAAAGCTAAAAGATTTAAAGAAGATTATTTTTTGTATGTTGTGCTGAATGCTTCCACTAATCCGGAACTTTTTATTATTCAAAATCCGGCTGACACGCTTAATCCTGAAGAACAAATTGAAGTTGTGCGTTACATAATTCCATATCAAAAAGTTAAAGAACAAGGAGAACAAAACTAATGATAGATGATAAACGTTTTATTGAAGAATCTTTTCCGGTAAGAGAAGTTAGTGAGGAATCGATAAAAGAAAAAAATGTGAGGAAAGGGCATATTTCGACTTTACATATTTGGTGGGCACGGCGCCCTTTGACTTCATCGAGAGCCACTAGTTATGCAGCTCTAATATCTGCTGTTAAAAATATAGAAGAGTGGAATAAAAAAAGACAATTTTTTTCTATCTTATCTAATTGGGAAAATTCAAAAAATAAAAAAATATTAGATCAAGCATATAACGATATTTTATTGAACAACAATGGTATTCCTCCAAAAGTTTTAGACCCTTTTGGAGGAGGGGGCACAATTCCGCTAGAATCTTTAAGACTTGGATGTGAGACATATAGTAATGACTACAACCCAGTTGCAGTTTTAATACAAAAATGTTTATTAGAGTATCCTCAAAAATATGGAATAAAAAGAGTACATAAAGACACTCAAGAATTTTTAGGTAGTCAGATAGAAGAAGAAAAAGAAGTTAATGTATTAGCTTTTGATATAGAAAAATGGGGTAAATGGGTTTGCGATGAAGTAAAATGTAAATTGTAATTGAAAACTGCCACAAGATTGTAGCCGAAAATTGCCACACG
>DAINAU010000005.1:0-51920 GCA_036733285.1 bacterium
AATCATATGTCAAGTAAAAATTAATTTTTGTTTCTACTTTCCATGACTGCGCCCCGCAGATTGGAAGATTGGAACGCAGTCAGAAATTGTTCCAATAAATTCAGGCAATTTTGAGTTCATATTTTTTTTTCAATTTCTTAGACCTGAACTTCCAAAAATCATCAAAATAATTATTGAACCAAATAATCCGCAATTTCATTAAACCTCTTATAGATTCTATTAACCAGCGGTCGCGGGCGCTATTATTTTTTAATCGTTTATTACAAACATATTTTATCCCGGATAATGCGCGTTTGCATTTTGAAGCCCTTTTTTTACGATGAAATTTCATTTATAATCAAATGCAGTTTTGACCTGCGAATAACATTTTGACTTTCAAAATTTTTATTGACAAGTTCTTCCATAAAATTATACGGGTTTATGTTAAGAAAAAACAGATTTGATCATCTGGGCACTTATTCTAAAAAAATAATTCGTTTATGGAATACGATTATCAGTCAAATGATACTTACATTATCACAAATTTTACGGAAAAATTAGGCGATGATTTTGTAGCAGAGCTTGTAGCTGACAGAAGTTTTTTGTCTAAAAACGCCGAATGCGGAATATAAACCAACCATAAAGATTTTACGGATTATTTGCCGATGCAGAATTTTGAGAAAATAGACGAAAGAACTTCTTCGGCGCTTATCTCGCCGGTAATATGAAACAATAACTGAAACATATCCTCGAATATTTTAGAAAGAATTTCTTCGGGATAATTTTCCATTTTTTTTTCGGCGTTTTTAAGCGTTTCAAGAATTTTTTTTATAATATCAATCTGGCGCGAATTAAATAATAACCCTTCTTTATTTTGAAAATCGCCGTAGAAATCAGTATAATAATTTTTTAGAAATTCCGTCAGTTTGTTTTTATTGAGACCGGTTAACGCCGACACTTTTAAACGAAACGCGCAATTTTTTTTTATTAAGGTTTTTAAAATATTTTTTTCGATTTTATCGTTAATATCGGATTTGTTTAAAAGCAAAACATAATTTTTGTTTTTGATAATGTTTTCCAGAATATAAAAATCGGATTCGTCTATTGAATTGATATCTGTTACGAATAATATCAGATTGGCGTTTTCGATATTTTCAACGGCTTTTTTTATTCCGATATTTTCTATTTTATTTTTTGTTTTACGAATTCCGGCTGCGTCTGAAATCTGGAATTTTATTAAATGATTTATATACAGGTTATCCGATATTATATCGCGAGTGGCTCCCGGCATATCCGTAACAATAGCTCTGTCTTTATTTAGAAGCAGATTAAAAATAGAGGATTTTCCGACATTGGGTTTACCCGCAATTTGAATATTAAAACTATCTTTATTGCGTCCGTAAAAATCGAAATTATCAATTATTCGTTCGAGTTTTTTTTTGAACTTATCAGTCAGATTACCTATATTTATTTCAGAATCTATATTCTGATCCGAAAAATCTATTCTTGATTCAAAATATGTTTTTATTTCCAATATCGAGTTTTTCAAATCGTCTAATAATTCAAAAGATTTTTTGTTAAGAACGTTTAAAGAATTTTGAATAGTGAAAGAATTTGAAGCCGAGATTAATTCGTTGACAGCTTCAGCTTGAATCAGATTAATTTTTTTGTTTTTAAAGGCGCGGAAAGAAAATTCGCCCGGATTCGCCTGTCTGAAAGAATTTTTTTTTAAAACGTCAATAATACGGTCGATAATAATCAGATTGCCGTGACAGAAGATTTCAATCATATCTTCGCCGGTAAACGAATTAGGAGATTTATAATAAATTATTATGACTTCGTCTATAATACGGTTTTCAAAAATAATTTTTCCGAAAACTGCAAAACGGGGCGGAATTTTATTCGCGTCTGAAACAGAGAAAAAACGCGGAATCAAAGGCAACAAATTTTTTCCGGAACATCTAATCACTCCTATCGCGGCATTTCCTGAAGTAGAAGAAGAAACAGCGCAGATATTGTCCGAATTGGATAAAGAATACAATATTGACATTGACGGATTTGGCTGATTATTCTAAATTTAAGTGATATTCTTTTAACGTTTTGAGTATGTCGCTTTTATACTCGATTATTGAATTGCCGCCGTTATTGATTTTTTTTATATAAACGTTAATGGTTATAGGATTTTCTTCCACAAGATAATCGACTTGGGCTTCTATAACGGTATCCCCATTTTTCAATTCAATATCGGCGATAAAAAATTTTTGATATAAAATGGAAGAATCAACGCGAGTTTGAGCAATTTTTTTTAATACTATATTTGTCATATGATTTTTTATTTCCTTGAAGATTGCCTCTGAAATTATACTATTGCATTTTTTGGGTTAAAAAAACGCCCCGTTAAATTAATAACGAGGCGTAGTAAAAAAAAGATTGTAAGCCGATAATTCGATTTTAAGATTTCCTTATCGGTTAATCTTTTTAAATCGGATTACTGAATTTGCAAAAGTTTGTTAATCCGAAAACGGATTATTTCTTTTTTGTTTTACCGCAACAACAGGCGCTTTTAACGACTATTTGAGCGGCTGCAAGTCTTGCTATAGGAACTCTGAACGGAGAACAACTTACGTAATTCATTCCGACAGTATGGCAGAATTCCACGGAGCGGGCTTCGCCGCCGTGTTCGCCGCAAATGCCGACTTCAAGATTCGGACGTTCGCTTCTACCGCGTTGAATTCCGATTTTTATAAGTTCGCCGACTCCGTTCTGGTCGATTGATTGGAAAGGATCTTCCGGCAAAATTTTCTTTTCAACGTATTCGCCAAGGAAACCGCCGATATCGTCGCGCGAAAATCCGAAAGTCATCTGAGTCAAATCGTTTGTGCCGTATGAGAAAAACTGAGCGGTCTTTGCGATTTTATCCGCGTAAAAACAAGCGCGCGGAATTTCTATCATTGTTCCGAACATTTGTTTCAAACTTTTCAGATTGAATTTTTTTAAAGTTTCATTTAATACTTCGTCGAAAATAGCTTTTTGGTTTTCAAGTTCTTTTTCGCTGCAAACGACCGGAACCATTATTTCAGGATACGGATTTTTCTTAGCTTTAACGAGTTCAGCCGCGGCTTCGAGAACCGCTTGAATCTGCATTCTTGTAACTTCGGGATAAGTAACTCCGAGACGCACGCCTCTGTGTCCCATCATAGGATTTGATTCGTGAAGAGATTCGGCGCGTTTTTTCAATTCGGCAAAGGAAATTTTCAATTCTTTTGCAAGCTGATTTAATTTAACTTCAGAAGTCGGAACAAATTCGTGAAGCGGAGGATCGAGAAGTCTGATTACAACCGGCAATCCGTCCATTTCAGCGAGCGTAGCTTTAACGTCTTTTTTTACAAACGGAAATAATTCTTTTAAAGCTTTTTGTCTTTCTTCAATTGTGTTTGACACGATCATTTTGCGTAGGAAGAAGAGAGGTTTTTCGGAATTTTCTCCATAAAACATATGTTCGGTTCTGAAAAGACCTATTCCTTGGGCTCCAAAAGCTCTCGCTCTTTTTGCGTCCGCCGGAGTGTCCGCGTTAGTGCGAACTCCGAGTTTTTTGATTGAATCGCAAATTCTTAAAAATTCGCCCAACACTTTATTTTCAGTGGCGTCCATCATTTGAATAGCGCCTTCGTAGACGTTTCCTTTTGTTCCGTTAAGCGTTATCATCGCGCCTTCTTTAAAAATTTTATCTCCGATTTTCATAATCCTTTTTGAATAATCGACGTGAATTGCGCCGCATCCGACTACGCAGCATTTGCCCCAGCCTCTCGCTACAAGAGCCGCATGCGAGGTCATTCCTCCGCGCGCGGTTAATATCGCTTGAGCCGCTCTCATTCCTTCAACGTCTTCGGGATTTGTTTCTTCTCTTACGAGAATGACTTTTTCGCCTTTTTCAGCGGCTTTTACAGCGTCCTGGGCGGTAAAGACTATTTTGCCGCTTGCGCCTCCGGGACCTGCGGGCAAACCTTTTGCTAAAGCTTTTGATTTCATTTCTTCTTTTGGATTGAGTATTGGATGCAACAATTCGTCAAGCTGATTCGGAGCTACGCGTAAAACCGCTTCTTCCTTAGTTATCAGTTTTTCTTTTACCATATCCACCGCCATTGTAACTGCGGCTAAACCGTTTCGTTTTCCGGAACGGCACTGAAGCATAAACAATTTTTCTTTTTCAATAGTGAATTCGATATCTTGCATATCATGATAGTGTTTCTCAAGCCGGTTGCGGATGTCGAATAATTGTTTGTATAATTTCGGTTCGCTTTCTTCAAGCGAAGGCAGCATTTTGTTATGTTCGGATTTAGAATATTTGTTCAACGGAGCCGGAGTTCTTATGCCTGCCACAACGTCTTCGCCTTGAGCATTGACGAGATATTCGCCGTAAAAACCGTTATCTCCGTTGCCGGGATTTCTTGTGAACGCAACGCCTGTGGAAGAATCGTCGCCCATATTTCCAAATACCATTGTTTGAACGTTTACCGCGGTTCCCCATTCGTCCGGAATGTTTTCGATGCGTCTATAACTGATTGCGCGTTTGCCGTTCCAAGACGAAAAAACCGCTCCTATTCCGCCCCATAATTGTTTTTCTGCGTCGTCCGGAAATTCTTTTTTCAATACTTGTTTGATTTTAGTTTTGAATTGACCGCATAAAATTTTTAAATCGTCGGTGTTTAAATCCGTATCGGATTTGTAACCTTTTTTCGATTTTAACGCGTCCATAATTCTTTCAAGCTGACGTCTGATTCCTTGATCGTCTTTAGGTTCGATTCCAGCCGCTTTTTCCATTACGACGTCTGAATACATCATAATCAGTCTTCTGTAAGCGTCATAAACAAATCTTTCGTTTCCGCCGCTTTGAGCTATCATTCCGGGTATTGTCTTTTCAGTCAAACCGACGTTCAATACGGTTTCCATCATACCGGGCATAGATTTTCTTGCTCCGGATCTTACCGACACCAAAAGCGGATTTTTCGAATCGCCGAATTTTCTGCCCATAATTTTTTCAACCTGAATCATTGCCGTTTTTACCTGTCCCGCAAGTTCTTTAGGATACGATTTTTTGTTTTCATAATAATAAGTGCAAATTTCTGTGGTTAATGTGAAACCTGGAGGAACCGGAAGTCTTAAGTCCTTATGTCCCGCCATCTCGGCAAGATTAGCTCCTTTGCCGCCGAGAAGATTCTTCATTGATTCGTTTCCGTCGGCTTTTCCGCCGCCGAAAGAATAAACATATTTTTTAGCCATTTATAAATCCTCCATACAATAAAATATTTTTTGATTTACCAAATCCATATTACTAAAATATTTAAAAAACACAAGGTTTTTTTTGATTTGGCAAAATAATATAATAAAAAAATACCGCTTTTTTTGAAATATTATCCGGATTCCTGTTTTGATATTTTAAAAAAAATTTTGGAACCAAGCTCCAAAAAAACGCTTTACAAATAAGTCGGCATAAAATATTATCTAAATTGATTTTGATTTAAAAACATATTTTATAAAATTACACGACTCGGTTTTACTTCAATTTTCGAATTGACGGATATGCGAATTTGCGAATTGAGGAGAAGGGAAAAGAAATGTTTTTGAAATCTTTTAAACAGTAAAATTGCGATAGGGAGGAATGAAGATTATGATTAAAATCGGAGTAGTCGGAGCAACCGGCAGAATGGGCAGAATGATTATTAATTCAATATTACAAAATGAGAAAACCGAATTAGCTGCCGGACTTGAAAGAAAAGACCATCCGTTAATCGGAAAAAATATTTGCGATATTATAGGAACCGGAGAAATAAATTCTAAAATAAAACTTACTGATAATATAAATGAATTTATTAATGACAGCGAAGTTATCATTGATTTCAGCTCAATCGAATCCACTTTGAATTTATTGAAAAATATAAAATTAAAATCTAAAAAAGTGGTTATAGGAACGACCGGTTTTTCAGAAAAAGAAAAAAAAATAATAACCGGATTTTCCAAAAATAACGCGTGCGTGTTTTCTCCGAATATGAGTATGGGAGTGAACTTATTATTTAAACTTGCTTCTGTTACCGCCGCCGCTATCGGTAAAATGTACGATATTGAAATTATCGAATCGCATCACAACAAAAAAAAAGACAGTCCTTCGGGAACGGCGGTAAAAATTGCCGAGGTTATCTGCGAAGCCGTTGATAGGGATATTGAAAAATGCGGCGTCTACGGCAGAAAAGGCATTACGGGCGAAAGAACAAAAAAAGAGATAGGCATACATGCGGTTCGGGCGGGAGATATAGTCGGAGAACATACGGTGATATTCGCCGGATACGGCGAACGCATCGAACTCACTCACAAAGCGCATACCCGCGAAACGTTCGCTAACGGAGCCGTAAACGCGGCAGTGTGGGTTAATACTAAAAAAAGCGGATTGTATTCTATGCAGGATGCGCTTGGAATTAAACCCGGATAAATGCATTAGACGTAAAGTGAAGTGGCGATTCCAATTGGAATCGCTTAAGCGGTTTCTTTGAAACCGCCCTTTTCTAAAAACATGGACGTATGATTGATAAAACTTCTAAAACCCCGAAAACTTTATAAATTTACGGCTTTAGCCGTAAATCATATGTTTTTAAGATTTTGAAAAATTGTCTAAAACAAGTATTCTATGCTGTATAAACAATTTTTCAAAATCCTTATGCAGTTTTCGGGTTAAATAAATGACGATTGCAATTTTCTAATGCGTTTTTTTGAAACGTTTTATATAATGGAAAGGAAAAATAAATTTGATTAAAAAGAAAAACGCGTTCGGCATACCGGAGGATATTGATAGATGAAAAAAAATAGGACTGCATTAGTTGGTCTTGTCATATTATTCTCTTTAATTTTATTTATCTTTGTCATAATTTTAATGACTGACTGGAAGATGAATAAAGGATTGAAATTCTATGTTATTTTTAATTTTGCAAACGGTATAATTAAAAACGGACCGGTAATGGTATCCGGAGTTAATCTTGGCAAAGTGGGTCAAATAGAATTTGTAACAATAAACAATATGCCTAAAGTCCGCCTTGAAATTACTCTGGATAACAAGATTAGAATAAAGAAAGACGCTAAAGTTTATATTAATCAAGCAGGACTTATGGGAGAAAAATATATTGAAATAGAGCCCGGTTCCCAATTAAGCAGAAATATAGTTTACGGAGAAACTCTTGTAGGTCAGGAACCTCAAAAAATCGAGGAAGTTATAGCCGGCGTAATGGACGTTATAAAAGGTCTGAATAAAGCCATCGACGGATTCAACGACGTTTTTGTTGAAAAGGAAGTGAAAGATCAATTAAGAAATTCGATAAATAATCTTTCAAATTCAATAAAAAATATTTCTGAAATAACGCGGACAGGCAAAATTAAAGTCGATTCCGGATTAAACGCTTTTCAGAAAACCCTTGAGTTGTTAAAAGATTCGGCGGGAATGATAAAAAAAACCATATCGACAAATCAAGACAAAGCGGATAAAATAATTAGCGATTTATGCGCCGCTTCGGAAAAATTAAATTCATTGAGCGGAAAAAATACGGATAAAATTAACGATATAATCGACAGCGTTCAGAAAAGCGCTAAATCGCTGGAGAAAACCATATCGACCGTTCAGACCGATATGACAGAATTTTCGAAAAAATTAAATTCCTCGGTCGGTATTCTCGAATCTATTTTAAAAAGTAAAAAAGACAGTTTGGAAAGCTCTATTGAAAATCTTAACAGCATAACCAAATCGCTTTCAAAAGTTATGGCTGAAAATGAAAAGGAAATCGGCAAAGCCGTGGCTGGCGTGTCTAATGTCTCGGTTAAACTGGACAAAACGCTTGATTTGCTTAATTACAATCTTGAAGCTTTGAAAAATGAGAAAGGACTGATGGGAATAGTTATTCACGACAAAGAGCTTGGAAAAAATTTAAAACAAATCGTTTCAGATTTAAGCTCGGCGATTCAATATCTTAAACATCATCCCGGAATACTCCTTAATAAATCAAGATACGTTTCTCCGGAAGATTATACCGAATTTGAAAAACAACTGAAAGAAGAAGAGGAGATATTAAAAGAAGAAGAAACAAAAAAAATAAAAAAATCGGCGCCAGCGCCAAAATCCAAACCCAAATCAAAAATAAAAAGAAAATAAAACGTTAGGAAAAAATTTTTGATAATATGAGTAGCTTTATAAGTTTGTCGGGCATAAGGTAAGCGTTTTTTAAAATCCGAATGCGGTTTTTTGGATTAATTAAATTTAATTAAAGGCGGTCGGTTATTATGAAAAAAACGTTTTTTGTTTTTATTTTTTTTCTCTTAATCTTTTTTTTTCAAAATCTAAAAGCGGACGATAAACCTTATGAGATTTCAATATCGGGCAAGCCGCTGTTTCCGCAAGATATTTTTTGCGAACTATTAAAATCTGAATTTGGAAAAAAAATTTCAATTCCCAAATATACAAAATTCGATTTGTTTTCAAAATTCTATCGCGCCGTAAAATCTGAAAATGCGAATATTTTTAAAAATAGTTCCGGGTTTGACAGCCAGAGTATAGACGCCGGCGTTATTCCGGTATTCGAAAACGAATTGGTTCCTAATATTCTTAAATTGCCGGATTTCAAATTTTTTCAATGCCGAAATTTAACCGACGTTTATTTATATTCTTTAAGCTGCGCTCTGATTTCGTTTTACAGTTTGCATATCGGGATAGACGATTATGAAATAGCTCTTGCAAACGGATTTAAGGGATTGCTTTATATAGAAAGTTCCAATTCGGTTCCTGAAAATTCCTCCAAAATTTTATTGTTAAAAGCTCTGTTATTTTACTCCGCCGGCGAGGTTGATTACGCGCTTGAATTATTAGAAAAAAGCGGTTCCGGAACAAATGATATAACGAATTTTATCAATTATATCAAGTTGAATGAAAAAAAAATAACCGATGAAAATAATTTTGGAAAAATGTTGAAAATCCTATGCGGATTCAAAGATTACAGATATCTTTTGGCAAAGAAAATTTTTCAAAAAAATTTTTTTAAAAATGGAAAATCCGGATTTTTGGCGATTTTCAATGATTTTTATTCTCATCTTGGAGAAAAAACAAGGGGAGCTTCCAACCCTATGTTTATGTTGAACTTTTTAACCGATATTTTAACCGATGATGTTTTTAAAAAAATCGGACTCGGCGATAGCGCCGCCGCCAGCGGCGAAAGCGCCGCCAGCGCCGCCAGCGGCGATAGCGGCAAAGACAACGACAGTTCACATTTTAAAAAAATTAATATCCGGCATATTAATGCGAAATTAAAGCAATTACGAGATTATTCCATAACTTCAAACGACAAGGCTTGTTTGAGCGTTTATCATTTTTTGATAAATTATTTAAGAATATCCGTATATGAAAATTATCATTTTGAAAAAAAAATATTAGCTTCTGAAAATAGAGCGGCAGCTTTGGTAAAAGATTTAAAAAGGGATTTTGACGATCCGGTTACTGAATTTATATCGCTGATTGATAAATATTACAAAAATAGATACGCGGATAGTTCAAAGTTTTATGAAATATTTAAAAAACTTCCCGACGAGTATTTTGGAAAAATAATCTTCAACGTTCTAAAAGTAAAATTTAAAAACGACGCGTATCCAATAATAAACTATTATCAGAAGGCGGTATATAATTCCTGCTGGAAAAATTTTAGAGCCGGAACATATTGCGATATAGCATGGAAGAAAAAAGCGGGAAATTATTTTAATTGGGCGTTGAAAAATAATAAATACTTGCCGGTTCTGTATTATAATCTTTCTGAATATAATGAGAATTCAGAGTATGTAGAGACTGGAAAAAGACTTATGCCGAACAGTTTTGCAATGGAATATGATTATGTTCGCTTTAAAGACGAAATGATAAGCGATTATGGAGACGGCGGTTTAAAAGAGGTTTCCGATATGTATCTGAAGATGTTTTATGAATCCGGCGATAAGGAAAAAATTTTTAACGAGCTTTATCAAATTCTAAAAAACACCGGCAATTGTTCTAAAGCTCTCGAGGTTTTAGACATATATTACAAAGAGAATTCAAGGCAAATTTGCGGAATAAACGCAATGGCAGACGGAGCTCTTGTTTATATGAGAAGATTAAACAATCCCGAAAAAGCTCTTGAAATCCTCAAAAAACTCGAATGGTATGGCGCCGGGTCGGTAATGCTGGGAATGGCGGAAGCTTATGAAATGCTCGGCGACATTAAAAACGCGGAAAAATATTTCGATGAATATTCGGACAGGTACGGAGACGGGCATAACGGCAAACGATATTTATTTTACATCAGACAAAAAAATTTTGATAAACTCGAAGAAGAATTGAAAAATTTATATGATTGGAATGAATCATATACAAAAAGAAGATGGCTTTTTAATTGGGCGTTTGAAACTTTTTATGCGGAATATTATCCTTCGCTCGTAATTAATTTTTATGAAAAAATTTTCAACGATACGACAAAATACAGTTCTTCTTACGATTTCACCAATCTTGCAGTTTCATATATCTGCGCAGGACAGGACGATAAAGCCGCGATGATTTTAAACGCCGCGGAAAAAATGAAGAAAACTAATCCGTTCACATATTATTTGAAATTTATTATTGATTTAAAAAAAGGCAAAAAAGCCGATTATTCTATTCTCGACAATGTTGAAGACCGGGATTATCACGGATATCTTCGAAAAGTTCTAAAAGAGAATATCAATTATAAAACCGCTTCAGCGAAGTATAATAAAACGTTTAACAAAAACGCGTATCATTCCACGTTTAACGGAATAATGGGTTATTTTTACATATTAAAAGGCGATAAAAAAATGTCTCAAAAATGTTTTGAACATTCG
The DNA here is from genome assembly GCA_036733285.1 of bacterium. Taxonomy (GTDB): domain Bacteria; phylum JAGOBX01; class JAGOBX01; order JAGOBX01; family JAGOBX01; genus JAGOBX01. Next base: position 10,885 of record DAINAU010000005.1, read on the forward strand.
GCTAAATCAAGATGGTATGGAGACTGGCCGTTGAGCATCTTATCGAATTATGAAATAAAATCCAAACGGATTTACTGAAAATACTAAAAAAATTAAAATCGAACCTGACAAGAGTCGATTTTTAAAACTTGAAATTCAACGCTTTCAGGGCCGTAAATTCATAATTTTCTTTTTTTCAGAAATGGCAAAAATGGCATCTATGAGAAAAGTCAAAAATAAAAAAATATAAAGTTATAGTTCCATTTCTCAAACTGTCAAACTACTTTCTTGCTTTTATTGATTAAAGCAAATAAAATAAGCGATACGACAATTATCAGTAATATCCATTCTTCCGGTTCAGGAACCGATTTTATATTAAGCGGGTTGAACGGCCTACTCGCGTTCTCTTTGCCTGTTTCTACCTCTCTTTCAAATCTGTCTGATTTTTTTTCCGCTTCAACCAATCTTTGTTTTTGTTCTTCATCAACAAGAACTATCATTGACGAATACGGCGAGACGATTTGATACTTTTTTGCCAAAGAATGTATTTGATCCAAAGTCGTTAATTCTGACATATTTAAAATTTTTATATTTTGAACAATTATTTTGAGCGCGCCTAATGAAGCTAAATCTGTTTTGTATTCAAGATTCACATCGTTTTTTTTTGAATATATCCAAGCGTAAAGATCATCTACTGAAATAATATTATCTTTAAATCTTGAATTTTCTATAATTGATATTTTAGTTAAACAACTACTAATAGAATTACAGATGTTTCCATTGGATTTATAAATAATATCTTGCAAGGTATCATCATACGCCTTAGGCAGACTGCCATTAATATGAATAAACCAGACAGGCGTAGAAAAATTTAATTTTGATTTATTATCTTTACTTAACTCATAACTGCCTTCATCAGTAATAAAAAATATATAATTATAATTATCTTTTAAAAATAAATTTTTAAAGTTTAACAGAATATCAGCGGGTTGGGTCTGTCCGAAAAAAATCAAATCCTGTTTTTGAATATTATTTTTGCTCGCCTCTTTATTTCCTATAAAATATTTGATAATATTTTCAGCTGATAATTTTTCATTTACAATTGATAACTGATTATACAATTTCTCCTTATATTCATTCATACTGAAAGAATTATCAATAACGACAGCAATCTTTTTCCCCTTTATATTGATAGCAGTCTGATTATTTTTAATAGCAGTTAAGAACTTATCATTAACGGCAATATTTATCTGATTTGAAGCTAAATTATTTTCATTGATTTTTATATAATTTTCCGGCAGCCAGGTTATTACTGTTTTTTTTATTTCTTCGCCATTAATAAATCTTCTGGTTTTTTTGTCCCAGAATACATTTCTTTTTTCCAGTAAGTTTGGCAAGGGCAAATAATCTTTAGTTGCATTTAAAACAGTATAAGTAAACCATAAGTAAAATTTCTTTATGTCGGTTTTGCTTTTTTCTTTTCCTTCAATTGGAAATGCTCTCAACCTATATTGCCGAGGTCCCACTTGCTCCATCAATGAAGGATCAATTCTTCTTTGAACCTCTTGATTATAAACTTGTTGAGCGGCGCCCCGCGGAGAAACGATAAATTTTTTTCTTGTATCGCGATTTTCCGTATCATTTATCCATAAACCGGTTATTACGGCATTTTCAGGAAGTTCAAAATAATATAATATTTCCTGCCGCCGAAATGTCGTATTTTCATAAATTTCAAATATTTCTATTTCGGAAAAACCTTTTTTTTCTTTTACTGTTATCGTTTGCCGATTAAGATGAACAATGCTTTTATCTATATCAACCAATCCGGCTTCGATTGAATCAATCTGATAGGTTGATGAAACCGCTCGATTTATAGCGTTCCTCTCGCCTTTCATTATTGATTGATCAAAAAATTCCGCATATAGTTTTTCGGCTTCATTTCTATCTTCTTCTAAATTATTTCCTTTATATAAAAACGGCAAAGTCAATATGTTATAAAAATCCTGCAATCTCTGCGCTGACGTTTTATTCATATCAAATGTTTCGCGATACATCATTGCTATATGGTTATTTTCTTTTATGGAACTTAAATATCTGTATGGGGCGAGATATGCATTGACTAATCCTTTTTTTATAATCTCTGATTTATCGATTATATATAATTTATCTTTATCTGTTAGAACAATTTTTTTTAGAAGTTGAAATGAAATTTTTTGCGGTTGATTATTAGTGATACTGAATAATATAACAACGGTTGTCAAGGTTAAAATAGAAATAATGACCGCATATTTTCTGCAATATCGTCCGGCAAACTTTTTTATGCTATTAACGAAATGAGTTATATAAATCTTTATTAAAGCAAACGGCAATACAATAAATACAGTTGATGAAAAACCGATAAAAACAACGCCAATCATTACATAAAAAAGTATTATGCCTTTAGACTGAAATATTAACTCCCACAGCCCGGCAACCCATTCAAATGAAAAAAAATGTTTTAATAATATCCACGCAAACGGCAATACATAAAATATTAATATCAAACCAAGATATAAACCGAAGATTCCTATTATTGTATCAAATATTAGACAAATTATGTCAGTTGTTTTTTTATTTTGCGGCTTTGGTCTGAAAAGGTTTATAAAATAAACTACGGTAGTTAAAATAAAAATTAATATAAGATATCCGGTCGCGAAAGTAATTTCTCTAATTAATGTCAATCTCAAAAGAAAAACAAATAAAAGCGGCGTCTCAACCCCATAAAAAAATTTTGTTAAAGTTTTTGGTTCGCCGCGAAATTTTGTCAAACCAATAATAACGCTTCCCAATAAAACAAAGATAGAAAGATATGAAAAAACAGCAAAATTCCATGGAACGCTCCCTTCAAGAGACGCGCTAATAAGATCCCAAAACATAAAAGGAAAAATAATAACAAATAAAAAAATCAACGCAATAATATTCCATGACCAAAATAAACAATAATGCATCCAGCGTTCTTTAATTTTAAAAAGAAATTTCTTCATAAAATTCACCCCTTAAATAACTGATTAAATATTGCGCTTTTAATAATGCAATGAAATTCATTAAATAAAAAATCATCCGGCTTAAATGATTTATTAAAAACAATTGTAATCATTGCCCATCTATTATTTTTTTTTATAAAATCACTCCATATTCTTGCCGAATAATTCTCTGTAACAAAATTTTTATTCTGAAACCAAAATGTCGCCGTGATTTTTTCAGAATTAGCATTGCATAAATTGATGGGAAAATCTTTATTTATACAATAAGTTGTTTGATTATTTATTTTAATACCGCTTCCTTCCAAACAAAATTTCGGATTATGGTGCGATCTCCATGACTTGCTTAAAACAATAATCATTGTTCCGTTGATATTATTGTATCTGAAATTAATTTTGTTTGAAAATAACCCCTGATGATTTTCAAACAAATTTTTTTCTATTTCAGTAAATTCAGTTTTCTCAGTAATAAATGAACTCGGTAATTTAAATTGGATTTCCTCATATATCTTTTCAGCTAATTGTTTTGGTTGATGAAACAAAATAAGAATTACTATGAATATTAAAATGAAAAATGCCGGAATATTATTGAATCTTATACCTTTTTTCTCAACCTTTTCAGATTTGTTAAAACTAAATTTGAAGAAAATAAAAAACATACCGCAGATAAGAATAAAACCTATTATACCCAAGGGTTCGTGAAGTAAATCCGCCAGAGCCGGCTTTTTAAATATCGAATCAATGATGATTATAGTGGACACCCGAAAAATATTAAAACTTATTATAACTAAAATGAATATAATTAATGCAATGAGCCATTTTAGATTTATTCTTACTTTATTTATCCAACTCATCAAAAAATAAAATAATAATCCTGCCCACAAACTCCTAATACCGCTGCAGGATAAATCAATTTTTGAAGCCCGGCTTTCTATAAAAAGTATTGTTTCGCTGGTAATTGTTGAAAAGCCTAAAAGATTTGTAAAGTTTTTTACAATATCGGTTGTTATCAGTCTAATCGGAAAACCTATATACATATCAAGATAATAGCCTATCGGTAAAACATTAATAATAACTAAAAAAGGTATGAACATACCTTGTATCCACTTTTCAGGGAAATACAAACCTAATAACGCAAAAATTCCAATACTGAATAAAACTATTGAAAAAACATTTATCAATAAGAAATAATCATTAAGCAGATATATTATTCCTGATAATCCGAAAAAGAATAATGCGGGATAATTATTTTTTGGATGTAATAGAAAATTGCGATATGATTTCTTTTTTATACTTAACAATAAAATATACGCTATTGTTATTATAAATATAATAAAATAAAATAAATTAAAATACTTAAAGAAGATTCTGCCTGCCCTGTATAGATCGTGCTTAAATAAGAATATCCAAAGCGAAAATATCAATATATTAATAGAAAAAATCATAAACAAAAAAATAGCATAGTATTTAATACTTAATACATAACGACGGAAAAGCTATTAACATTATCAAACTTTTTTTTCTAAAAAAAAATTTTTGATAATGCAATAAACCGGAAAATTATTAACATTAAATTTTCCAAAGCAAGCTTCGGGGAATCATTCTAATAAAACTATGAATAAATAATTTCTAACCGTAACCAGAAACAGAATTTCATAAGTTTTTCATCTAAAATATACAAAATTTAAATATCTTTTACACAACGTAATTTGTCAATGTATTCGAGTCTTAAAATTTATATAAAAATATTTCATTTAACCGTTTTTGTCAATATAATATGGAGAATTATTAATAACGCGAAGAAAAAAGGGAGGGAGCTTGATACTAATAATTTGTATTTTTGAAAAACATTAAAACGTTATTTTTTGTTACTGTTCAGTTTGTTCATACATACACAGTAAAAAAAGTTGTAGCAAAGCATTTTTTTATTGCACTATTCGGGTAAAAATGCGTTAAAGCGCAGAACCTAAGTTCCTTTGCTACATTTTCGCCGCATTTTTTTCTGTTTACAAAACATAGCTGAACAGTAACAAGGGTAACAGTTTTTTCCGTTTATTCGGGATTATCCGGGTTATGTAGAATATTCTAAAAATTCTAAAAAAATATTGACTTTTATTTTTACAAGTTTATAATTCATTTTTTTTAAAGATTAAAATTGATAAAAAGGTATGGATAAGTTAGTTTTTTATTCGGGTTTTATTTTTATTTTTTTGGGAATGGTATTCCCTGTTTTTTTTAAAGTGAAAGATGAAATGAAAACCCGGTTGTTTGCTGTTTTTACAATTATCGGGTTATGTTGTTTCTTAACGGTTTCCGGAAAAGTTTTGATGACCGGCGAACCGCTGAATTTTGCTATAAAAGTTCAACCTCCGGTATTTTTTCTAAATTTCTCTATCGACGCTTTATCTGCCGTTTTTATCTTTGTAATATCTGCTGTTTCTATCCTAACGTCGATTTATTCGATAGGTTATCTTAAACCCTATTGCGGTCAAGACAAACATTTGGCTTCGCATTTGTTTTTCTTTGGAATACTCATAATTTCTATGATTACGGTTACCGTATCCGCTAATTATATGATGTTTCTCGTATCTTGGGAATTGATGTCGTTATCGTCGTTCCTGCTGGTTATTTTTGAAAATGAGAAAGAAGAAACAATATCAGCCGGAATAAATTATCTTATTACAATGCATATCAGTTTAATTTTTCTGATAATAGGTTTTTTTATTCTATCGGTTTTTTCAAAGTCGATGAATTTTTGGGATTTCGAAAAAGTTTTTAAGAATCCGGAATTAAAAAAGTATTCGATTGCGGCGTTCGCGTTTTTATTCACGGGTTTTGGAATCAAAGCGGGAGTTTTTCCGTTTCATAGCTGGCTGCCGAAAGCGCATCCGGCGGCGCCGAGTCATATATCCGCGATTATGTCCGGCGTAATGATTAAAACCGGAATATACGGGATTTTACGAGTTATCAGTTTTATCGAAGTCCCTTCCAAATTGTTTGCGGCGTCAATATTAGCGTTAGCTTTGATTACCGCTTTGATATCCGTTTTATATGCGCTTTCTCAAACCGACATTAAAAAAATGCTCGCATATAGTTCGGTTGAAAATATAGGAATAATTCTTATTGGAGTAGGATTCGGAACGATAGGTTTGTCATATAAAAATAGTTTAATAGCGGCTCTTGGATTTTCCGGGGCTTTAATGCATTTGATCAATCATTCGGTTTTTAAAACTCTGCTTTTTTTCGGAGCGGGGACAGTATATCAAAAATTCCATAGTAAAAATATGGAGCTGCTCGGAGGTCTTGTAAAATTCGCTCCTTACACAGCCGCGTTATTTTTAATAGGATGTCTTGGAATATCGGGAATACCTGCTTTCAGCGGATTTGCCGGCGAATTTGTGATTTATTTGTCTATGATTAAAAGCGTGTCTTTACATTCCAAATTCGGTTTAATAATATCGGTTTTATCTATAGCCGGTCTTGCATTAATCGGAGCGATATGCCTGTTTTGTTTCATAAAACTTTACAGTATTGTTTTTTTAGGGAATATCAGAAACAAAAAAATCGAGGAATCTTTGCGGAAAAATCAGAATATGGACCCGGACCTATCAATGATTATTCCAATGTTTGTTTTATCGGCTCTTATTATTTTATCAGGATTATTTCCTAATTATTTAATCCATTTTATATCAAATTGCGTTAATCTATTGATACGTTCAAATAATTCCGAATCGTCTTTAAATTTCAATTATATAATTTATATGGCGTCGTTAATTTCATATTCGTCTTTGATATTTATTACGGTATTTATAATCATCATTTTAATCAGGCGTCTGCTTCTTAAAAATAGAAAAGTCGTTTATTTCAAAACCTGGGATTGCGGTTATCAGTCGGGCAATAACAGAATGCAATATACCGGCAGTTCTTTTATAAGACCGTTTTGGAATATTATAAAAATGTTTGTCAAAATCGATTATTACAGGATAACTCCGGAAGGAACATATCCTAAATCGTTGGATTTTAAAATCGAGGTAAAAGATTTCATAGAAGAATACATTATAATTCCTTTGAGCGAAACCGTGAAGAAAATATTAAATTTATTTGCGTGGATGCAGAGCGGAAACGCTCAATCGTATATTCTTTACGGTATAGTTTTCATAATAATTATCCTAATATCAATTATGATATGACCGGTTGATTAAATTGAAAAACTGATGTTGAGTTAAAAAACTGGAGAACCAAAAATTGTTTGAGATTAATTGGAATAGTTTGATTTTAAATTTTATTTTTATATTTTTATTTCCCTTGTTTTTTATCGGAATTATCAACAGGGTAAAATCGTTTTGGGGCGGAAGAAAAGGTCCGTCCGTATTCCAGCCTTTTTATGATTTCATAAAATTGTTGAAAAAAAGCGAGGTCGTAAGCTCGACGTCGTCTTTTGTTTTTAGAATAGCTCCGGATATGATTCTTGCAAGCGTTCTCGCGGCTTCGATGTTTGTTCCCGTAGGAACGCATAAATCCATAATAAGTTTTAACGGCGATTTTATCGTGTTTGCTTATCTTTTCGCGGCGGCAAGATTTTTTGGAGCGCTCGGGGCAATGGACGTCGGAAGCAGTTTTGAAGGAATGGGCGCCAGCAGAGAAGTTTCATTTTCAACCCTTGCGGAACCCGCGTTTTTTATAGTGATATCAACAATAATATTTTCCACAGGGAACGAGAATTTCAGCGGAATTTTTGAAATGTTGAAACGAACTCGCGAAGGAACGGTTTTAGTAATTACGCTGTGCGCGATTGCATTGTTTATTATGATTATAGTTGAAGGCTGCCGCGTTCCGGTCGACGATCCGAATACGCATCTTGAATTGACGATGATACACGAGGTTATGATACTCGACAATTCCGGGCCAGGTCTCGCTTTTATAACATACGCGTCCGGTTTAAAAATGATATTATACGGGTCTATAATAGCGAATCTGATTATACCTCCTAATTTGGCTCCGGGATTTTTTACTTTATCGTTCATTTTAATTCTTTCCGGACTTGCGGTTTTAATAGGAGTTATTGAATCCGTAATGGCCCGTATGCGGATGCCGCATATTCCTCAATTTACTTTAGTGATGATTTCAATAGGTCTTTTAATTCTTTCCATAACCGCTCTCGGTTTATACGGAGGATTAACGCCGAAATGATTAATTTTTTTATAATATTATTCGGAGTAACTTTATTGTATATTGCCGGCACAAGCAGGCTTGAAGCTTATATCAAAACGCTTTCGCTGCAGGGAATTTTTCTTGCCGTAATTGTTACGTTGAACGTTGAACACAGTCTTTTAAGCTCTGTTATCGTGCTTATTGAAACTTTGCTTTTTAAATCTCTTATTATTCCATGGTTTTTACTGAAAACTCTCAGGGAGAATAAAATAAAACGCGAAACCGAACCTTTTCTTCCTAATTTTTATTCGCTTCTGATAGTGAGTTTAATTTTCTTTTTTGGATTTATTCTTACTTACTGGTCGATTGAAAATACTACGGATTCGGTTAAACCGCTGCTTTTCGGAATGTCCATCTCGACTATTATTACCGGTCTGTTTATTATCGTTTCCAGAAAAAAATTATTGACGCATATGATAGGATTTATCATTCTTGAAAACGGCATATTTCTTTTGTCTGTATCGTCTCTTACTCAAATGCCGGTTATAGTCGATCTCGGGGTTCTGCTTGATATTTTTCTTGTCGTGCTTCTTTTGGGATTATTTATGAATAAAGTAAAATCGACTTTTGAAGAACTTGAAATTGATAATTTAACAAATTTAAAAGATTAAAATTATGATGATTAGCGTATTATTTCTTATTCCGGTATTGCTGAGCGTTCCGGCGTTTTTATTCAATTCAAAACGAATAAATAATTTTATTCTTGTCTGGTATTCAATTATGCATCTTACGATTACCATTCTTCTGTATATTTACGGAGGCGGGTTGGGCGAATATTTTCAAACCGATAAATTAAATATTCTTTTTTTGCTTGTTCAATCCGTATTATTATTTTGCGTTTCCATTTACAGCGTGAATTTTCTCAAAACCTCCGAAATCAAATGGCATAAATATTATACGATTTCTTTTTTATTTTTCATACTATCAATGGATTGCGCGATTTTAAGCGCCCATCTCGCTTTAATGTGGGTCTTTATTGAAGCCACGACTTTGACAAGCGCGATACTTATTTATTATCATAAAACAAAATCCGCCGTCGAAGCTACATGGAAATATATTTTTATTTGTTCAATCGGAATCTCGTTTGCATTCATAGGAATAATATTGATTTCAATTGGATGTAAAAATATCGAGTCCCTGTTTTTTAAAGATTTATACGGCAGCGGAAACGCAATAATTCAATTCTGGATTAAATTCGCGTTTCCTTTTATTCTTGTCGGCTTCGGAACAAAAATGGGATTGGCTCCGGTTCACGCGTGGCTGCCAGACGCGCATTCCGAGTCGCCCTCTCCGGTATCGGCTATTTTATCCGGAGCTTTGCTCAACGCCGCGCTGCTCGGTATTTTACGCGTTTATAAAATATGCTCGATTTACGGTTTAAACGAATTCGCGGAAAATCTATTTTTAATTATGGGTTTTTTATCCTTGATAATCAGCGCGGCATATATAATAAAAATAAGCAATTACAAACGAATGCTGGCTTATTCGTCTATTGAAAATATGGGGATTATTTCTATCGGGTTTGGTCTTGGCGGCAGATTCGGAGTTTTCGCCGCTCTGCTTCATCTGGTAGGTCATTCTTTGATTAAAGCCTCTCTATTTTTAACTTCAGGAAATATTCTTCATATCTATCAAACTAAAGATTCTAATAATATTAGAGGATTGCTGAAAATTGATTCGGTTACCGGCTGGCTGTGGTTATTTGGAATTCTCGCAATTTGCGGGTTTCCGCCTTTCAGTATTTTTATGAGCGAAATACTTATTTTGAAATCTATGTTTGCGGCTAAACAGTATTTTAAGTTTATTCTTTTTATAGTTTTATTGACTGTTATTTTATACGGACTTGTTGAAAAAACCTTGAAAATGATTTCTTACAACGCTATCGAGAAAATCGATAAATCTCATATAGAAACCGGATTCTGCGTATATGCGCCCCAAATGATGTTGCTCGGATGCGCTTTAATTTTAGGGTTATACATCCCTAATAAAGTATTGAATATTTTGTCCGGCGCCGCGTTATGGTTTGAAAATTTTAGATAAAAACGATAGAATAATTATGAACTGGAAAAAAATTATTAATTGCGAAACGGTAGATACGGATTTGATTCCTGATGTTCCGTTTAACGTTATGAGAACCGGAATAATTGAAGAATGTAAAACCGGCAAACGTCCGTTGTTATTTTTTGGGATTCCTGAAAATAATAAGCTGAAAATTGCCGCGGTTCTCGCCGACGACAAAAATAAAAATCTGCTGACGGCGTTTTCATCTTTAAGCAAAAACGAAAAATACGAATCAATTACTTCCGAAATCGAACAGTTCGGAATGTTTGAACGCGAATTATTCGAGGACTTCGGGGAAGAGTTTGGAATACTTCCGTTAAAACATAAATGGCTGAAACCGGTCAGAAAAAATATGGATAAATACGAGTTTCTTAAAATGGATTCGGAATTCATTCATGAAGTAGCCGTAGGTCCGGTTCATGCCGGAATAATTGAGCCGGGTCATTTCAGATTTTTGTGCGACGGCGAAAACGTCAACCATCTCGAGATTCAGCTTGGTTATCAGAACCGAGGAATAGAAAAATTATTTTTAAAAAATAATTTTTTAAATAACTCTCCGTTAGCCGAGTCAATCGCAGGCGATTCGGCGATAGCTCATAATACCGCGTATTTAAACGCGGTAGAATCATTAAGCGGATGTTCTTTAAGCCGTTCGGCTCTAATCGTTAGAGCCATAGCGCTTGAACTTGAACGCATAGCTATGCACTTATCCGGACTTGGGGCGATATGCAACGACGTGGCGTATCTAACCGGAAGTTCTGTTTTTGGAGCGCGAAGAACTTTAATAATAAACACTTCTCTCGCAATTTGCGGAAGCAGATTCGGAAGGGGATGGCTTCGCCCTGGCGGGTCGGCTTTCGGGATTTCAGAACCAAAAAAAAGAGAAATGATAAAGACGTTAAACGTCGTAAGATTCGACGTAGAACAAATGGCAGAGGTTATGTTCGATTCCGCCTCTTTTCATTCGCGTCTTGACCAGACCGGAGTGATAGTTAAAACAGTCGCTGAAAATCTTAATTTAGTCGGAATGTCGGCGCGCGCTTCGGGTCTGCCGCGAGATATACGGAATGATCATCCGTTCGGATTTTATGGCGAACGACCGGTTCAGGTTGTAATTCTGGAATCCGGCGATGTTCTTGCCAGAACCATGATAAGATATCTTGAAACGATTAAATCCATTGAATATATAAAAGAAATTGCGGATAATAATGATTTGGAAATCGGTTTGATGAAATGTTTAAATCAGGTTCGTCCGAGAAAATTCGTGGTTTCAATTTCAGAAGGCTGGCGCGGCGAAATAGTTCATTGCGCCGTAACCGGAAATAATTCCGAAATAGTCAAATATAAAATCAAAGACCCTTCTTTTAACAACTGGTTGGGTCTTGCTATAGCTGTGAGAAAAAATACTATTTCAGATTTTCCGCTATGCAACAAAAGTTTTGATTTATCTTATTGCGGATTTGATTTATAAATTACGGAGAAAAAAATTCTAATGTTTGATTTGTTGAAAGTAAGAATTAATCACGGAGACCAGGCGATTCCCGATATAAGAAAAGCTAAAATAAACGATTCGTTTCGGGGACTTCCGTCAATTCAAAAAAAAAGTTGTCCGTCTGATTGTTCGGAATGTTTAAATATATGTCTTTCGGACGCGATAAAAAAAAAGGCTGATAATATAGAAATCGATTTGGGAAAATGCATTTTATGCGGCGATTGCGCCCGGGTTTGTCATCTTAATAAAATTAATTTTTCCACATTTTATAAAATGGCTTCCACTGATAGAAACAAGTTATTCGTTAGCTCCGATACCACCCCTGAAAATTATTATAAAAACGCGGTTTCAATAAATAAACGGATAAAAAGAGTTTTTGGGAAATCATTGAAACTCAGGTCGGTTTCAGCGGCCGGATGCAACGCGTGCGAACTTGAATTAAACGCATGTTCAAACGTGAATTTCGATATGACGCGTTTCGGCATAGAGATAGTAGCTTCGCCAAGGCACGCGGACGGAATAATCATAACCGGTCCTATAAATAAAAATATGTCTAAAGCTCTCGCCGATACTTATAAAAGCGTTCCGTCTCCAAAAATAGTTATTGCGGCAGGCGCGTGCGCCATAAGTTCAGGCATATTCAAAGATTCTCCGGAACTTGACAGAACTTTTTTGGATAAAGTCAAGATTGATTTGTATGTCCCCGGATGTCCGGCTCACCCGTTATCAATAATAAACGGAATACTGGATTATATTTCTTGACTTAAAAATTCAAAAAATATATACTTTCCTTAATATTCGAAAATCGTTTCGCGATTTCCTCGACTTTTTAAAAGTTGAAGATAAAAAAAACGCCAAGGTACTGTAATTTATATGGGTTTCAAAGCGTTTTAAAAAATATTCTTGCCTTAACAGTCATAATCCTATATTTGTATTTTTAAACAAGCAACGATTAGTTGTTAATGTATGGAATAGAAGCGGAGCCGCTAAAAGCGCCAATAATATCGTGAATTTTTTTAATGAAACATTTGCGCGTATAAAAAATAAAATAGCGTTAAAAGGGATAGTGGCAGACGCCGGATTTTACAATGAAGTATTTATAAAATTATTGGAAAACTTAGGTTTGCGCTATATTATAAAAGCGGCATTGTATAATAATTTAGCCGGCCAAATCAGAATGATTTCAAAAGAAAAATGGATTGTGGTTGATAAAGGAATTTGGGTGAGCGAATTATATTTCAAACCGGATGCGCGGGATAAAGAACGTCGCTACATTGTTGTCCGTCAACAGAAAGATATAAAAGAAAATGCATTGGGAAAAGCGTTACCCTTATTTGAAAATATTGATATGAACGACTATCTATATTCGGTTATGGCAACCAATATTTTCTGTCTTCCGGCAGTTGAAATATGGAGTCAGCAACGCAGTCGTTCAAACGATGAAAATATTATTAAAGAATTAAAAGAAGATTTTTCTAATGCAGGATTTGGGTTAAATAGATTTCTTGCAAGCCTTAATCGTTTATTCATAAAAGACAGCCGTTTTGAATGACGATAAGGGTCATTATCATCAACAAAATTATTATTATATTTCCAATTATTCGCTCCGGTATTATACGGCGGGTCAATGTAAATAACGTCAATTTTTTTTTATGCGTAAAATTCAGAGCGTAAAGAGCGAGGTAATTATCGCCTTCAATAAGAATATTTACGGGTTTGTCATTATCTGATTTTATTTCCTTTTCTTTGAGTTCGCATAAAACAGGCAATTCGCGTTCGCATTGTTCTGCGACTTCTTCGGTTTTATCTTCCCAAACTAACCCGAATTTTTTTTGTTTTAATAGTTTCTGATATTCGGCAAGCAGCTTTTCGCGCGTCCATTCTTTATAATCTTTCATAGTTTAATATTATAGCAGGTTAGCTTTTTTTGTCAATTTACTTTCAAAATATCGCCGCTTTTTTTCTTAAAGCGCCATTTCCGCTAACGGACCGTGCTTTTACTCGGCGCGTAGCGCGGACCGCGAAGCGGCCACGCCGAAGGCGTGAGGTGTTTCCTGCCGTACTTTTTAATATTTAAAATTATGACAATATAAAAATTTCTTTTTATAAAGCATTATATATTTGATTTGTCATTTTTATAAATATGCATTTTCTCCATGTATGGATTCGTCCAATCCTTTTTCCTCTTCATCTTTAGTGACCTTAACTGGAGTAATTTTATTTATAACAAATAACATAAAATATGTAAAACCAAACGCATATACTGAACTAAATAATATCGCTATCGCTTCTTTTGCAAAAAATTTATAATTACCAAATATTAATCCGTTTGTTCCAGCAGGATTAATAAGCTTTGAGGCAAAAATACCAAGCAAAATTATTCCAATCATACCCCCAATTCCATGCACACCCCATACATCTAATGCGTCATCCCATTTTAATTTATTTTTAATTGTTACTGCTAAATAGCAAACGATTCCAGCGATAATTCCAATAAGCGCGGCGCTATTCGTTGAAACATATCCGGCTGCTGGCGTAATCGTCGCCAATCCTGCAACGGCGCCTGTTAAAAGATCTATAAATTTCGGTTTTCTATCTACCATCCAAGCAATAGCAAGCCATGTTACAGCAGCAAAAGACGCGGCGACATCTGTATTCAAAAAAGCAAGAGATGTGATTGAATCAACTTTCAACTCACTACCAGCATTAAATCCATACCAACCAAACCATAATAAACCTGTGCCGAGCGCTACAAGAGGTATACTGTGTATATTATCTTTAGTCTTTCTTCGCCCTACATAAAGAACTGATGCAAGAGCCGCCATACCTGCAATATTATGAACAACTATTCCACCAGCGAAATCCAATACTCCCCACCTCTGTAATATACCTCCTCCCCAAATCATATGAACGAACGGAAAATAGACAAAAAGCAACCAAGCTACAAGAAAAATTAGATAAGCTTTAAAACTAACTCTATTGGCGAATGCGCCAGTTATAAGAGCCGGTGTTATGATTGCAAACATCATCTGATATGCTATAACAACTAATGTTGGAATATTATTGTCTTTTGAAAAAACAGATAATGGCGTAATCCCATTAAAAAACGCTTGATTCAAATCGCCTATAATTCCACCGACATCTCCACTGAAGCAAAGAGACCAACCGCATATATACCAAACTACAGTAGTTAATCCCATTGAAACAAAACTTTGAATCATTATAGTTAATACATTTTTTCTGCCAACAAGACCTCCGTAAAAAAAGGCCAAACCCGGCGTCATAAGCATAACTAAACTTGTGGCAATTAACATAAAACCAGTATTTCCTACATCAAACATAATAAATCCTCCTATAATTTTGTTTTTTTATTTTACAATAAATCAAATCGTATCTCCTCATACAAAAAAGTATGGCAGGTAACTTGTTTTTTAATCGAACCTAAGGGTTCGTTTAAGATATCCAAACAGCGTTGATAAACGAATTTAAATATTAAAAAATAATTTTAGAATTAAAAAAAAAATAAAAGAAAAAGATAATTTTTTAGAAATCTAATATTCGAAAATCGTTTCACTATTTCCTCAACTTTTTAAAAGTTGATGAGTAAAAAAAACGCTATGACACTGTAATTTATATAGGTTTCGAACCCAAATAATGCATTTGAGTTAAAGCGCTTCAAAAAATATTATTGCCGTAATTGCAAGAAATTTATTGATAAGATACTAAATGACATTGCGGATAACGGACACGTCCTGTCCTCGTCCGCTCGCAGAGCGGATGACGCGCAGCGTCGAGGTATAAGCATAAGTTAAATGATAGCATTGGCAAATTCATAGCAAGCAAAATAATTTTTTTTTTAAGTTTTTATCTGTAATCTCGCATTCCCAAATACGAATAACAATCCAGTTTATATTTTTTAATTCTTTCGTAACATCTCTATCTCGTTTTTTATTGCGTTTAATTTTTTCGTTCCAATAATCCGCATTTTGCTTTGGTTTTGTATTACGGCAAGTGTGACCATGCCAAAAACATCCATCAACAAAAATTGTTATTCTCTTTTTTTTAAAAACAAAATCAGGTTTGCCAATTAATTTAATATTTCTTCGCCAACCAGTAATTTTGTGTAATCTAAAAAATGAAATCAACTTAAGTTCTGTCGATTTATTTCCCTTTGATTTTACGCTTCTCATAATTTCCGAGCGTTCATTTTTAGAAAATGTATCAACCATTTTTTTTTATTACCGTAACCCAATTATCTGAAAAACCAATATTTTTTAATACAGTTTCCTTATTGATTTTTTCGGGTTTTCTTATGCGAATAATTAGCGCATCTTCGGGAATTGCTTCAACAATCGTAAATTGCGAGCCATGAGGCTGCCAAGTGAATTTATGTTCTTTAGTTTTTTTATCAAATCCCTGCATATTGTTTCGCGTATTCCACTTAAAAAACGAGTCAAAATTAGTATCCGATGAATCGTTATTGATATTAAAAGAATTTGAAAAATTTGAAGAGGACTATCAATGACGCATAAACGTTTTGAAATTTGGTCTGCGGATTTAAATCCTCGAATCGGAACTGAACGTGGAAAAATAAGGCCAGTTGTAGTAATACAAAGCGATTTGCTAAACGATATTCATCCATCGACAATAATATGCCCGATAACAACAAATATAGAAAATAAAAGTGAAATATTGCGCGTTCATATTATTAAAGGAGAAGCGGGATTAACTAAAAATTCAGATATTTTAGTTGACCAGATTAGAGCAATAGACAATACGCGATTTAAAAAGAAAATAGGCGAATTGGAAGAAAAAAGCAAATTGAAATTGATAGAAAATTTAAAAATTGTTTTAGATTTGGAGACAATATAAACCGTCAGGTCGCGTAACTTATGCTTATACCGCGTGTCTGCGGCACGGCGCTTCGTGTCATTTTGCCTTCGGCAAATCGGGTATAAGAATTATGCGATAAACGAACTTAAATATTAAAAATAATTTTAGAATATTACAAAAAAATAAAAGATAAATTTAATTTTTTAGAAATCTAATAGAAAAATCTTTGTCGAACGGTAAATCAAATAGTAAAGACCGCGAGGGAAGGGCGTTATGTTTACTTGTAATTTGAAATAGAGCCTCGGCAAATTATACAGAGCTGGAGCGGATGTTTCATAATGACAAGACGATACGAGAAATATTATAATAATAAAAAGTGATTTTTTACAATATGTCGCTTTTATCTCATAAAAACAATAAAAATCCTTGATTTTTTAAGGGTTTCGGCGTTATAGCCGGATTGATTTTATTATCTGCCAATAACGAAATTATCCAATCACAGGCAAAGCCGCTGAATATTATTCGCCAAAATAAATAATAAGTTTATCATGAACAAGAATAACAATATCCGCAAGCGAGTCGCCGTTTATATCGCCGGTTGCAAGTGAATGCGGCTCGTTTCCGCCTTTTTTATTTCCGCTTTCAAATTGCGGTTCCAAAAAAGTTTCAAACGATAAGAGCGTCTTTAATTGTTTCCCTTTTTTTTCATTAGTGATAATTTCTGAAAATTCAAGAGCTCGATTATAAGAGTCGATAAAAACTATACGCTGCGTATCGGCCGATTTAAAATATTCAAACTGGTTGAACGCGGCTTTTTCTACGGGAGACTCGTATTCGGCTTCGGGTTCTATTACATAAGATTTCATACCGTCTAAAATAAAAAATAACGATTCGCTGGCTATATATGCGAAACAATTCTTATTGTCTTTTCTTTTTATTTGGGACAGAAAAAGCATATTATCGGGTTGTAAATTCAGATTAAGTCTTGACGGCGTCGAAGACGAATTTTCATCGAGTAAAAAACGAAAAAAAGCGCGCGCGTCTTTATCGTAAACCAATACGCCGGGCGTATCGTTTTTATCGTTAAAAAAGCAGCATGCTTGAATTATTGCGTTTTCATTTTCAGCGTTTAATTGGATTTTAGGTATTAATTTAAAGCCGCTGTCTTCGTTAAAATTATATTGATAAACGCGCGAAGTTTTATCAAAAGCGGCCACAGGGAATATTTCTTGCATACCGTCCAATCGGGCTATATCGATATTAGCGGCGTTTAGATTAGTCGCAAGCGGATTAAAATCTTCCGGTTTGATTTTTGCGATTATCCAATTAGTATCTTTTTTATCGAGAATAAGAATTTCAGGCGAATTATATTGATAAAAAAAGATAACAGCGAATTTTGAAATATTATCGCTATTTCCGGCTTTCTCGCAGGGCAGAATTTTTATATTCGAAGGTTGCCCGTTTAATTCCCGCTGTCCTAATTTGATTGTTTTATAAGAATTATTTTTCATAATATTTATCATATAAAGCGAAATGGCGTTATCCGACGAATTCTGGCCGGCAATAATAAAAGAAGATAAATCCGGAATCGCGGCGCAGCATAACGGCGTATTTTCAAGTTTAATTATTTCAGGAAAAAAATTTAACGCTTCCGAATAGTGGATAGCCGCAGACTTTTCCCGCAAACTTACAACAAGAATATTTCCTTTATTATCGACCGCCAGCGAATTAACGCCGGAAAGCGAATCTATTATTTTCGGCTTTAAATTAAAACCGTCGGCGTTGCCGCTATATATATGCGCCGAATTCAATTCCGGCGCGGGAACGCAAATATCATCGAAACCGTCGTTGTTGAAATCATAAATCGCAGGATAAATCGGATATTTTGAAGATACGCCCGATAGATGAATTTTTTGCGGAAAAATTTCGCCTGCGTCAAGCGCGTCTTCGATATATTTCTCGCGCAGTTTATATAATCTGAAAAACGCGGGGTTTTTAAGAATAGCTCCGATTTTGAATGGGGTCGAATCAACTTCCATTTTAATAGAATCAATATATGAATGCGCAGGGAGTTCCGCAAAATTTTCCGCGTTAAATTCGTTTTCGCCATTGCCGGTTATCAACTGTATCATTGATTTCTGGGATTGAGAGTATATTAAAAAATCCGGAATGCCGGTTCCTGTAAAATCGCCAACGAAATATTTCTTGTAATCGTCGCCGCCAGTTATGAACTTCCGGCTTTTATTAAATGAACCGAAGCCTTTATTATAGTAAATTTCAAAATAATTTTTATAACATACAATCAAATCCAATTTAGAATCAAGATTAATATCGTAAATCAAAAAATCGACAAGGTCTTTTTTATTTTCCAGATAAAATTTCTGCGAATTAAATTTATTATCTTTGTTTTGATAATAAATAACTATTCCCAATTGATCTCCGATAGTAATTATATCGAGGAGTCCGTCCGCATTCAAATCCGCTATTTCGATTTTTTTTAAATGCTGTTCGACTATCAAACTTCTATCGTCAAATAAATCTTTTAATTCGGGAATTTCATTTTTATCAATATCCGCGCCGGAACTGTTTTTTTTTCTTAATAAAACCGCGAGTTTGGAAGCAGGATTGTTAATAAAAACTATATCGGCCAGCGAATCGCCGTTTAAATCCGAGGCTTTTAAAGAATTAATTCCGTCGTTGAACAAATAAATTTCGCGGCGCGCAAAGCCAAAAGAATTCGCGCCGGTTAAAACCTCGCATTCGCATGAATACGCAAATAATAATATTATCGAAATTAAAAGCGGCGATTTATTCATTTTAATCCGGCAGTTTTGTTAATTTGAATTATCAATTTTAAAGAATTATTATTTAATGTAGCAAAAGAAAACATATCGCCAAACGCGCTTGAAATTTTCTCGTTCGGCGGCATTTGTGAATAATCTAACTTGTCAATCCATATTTTTTCTCGGTCGCTTAGCGTTTCGGTTTCTTCTTCAATATTTTCATTTTCGTTTTCATTTTCATTTTCGTTTTCGTTTTCATTTCTTCTGTTAACCGCAATTTTATGCGGCGAAAAAAATAAAGATATTTTTTTTCTGAATTCAGGTTTTTTCAGATTATCTAAAAAAGAAGAAATATATTCAGACAAATTAATATAAGACGCTGAAATCGCGCCTGTAGGAATTTTATCGTTGAAAATTTTAAAATTATCGGAACTATAAAAATCAGGAGTAATTTGTTTGGAATTTGCCGTCCGTATGTAATTTCTGACTTCTTCCGGTTTACTTATAATCAGCGAATTATCAAACAGAGCCGCGGAAAATGCGTTATAGGCGACATCGGTCTGCGGTTCGCCTGACGCGGCAGGATTTATCATATTAAATTTAAAACTATATATTTTACTGCCCAAAAAATCCTCTGTTTCAATAAACTTTCCGGCAGTCGACATAATAGGTCCGTCTTCGGAAAAAATTTTTGAAAATGCGGATTGCATTGATTCAAAGTTTTTTAATTTCCAGCAAAGCAAATCGTTATATCCGGAAGAATCTTTTATCGGATTGGAAAAGGACGCCAATAAACTGTCAAGATTAGCCAATATATCGTCGCCGACTTTGACGTTCAAATAATTTTCGATTTGCATCTGGATTAAGTCAAATCCGGATTTAGCCGGCGGATAAATCTGATTCAAAATAGAAGGAATCGAATTCCATAATTTAAACAAATCAACCCTGGTTATTCCGTAAGAATACAAAGAATTCGGTAAATACGGCAGTCTGAAATTTTTGGGAACCGGATTAGGGTCAATAATACTCCATATTCCTTTATTCGGCTCAATAGAATCAACTGTTAATGTAAATTCCGTATTTTCGTTTGTAAATTCGATTGTAAATCCGAATTTTTTCAAATTTGTCAAACCAAGCGCATCTATAACCGATTCGATTTTAATAGCCGGCAAAGCAGCGGGATTATTATCGGACGCGTCGTTATCTTTAACATTAGCGGTTAGTTGCGATTTTATTAAGATATCTTTAAAATTGCTTAAATTAGCCGTAAAACTAAATTTCGGATTATCGTTCGCGTTTACTTGCGAAGACGCTGTTTTAATATTATCTGAATCGAGTTTGACAAGCGTTTTTTTCAGCCACGGGTCGAGTTCTTCGTTTGGATTGTCGGTAAATTGAGCGCAAATAATAAGCGTGTTGTTTTTAAACGAGGAAGTTTCAACAGCAAATAAATCATTGGTTTTCGGTTTAAATCTTCGAACAGTATTAATCGTCGCATTTTGAAATTTTTCAGAACTTTTAATGGATTTGGTTTGAATTTTTTGAAGAAAATCCTCTTCGATTTTCCAGAACTCGGCATACTCTTTTTCTCCTAAATTTATTGCCATATAAATTGTCATATCCGAGTTTTGGGTTTTCCCGCTTTTGTTTTGTTCAAGATTGAATTTAACAGCCATCGAAAATTGACCGTCAGATAATAATTCGGTTTGTTTTAAAAAAGCGACGGTTTCAATCAATCCGTCGCCTTCTTCGTTTTTAAGAAAAATATTTTTGAGCAGTTCGCCCAAATCAGACTCGTTAATATTAAGAAACCTGCGCATATCCTCGTCTTTAATAAGTTTTACTATCGAACTTTCTTTTATAGAATCGAATACTTTTTTAGGAGTGTCGAGATAAAAAAACAAATCGGCATTTTCCGGCGGCAAATCTTTTACAAGCGCATTACCCGAAGCGGAAAATATATGACATAATGTAAGACATATTATCGATATAAAAATTTTCTTAATCATTTTTCACCTCGATTTTATTTTTGCGCGGCGGCTCGGGATATAAAAATCCCGATTCTGAATTCGCTTGATTATATGAAAAAGTTTCAATGTTGTCGAGCATAAATTTAACTTGCGAGGCGGGTATGGCAAAATTCAATCCCTGCATATAGATTATCCCCATATTTACTACGCCTATTACCTGACCGCTTTCGTTAAACAATGGACCGCCGGAATTGCCCGGATTAACCGGCGCGTCGATTTGAAGATAAATTTTGCCGCCAAAATTTCTTGAAGTTTGACTTATTATTCCTTCGGCAACGGACCTTTCCAATCCCAGAGGATTTCCAATAACAAAAATTTTTTCGCCGTATTTAACCGAATCCGCTTCTTTGAAAACGGTATGAGTGATCGTATCGCCGATAGTTTCGTCGATTTTTAATAATGCCAAATCATTAAACGAATCAATACCTATTATTTTGATTTTTGAATATACTACTCGTTCGAGAATATCTTTTTTTTTCAAAAATCGAGTAACCGAAATATTTTTTTGACCTTCGATAACATGAAAATTAGTCAATAAATAACCGCGGGCATTTATAAAAAAACCGGAACCCATTCCGCCGGGCGAACGGACAATAACAATGGCGTCCGCGTATTTGCGGGACGCTTCGACAATGCTTGAAATACCGGTTTCTCTGCAATAATATAACGATTCTGAATCAAACGAGACAGTGTCGTAATCCGTATCTTCTCGAATTATTTTATGAATATCGGTAGAAGAAATTTTTAAAATGTCGGCGCCTAAATCAACTATCGTTTTATCGTTGTCGGAATACAAAATTTTTCCAGAAATAGAAGCGCCTGACTTCAAATGAATAATGTCCGCGAATAAACCGTTTGAAAATAAGGTCAGTACAATTATTATAAATATCAGTTTATTGGCGGCTATCAATTTCATAGCATAGATTATACAAAATGTTTTCTTAATGTCAATTTATTTTCAGAATAATTATTGAGGCGCAATATCGACGAGTAAAATAAAAGCAAGTTAAAAATAATGCTTCGGATAAGAGAAAGTAGGCTGTAAAAGTTGAAAACAATGAAAAAATTATAAGAAATATTTAAATCCGAAAACTGCATAAGGATTTTGAGAAATTGTTCAGACAGCATAGAATACTTGTTTCAGACAATTTTTCAAAACCCGATTGCAGTTAAGTTAAAATTTCTTGACTTAACTTTTTTAAAAATATATACTTTAAAAATGAAAATCGCATTATGTAATAGTCCGTTATACAAAAGTATAGGCGCGGAAAGATTTTACTTTGTGAGAGCCGGAAGCAGATGGCCTCATTTTGAAAAATTCAATCCGGACGGCTCTATATGTTATATGCCTTATCCTTTTTTTCTCGGATACGCTTCCTCGCTTTTAAAACAAAACGGGTTTGACGTTATGGCTTTAGACGGCGCGGCGGGGTTGTTGAGCGAACAATTATTTTTAGATAAAATTGTCGAATTTAAACCCGACGTTATTCTTCTTGAAGTCAGTTCCGTTTCTATCGAAAAAGATTTGCGCGACGCGGAATACCTGAAAAAAAATACTGCCGCGAAAATAGTTTTTGCGGGTCTGCACAGTTTTATGTATTCGTCCGATTTTTTGGAAAATCAAAAAAACGTTGATTTTGTATTAATCGGCGAATATGAATATATTATGCTTGAACTATGCGATTCATTGGATAAAAAAAAAGAGTTGAAAAATATTTCCGGATTGATTTACAGAAAATCCAATAATTTTAAAAATTCCGGTTCTGATAAATCCGAATCTTCAGAAATAATTAATAACGGCAGAAAAGAATTATTAAAAAATCTTGATTTGCTGCCGCTTCCAGACAGGACTTCTTTCCCGCCGGAAAATTACTGGGATGTTCCCGCTGGAATAAATACTCCTTCGGTTCAGATTACCGCGTCTCGCGGATGTCCTTTCGGCTGTATATTCTGCGCATGGCCTCAAATAATTTACGGCGGAAAAAATTTTAGACAGCGCTCCATATCAAATTTGATTTCGGAAATAAAATATCTAATCGAAAGATTTAATATTAAATCTTTGTATTTCGACGACGACACTTTTAACGTTAATAAAGAATTTTGTTTTAAATTTGCGGACGCGCTGATTTCGGAAAATATCAAGATTGAATGGGCGGCTATGTGCAGAGCCGATTTGATGACCGAAGATTTATTGATGAGATTAAAACAGAGCGGTCTGAAATCCGTTAAATACGGACTTGAAAGCGGTTCGCAGGAAATAATAAATTTAATGAACAAATCCTTGAACCTTGACTCCGCGAAAAAAATTATTAGATTCACAAAAAGAATCGGAATTAAAGTTCATCTCACTTTTTGTTTCGGGCTTCCGGGCGAAACTCTTGAAACTATTGACAAAACGATTGACGCGGCTTTAGAACTCAACCCCGACACTTATCAGTTTTCCATAGCCACGCCGTTTCCGGGAAGCGGCTATTTTGAAAAATTAAAAAAAGAAAACCGCCTTATCAGCGAAAATTTTCTTTCATACGACGGATATAACAGATGCGTTATAAATCACGAAAATCTTAAACCTGAACAACTTGAAGAAGCTGTAAAAAAAGCCGCAAAAATTCTCCGCAAAAAAAAATTGAAATCCGTAGCGGCTTCGATTTTAAATTCGAATAAGAATATTATATTTACCGGATTAACCGATTATCATAAACCGTATACTCGCGTCAGATGTTATGATTTTTCCAAAGGATTAAACGAACTCGGATTGAATACAAGCGTGTATTCCTATCAGGAAAAACTTTTTCCGCAAGTTTCCGGCGAAGGGATGTTGAACATCTCGGAAAGAGCGAGAATAACCGCATTAATGAAATCATTGATTCATTTATCCGCTGATTCGTCCGATTATTTATATCTTCAAAAAATTCATTATCACGCGGCAGCTCCGTATATTCTTGCGAAATTGCATTTGAAAAAATTGATTCTCGATTACGATGATTTTGATTTTGACAGATCTCCGATGTTTAAAAATCCGGCGTTAAATAAAATAATTTTCGGGTCTTCGGATATTTGGAATATTACGCGAAACATAGCAAAAGCGGCGTCATTATGCGTCGTATCGAGCA
This sequence comes from bacterium, assembly GCA_036733285.1. Lineage (GTDB taxonomy): Bacteria > JAGOBX01 > JAGOBX01 > JAGOBX01 > JAGOBX01 > JAGOBX01. The sequence goes on from DAINAU010000005.1 coordinate 35,407, forward strand.
ATTATCTTTTTGATATTTTTAAGAATTTCAATGAAAAAACATTTTATATTCCAACTGGAGTCGATACTGAAAAATTTAAACCTTGCGCTTCGAAAAAAAAATCCGACAAAACAATTTATATTTGGAACGGAATGGCGTGGGGCGAAGTAATGTTCAATAACGTTGTTTTTTTGATGGATTGTTTCGCCGAAACTTTCAAGTCCCTGAAAAATATTGAATTCCGCATAGCGGGCGACGGCGTTTATATGAAAAATCTTGAAGAATATAAATCAAAAAATTATTCCGGTTTGCCTATAAAGTTTTCGGGATACATACATCCGGATAAAATGCCGGAATTTCTTAATGATTCGAGCGTAGGGTTATTGCCGTTGATTCCCGACAAACATAATCAAGAATGGATGCAGTCTAAAAGTCCGACAAAACTTTTTGAATATCTTGCAGCTGGATTGCCTTCTGTATCGCATAATTTCGGCGAAATAAAATATATAATAAATCATTGCGAAAATGGGATGCTCGCCGATTCAAAAGAAGATTTCGTTAAACAAATGATTGAATTGTCGGTAAACAAAGATTTATATTTAAAGATTTCAGAAAACGCCGTTAAAACAGCTAATACGCTTTATTCTCAAAAAAAAATCATAACCGATTTGTATAAAATTTTATTACAAAACCTATAATTTTTCAAAATCTTAAAAACACATTATTTACGGCTAACGCCGTAAATTTAAAAGTTTTCGGGTTTTTAGAAGTTTTAACATAAATTGCGATTTTAAATCTAAATCGCAATAATAATACATCTATGTTTTAGAAAAAAAGCGATTCCAATTGGAATCGCTACTTCACTTAACGTTTAATGCGCTATGCGGGATTAAGAAATTTTTCTCGATTTTAAAATCTTTTTTATTGACTTACTATTTTTTTTTTGTATTATAGATTATCAATATTTACGGATATGTTAATCGTGGAGGACTTATTTTGGATAAATTAAAAGTTCTTATAGCGGACGATTCTCCGATAATCAGATTTGAATTAGTCGATATTCTTGAGGAATTCGGTTGCGAGATTGTCGGCGAAGCTGAAAACGGAATTCAGGCAGTCGAATTATTTAAACAATTTGAACCGGACATAGTAACTTTGGATATTATAATGCCGGAAAAAGACGGGATAACGGCTTTAAAAGAAATACTTCAGATAAAACCAACCGCAAAGATAGTTATGGTTACCGCAATGGGCAGCAAACAAACATTGTTTGAATGTATTAAAGCCGGCGCGTTTGATTTTATTGAAAAACCTTTTGTAAAAGAAAAAGTGGTTTTAACTTTGCAAAAAGTTCAAAAAGTTTTATATCCGCAATAATGAATAATATTCGTTCAAACAAATATGACGTTATAATTATTGGAGCGGGTCCTGCCGGTTTAACCGCAGGATTATACGCCGCGAGGGCAAAGTTAAAAACTCTTATAATTGAAAACAAATATCCGGGCGGTCAAATAATCATAACTGAATTTATAGAAAATTATCCCGGATTTAAGGAACCTGTATCCGGATACGAATTGGTTCAAAATTTTTTGGAGCATTCGTTGAAATTCGGCGCCGAACAAATAACCGATGAAATAAAGGAAATAATTCCTCAAAAAGACAATCATAAAATAATTACTTCCACCGCGGAATATTCAGCTAAAACTATTATTATATGTTCGGGCGCGTCTCCGCGAATTTTAAATATTCCCGGAGAAAATGAGTTTACCGGCAGAGGCGTATCGTATTGCGCGACGTGCGACGCGGCTTTTTTTAAGAATAAAGAAGTCGCTGTTATAGGGGGCGGAGATACCGCTCTGGAAGAAGCGTTGTTTTTAACCAAGTTTGTTTCAAAAGTTCGATTAATTCACAGACGCGATAAATTCAGAGCAATGAAGGTCATAGTCGACCGCGTTTTGAACAATGATAAAATAGAAATCATATATAATTCAAAACCTGTCTCAATAAATGGAGCAGATAAAGTCGAGTCAATAACTATTGAAAACGTTTTGAACAAAGATGAAATGACTATTAAAATCGATGGCGTTTTTGTGTTTGCAGGATATATTCCCAATAATTTATTGGTTCCGGAAATGATTGCTAAAACCGAAGATGGATATATAATAACTGACGATAAACTTGAAACTAATATATCCGGCATATTTGCCGCAGGCGACGTCAGGGAAAAATATTTACGACAAGTGGTAACCGCCTGCGCGGACGGAGCCACTGCGGCTTTTGCCGCTATGAGACACATAGATAATTACTGACCGCGAAAATTCGATGCGTTCGCAAGCTCGGATTTCTTGGAGCGGCAAAACCGCCTGTCTGCGAGCGTCCACACGCGGCAGACAACCAAAAAACGAAAGTTTTACACGAATTTCACGAATTTTCACGAATAAAAATAATTAAGAATTACGAATTGTGAATTAGTTCTAAAATTTAAAAGTTTTAAAACTAGCAACGGACGACCGATGTTTTTAACGTTTTAGCATTTTATAAAGCTCACATAAGTTCACATTAGTTCCCTGTAAAAAAATAAACATGGAATAGATGTGAAAATATTAAAAGTTCGTAGCGCTTGGAATTGCTCTTTAAATATTAAATATTGATATAAATTGATTTAAGGATATGATTGGTTAAAAACGAGTAAAAAAACAATGTTTTATAAGATTGTATTACGGATAAAATATAATGAAAATAATATTTAAGCTTTTGAGATTAGCGTAGATTCGCGGTTATTCGCGGGGAAAAATTTTTTCGCTTTAAGCGGTTTGAGGGGGATATTAAATGCCGATAATTAAACTTGAAAAAAATAATTTTTTTGGAAAAAGAAAAGGTCCGCTTGTTTTTATTGTAATGGACGGTATGGGCGAATCGGAAAATAAAAACGGGAACGCCGTATTGAGCGGATTAACGCCGACGCTGGATAAACTTAAACAAAAATATATTTATACAAAAGTTAAAGCTCACGGAACCGCGGTGGGACTGCCTTCCGACGATGATATGGGAAATTCCGAAGTAGGTCATAACGCTTTCGGAGCCGGAAGAGTTTTTGCTCAAGGCGCAAAACTTGTAAATAATTCAATTGAATCCGGAAATATGTTTAACGGCGTAGTCTGGAAAAAACTAATAAACAATTGCGCTTCAAAAAAATCAAAACTTCATTTTATAGGTTTGTTTTCAGACGGAAACGTGCATAGTCATCTCGATCATTTAAAAGCTATGATTACAAAAGCCGCAGAAGAAAAAATTCAAGATATAAGAATTCATATTTTGCTTGACGGCAGAGACGTCGGCGAAACCTCTGCGCTCGAATACATCGAACCTTTTGAAAATTTTTTAAAAGAAATCAATTCCAAATATTCCGTTAACGCAAAAATCGCTTCAGGCGGCGGACGTATGAAAATTACTATGGATAGATACGAAGCGGATTGGAATATGGTAAAAACCGGATGGCAGATTCATATTAAAGGCGAAGGCAGAAAATTCAATTCGGCAAAAGAAGCGGTTGAAACTTACAGAAAAGAAATTGCCGGAATTATTGATCAGGATTTGCCCGGTTTTGTAATATCAGACGAATCCGGAAAATCGGTTGGAACGATAAACGACGGCGATTCAGTAATCTATTTTAATTTCCGCGGAGACAGAGCGATTGAAATAAGCAAAGCATTTGAATCGGACGATTTTGATAAGTTCGACCGCGGTAAAAGACCGGACGTTATATACGCCGGAATGATGGAATATGACGGCGACGCGCATATTCCAAAAACGTTTCTTGTGAATCCTCCGGCAATAGACAGAACAATCGGCGAATTATTCGCTGGAAACGGAATAAAACAATTTGCAATTTCAGAAACGCAGAAATTTGGACACGTAACTTATTTTTGGAACGGAAATAGAACCGGAAAATTCAGCGAAAAGCTTGAAGAATACGCTGAAATAACTTCAGACATACTTCCGTTTGAGCAAAGACCCTGGATGAAAGCCGCTGAAATAACGGATAGAGTTATAACTGAAATTAATTCCGGCAAATGGAATTTTATAAGATTGAATTTCGCTAACGGCGATATGGTCGGTCATACGGGAATTTATGCCGCCGCTGAAATCGCAGTTGAAACCGTTGATTTATGTCTTTCAAGAATTTTGAAGACTCTTGAAAAATGCGGAGGCATCGCAATTATCACTGCGGACCACGGCAATGCGGACGAAATGTATGAGCTTGATAAAAAAGGCAATACAAAAATTAATAAAGAAACCGGCGAACCCAAAGCTAAAACGGCGCATACTCTAAATCCGGTTCCTTTTATAGTTTTTGATCCGGCATATAACGGAGAATACATTTTGAACGGCGAAATAAAAAATCCGGGACTGACTAATATTTCAGGAGCTTGCATAGAACTGCTCGGTTATAAAAAACCGGATTTTTACGACGAATCAATTATAAAAATAAAATAAAAAAATATGAACCCTCAATTTAAAAGATTTTATGACAGGGCGAGAATTTTATTTTATATGCTTAAAATAAAGGGATTCCGGCAAAAAAAATATCCCTTTTACGTTAATCTTGTAATTAACAGTATGTGCAACCTCAAATGCGCATACTGTTTTGGAAAATATCACGGCAGAAAAACCTCGAATACAAACTTAAATTTTCTTAAAGATTTAATCGCCGAACTTAAATTAAAAAAAACAAAATATATTTTGATTCAGGGCGGCGAGCCTTTTTTACATCCGGATCTTGGAAAAATCATAAGTTTTCTAAACGATAATAATATTATAAGCGCAGTTTCTTCCAACGGTCAGTTTCCGGAAAAAATTAAAACAACTCCTGAAATCGAGTTAATGGATAATATCTGTTTTTCGCTCGACGGCAGCGAACAGAATAACGATAAAGTCCGAGGCAAAGGCGTTTTTCAAAATGTAATGCAGTCTATTGAAAAAGTAAAAAAATATTATTCGACGCCGATAAGAATAAAAACAACGGTTCATAAATTCGTTAAGGACGACGTTGATTTTATGGCTGAATTCGCTAAAAAAAACAAAGTCGAATGGGGAATGGACTTTCTGTTTTTAGGAAATGAAAAACTTGACGACGAACCGCTTGGTTTGTCAAAAGAAGAATTGTTGGAATATATTTCAAGTTTGCTGGAATACAAAAAAAAAGGTTATCCTATATTTATAACGTCGAAGATTTTAAAATACGCGGCGGACTGGCCCTTTGGTTTTGAAACAAAATACGTTGACGAGCGGACTGCAAAAAACAAGACGCGTTTCAAACCTATAGAATGCCAATACGGCAACTATGAAATAGTAATAGACGAAGACAATAAGGTTTATCCGTGTCAGGCAATGCAAGGCGCATTCAACGCTAAAAGCATAATTGAAACGAATTTTGACGAAGCGTTTGATAATTTAAAAAACAGGATTTGTTATACCTGCTACACTCCGAGCTTGATAAACACTTCGGCTATGATAAACTGGGATTTCAAAGTGATTCTTGAAACTATATTCGATACTGTAAGGATTAAATTATAATTATCGGAGAAAATTTATGTTTAAGAATTTAAGAATATTCGGTTTATTAATTCTATATGCTTTGAACCCTATATTCTTTATTTATACTCAAAATTTATCTGAAGTTTCTCTAACTGATTGTATTAACATAAGCGTAATTTTTATTTTGGTCAGCTCGGTTTTTTTTCTTTTATTGACAATATTTTTAAAAATTTCAAAATTAAAAGCCCTTATAATATCAATTATATTCATAATAATTTTCAATATTTCAGAACCCGTATGGAATGGATATCTATATAATTATGAAGATACTTTTTTATCCGATTATTTCGAATTATCCTTATTGATATTAGCTGTTTTTTTATCAATAATTGTATTATTGACAAAATCTATAATTAAATTAAAAAAAACAATTATTACTTTTGAAATCATTATTACTATATTTTTTTTGAGTAATTCATATAAAATTTTAGATTATTATTTGCATCCCGACTCTCAAATAAAACATATTAGCATATCTGATAATACAATATCCCCTCAAACTAACATTGAAAAAAAGCCCGATATTGTTATGATATTATTCGATTCTTATCCGAGAGCCGATGTTTTAAAGAAAGTTTATGATTATGACAATAATGAACTGATTCAATTTTTAAAATCAAAACAATTTTATTGCGTTGAAGAATCTAAAAGTAATTATCCCTCCACTTATTTGTCAGTTTCTTCGTTATTCAATATGCAAATTGTAAATGATTGGACGCTTCCCGAATATTCAAAATGGCTGGAATATAGAAATTTTAACAAAGTGATTCAAAACTCAAAATCAATTAATTATTTACGCTATATAGGTTATAAATATTCCGTAGTTTCGCCAGGCCCTGGAGATATTCGATTAACTGGCGATTATGTTTTTGAGACAAACGCCCAAAGACGTTTGAATAATTTTGAAATAGTCGTTTTAAATAATATAATGTTTTCTTTCAGAATATGGCAAATGCGGGATTATTATGAATGGTATCGTTTAAAAATAATAAATCAAATCGCTATATTTACAGACGCTAATAAATTGAAGGGGATTCCTTCGCCTTATTTTTTATACGCTCATATCAATTGCCCGCATGTTCCTTTTGTTGTTTCTGAATCCGGCGGAGAAATAGACAATAAATATAATACGCGGACATTACAGGCGCAAACTCATAAAGAATTATTTCTTGGGCAGGTAAAATTTATCAACAAAAAAATTATTGAGATTGTTCATAATCTGCAATCTTTAAAAGAAAAGCCGGTTATAATTATTATATCCGATCACGGGCATGCATTTTGGAATGATTTAAATCCGGAGGATTCGGAATATGCTTCAATTCCATTAAGAAATTTTATATCTGTATATTTTCCCGATAAAAACGCGCAAGATTATTTTTATAAAAATATGACGCTTGTGAATTTATTCCCGATAATTTTTAACGCATATTTCAATACTGATATTAAACTGTCGCAGGATATTTCTTATTATTATAAAGATTTCAGCAAATATCCCAATAGCTATAAGATTTTTTATTAACGGGGCTGACTAATAAGTCGTTTTTTTGTAGCCGACGATTTTATATCGGCGTTTATTATCAATGAGTTAACGCGAATTAAAATTCGCGATTACAACCTTATTAGTCCGCCCCGTTTATGAAAGAATACGTTAATTTCAAACCGTTTTAACGGTTTTTAAATTATTCCTGAATAATAACAAAAAAATATTGTTTTATGATTATAAAATTAAACAAATCCAGAATTTTAAATCTAATAATTTTTCTCCTTTATTTCGGACTGACTTTTCTTGTTATGATAAAACACGAAAGCTGGCGCGACGAAGCTCAGATCTGGCTTGAAGTAAGGGATATGCCGGTTCAAGACGTAATAAAATCATTAGGAGCGAATGGCGGAGGAGGATTTTGGCAATTTCTTATATTTCCTCTGGCTAAAAATAATTTTCCTTATTATTCGATGAAAATAATAAATTATTCGGCTTTTTGTTTTGCTGTTTTAATTTTTATTTTTTATTCGCCTTTTAATCTGTTATTTAAAATAGCGGTTTTATTTAGTTATCATTTTTTATACGAGTATCCTTCATTTTCAAGAAGTTATTGCAGTTCCGTATTCTTGATTTTTTTTATTTCATTTCTTTATAAAGAAAGGTTTAGAAAACCTGTTTTATTTTTTTTATCTGTTTTCATATTGTCGAATACTAATATTTTTGGATTTATGTTTGGCATAAGCGTTTTATTGATTTATATATTAGAATTTATTATGAAAAAAAATAAAACAATTAATTTTAAAAAAATTTTTATCGCTATTTTTATTGGTTTTTCAGGATTAATTATTGCTTTTTTACAAACTAATCAAGGCAGGGGATCTCAAGTAGGCGGAGAATTATTGTATATGATTCAATTAGAAACCGTTATTATTGATTTTTTTTCTTCCATATATTCGAATATTTCTTCGGTTTTTTTTTGTAATAACCCAATCTCCGGTTTTTTTGCCATAACTGCATTTGTATTGGTATTTATTTTGGTTAAAAAAAATATGTATAAATTGTTTATTTTTATAATTGAATGTCAATTATTACTATTCTGGTTTTTATTAGAACGCAACGATATTTATCAATTGGGATATGTTCTTGTTTTTGCAATATCTGTTTTATGGATTTCTTATCAAAATAATCTCAGATATGTTATTATGCAAGTTTTAATAATTATTATTTTGTTTATGCAAATACCCGACGCTTTTAGCGCGTATATTAACGACGTTAGATTTGTTTTTTCCGATTCTAAAAATGTTGCTGAGTTTTTAGTTAAAAAAAAATTAGAAAAAAAAATTTTAATAGGTTGTTCGGATAACCCCAATCAGTTGTCGAATCTCACTTCGATTTTACCATATATGCCGGAAGTTAAACTTTATGATATTTTTATGGACGAATATATGACATATTTAAAAGAGAACGTTCATAAAAAATCTTTTAGAATGAGCTTAGAAGAAATCGTAAAAAAAATTAGAAGTAATTTTAACCTTAAAGACGCTGTTATTATATGCGATGTTTTGGTCGACCAAAAAAACGCCGGATATCTCGGATTAAAAAAAATATACGAATCAAATCCCGGCGTTATAGACGCGGATGAAAGATACGCCGTTTATATTTTTGATTTTTAAATTCAAGGTTCTTTTTTTTTATGAAATTAATATTTAATATTTTATTCTATTTTTTAGTTTTCAATATCATAATTTCGTGTAATAATGAAAATATAACATTGAAGCTTAGTGAAAAAATCGTAAAATTTAATAATAGGTTGTCTCAACAATTTGAAACCGGCGATACTTTAAATTTCTTTTTAGACGACAATGCAAGTTTGGAATTGGTTTTTATAAAAGGCGATACGTTTATACTTGGCTATAATAAAGAACAGAAAAAGGTTGAACGTGAAAACATTGTTGTATTAGACGATTATTTCATTGGGAAATTCGAGATAACGCAAGAGCAATGGTATGCGGTAATGAAAAATAATCCTTCTTTTTTTAAAGGCGAAAGATTACCTGTCGAACAGGCGTCATGGTTATACGTCCAGGTATTTATAAAAAGAATCGATAATATGATTTCAAAATTTAATGTAAAAGGAAAATTCAGATTGCCTACGGAAGCAGAGTGGGAATATGCCGCCCGCGGCGGAGAGAATTTTATTTATTCGGGAAGCGATAATTTTGACGAAGTTGGATGGACGTCTGAAAATAGCGATAGTAAAACGCATATTGCCGGAACTAAAAAACCAAACGGATACGGATTATACGATATGTCCGGCAATGTCTGGGAATGGTGCGGAGATTTTTATGTTGATCACGTTATAAAATACGATACAGTTCCCGTATTCAATCCATTGTGCAATACAAAAAGTCCTTATAAAGTATTGCGCGGCGGTAGCTGGTTTTATAATAAAAAATATGCTCGGATTTTTATACGCGGAAACGACGAAGACGAATGGATGTGGAATGACTGCGGATTTCGTTTAGTGTTTTCTTATACTAATTTGATTTCAAAATCCGATTGCAGTTTTCGGGTTAAAATAGCGGATTAGTATTAAACATAAGCCGAATTTCATCTGAAAAGGATAACCGTATAATTTGCTCATAATCCTTTTTCGGAAATTCGGCTTAATATAATATTCGAAAATCGTTTCACGATTTCCTCAACTTTTAAAAAACGTTATATATATTCTATAAAATCAAAAAACATCGCGTCATTATTTTACGTTAAAATTCAACTGATTTTTATAATAATCCTGAACGCATCCTTTTGTTGTTCTGTTTTTTAAAAACTCGCGGAATTTTTTTACTTCCGATTCTAATTCATAGGCGTTAAGAAATTTTGTTGAAATTGTTTTGCCTCCGAGTCCGTGTTTGCCTTGTATAAGATAATAATCGGAATAATCTTTTGACATTTCCAATATACCGTATTTTTCAGGATTTTTATATACGTCGCAACCCGGCAGAGGAACAAAAGTATATCCCTGGGCTTGATCAATATTCGACTGATTAATAAAATTTATCGTTTCTTTTATAGTATCTGTTGTTTCGCCGGGAAACCCAATCAAAAAATATCCGGCAACCAATAATCCTGCTTTCTTAGCGTTGCTAATAGCTTTATACGCGTTTTCAACAGTATTATGTTTATTCATTAAATTAAGAATTTTTTGAGAGCCGGATTCAATTCCAAAACAAATTAGACGGCATCCGGATTCATACAAAAGATTGTAAGTTTCCTGATCGTTAATGTCGGTTCTCCCGTTGCACCTGTATTCAATATTATAATCTTTAATTTTAAAATTGAATTCAATTAATCTTTTTTTTGACACAGTGAACATATCGTCAAAAAACTCAAAAGCCCGTATGTTATATTTTTCGATAATATGTTTTATTTCCGATATAATATTATCTATTGAACGGAACCTTATTTTATTTCCAAATAAAGCTTGATCGCAGAATGCGCAATGGTATGAACATCCTCTTGAACCGAGAATTCCGAAACAACGTTTGCCGTTGACTTTTCTGTGAAATTCAAACATATTAACCATGCTTCTATCGGGAAAAGCCAAATTGTCAATATTTTCAATATAGCAAGATTTTATTATTTTTGGAGGCGTAATACCATTATTGTAATTATCGGCAATATTAACAATAGTATTTTCTCCTTCTCCGATAACAATAACGTCAAATATTTTTAACTCCGGAGAATACGGCAGAGCCGAGGGATGCGCGCCTCCGCAAATAATCGGTTTATCCGGAAAGATTGATTTGATGTATTTCGCTATTTCTATTCCGAGATGCGCGGTAGGCGTATATAGCTGAATGCCGTAAATATCCGCTTCTTTAATTTCGTTTTTCCAATTATCTTCGTTGAATCCGGCGAAATTTGTTATTCTAACTTCATATCCTTTTTTTTTTAGCGAAGCCGCTAAATACAATAATCCTAAAGGTTCGTCTAATAAATCGTCAATAGTTTTTGTATCCGGAACCCGTATTAAATCAATAATCATAAAAATTTTTTTATAAATTTTTTTACCGTATTAATTATTTTATCCACATCGTTATCGGTTAAATTTTGATGTATAGGAATATTTAAAACATCGTTATTAACTTTTTCGGAATTTTTCAAAGAACCTTTATATTTATAATATTTGATTAAATGGAGCGGATAATATCGAAACGTGCAATATATTCCGTTTGAAACTAAATAATGCGCCAACTCATCGCGTTTTTCGGGAATGGTCAGCCAATAAAAATAGTAGCTGCTTTTAGTATTCGGCAGCGGTTCGGGCGGAATAATTAAATTTTGGATACCGGAAAATTCTTTTTGATAAATAGTCCAGATTTCTTTTCTTCGCGCGATAAAATAATCCAATTTTTTTAACTGGACATTTCCTATAGCCGATGAAATATCATTTGGAGTAAATCTGTTTGACGTATTATTCAGCTCAATTTCCCACCATCGTTTTTTCCCGTCTTTGTAAGAATCTATTCCAGATTGACGGTTAGATATGCCCATATATCTGATTTCTTTGGCTTTGTCAATAAGTTTAGCGTCGTTTATTACAATTGCTCCGCCGTCGCCTACAGATAATATTTTCATACCGTCAAAACTAAAAAATCCTATATCTCCCAAAGTTCCGCAATTTTTTTTTTTATATTTGGAAACCAAAGCGCAAGCGCTGTCTTCAATAATTTTCAATCCTTTAGAATGTTGAAATATTCCGGACATATCGCAGGGATGTCCTCCGTAATGAAGAATAAGAACCGCTTTAGTTTTCGGAGTTCTTAATCTTTCAATTTCTTCCGGTATAATATTCAAATAACGGGTATCGACGTCCGCAAATACGGGTTTTGCGCCGGAATCTATAATAGCGTTTGAGCACCCCGCAAAATTAATAGACGGTATTATAACTTCGTCGCCTTTTTTTATGTCAAGTATCTTCATAGCCATATATGCCGCCGCAGTTGCGCAGTTGACGCATAGAACGTTAGGGCTCTCTATTCTTTTCCCTAAATTTTTTTGAAAAGTTTGAGTCTCTTTTCCGAACCCGAGCCATTTTGATTTAAAAACTTTTTTTATAGCGGACAATTCTTTGTCTCCTAATGAATTTGAAAAAAGCTGAATCATCACTTAATCTCCTATTGTTTTTTTGCGACGATTAACATTAATTCCGCAAACGGTTTAAAAACCGAATTAAGATAAATTCTAATAATATATTTAAGAAACGGCAATTGAAAATTATTAGATCTTACGAATTGAGAAGGATCGGGCAAAAAACGCGGAAAACAAAACTCTATCTTAAAATTTTTGGACAATAAAAATTCGGAAAAACTAATGTCAGTTAATATTGTTCGATGCGAATAATCGTCAAAATATTTTTTGTAGTTATATTTAAAATTGGGAAGTATGCAAATCAGCCTGCCGTCTTTTTTCAATACTCTATTAATTTCATTAATCGATAGATCTATTTTTTCCCATGACAGATGTTCAAATAAACAAGCTGATAAAACCGTATCAATCGAATTGTTTTCGATAAATTCTAAAGACGAGCAGTCGCCGGAATAAGTTTTTACTTCAGGCGCCGCGTAGTTTTCTATATCGCTTAATAAGTCCACCGCAATTCTTTTTTCGGCTTTAATATTATTTATGAGCAAACATTTGCCCGCGCCTAATTCCAAGACGGTTCCGTTAATATTAATGAATTTTTGAAGGTATCGCGCTATTTCAGTCCATGCGACTGTTCTTTTAAAATCTTTGCAGACTCTTATTTTATGATATATATTTATTTCATCGCTCATTTTAACGGATTCCTATAAATAATTTCCAAAATCTAATTGCCGATTTATATAAAATAGACTCTATAGGCAAAAAATTAGTTTTCGCTGAAAACCTGAATTTTGCTATAGGTTTGTATATTATACTAAAAATATAAAATATTGCTCCAAAAAAATTTTTTTTATCAAACATATTTTTTATTTTATTATCAATAAAGAATGAGGCGAAATACATCAATTCAATTTTTCTAATGAATTTCTTTGACAACCATGGAAGTTTTGCAGCGTTTTCAGCGTCGTCGATTTCAGACCATTCTTCGAGACTTTGCGGTTCGCGAAAACCGTGCTTAATTCCCAAATAATAAAGTTCGGTTCCCGGCCAGGGAGTATATTGAGCGAATCCGACAATTTGAGCTCGGGGATTTTCTTTGACCAATTGTAAAACTAAATTTCCGGAAGCTAATAGTTCTTCGTATGTTTCAGTGGGAATACCGGAAAAAAAATTATACGATGGAATCAATTTATCATATTTTCTTAATTTCCGGTTTATCGCCAAAGTTTGTTCCGCTTTAATTTTTTTTTTCATTAAAGACAAAATTCTGTCGGAACCGGATTCGGCGCCAATATGAAGATATTTCCCGCCAATATTTGTTAAGAGATTAAAAAAAGAATCGTCCATTTTATCAAGTTCGTCCACTCGAACTCCTCTAAAATTGAACGTTAATTTTTTCCATAATCCGGAATCTTCGTTATTTTTTATTTCAATTATTTTTTCAAATAAAATTTTTACATTTTGAAGATTAACAAAAAAATCATCGTCGATAAAAGTTATATTTGACGGTTTAAAATTTTCGACCGCGAATTTTATTTTTTGAAAAATTTTTTCGGGAGTTTGGCTGACCCACTTTCTTTCGCCGTAAATCGGAGAATAACAAAACGAACATTCATGCGGACAATATCTTGAAGTTAAAAGAGAAAATGTTTTTTCTTTTAAACCTATTCTATAATAATCGTCTACGTTGACAAGATTATAAGGAATCTCCGGAATAGCGTTTAAATTCAGCGGCGGCGAATCTTCGTTATGCATATATTTGCCGTTAGATTTATAGCTTAATCCTTTTACCGATTCAATATTTCTAAGCCCGTTTAAATATTCTGATAATTCAATCAGCGCGGTTTCTCCGCATTTTCTTACTACAAAATCAATATTAGTATTTGCCAAAGTTTGTTCCGGCAATATGCTTGGATGAATGCCGCCCCACGTCACTTTAATTCCATGCGAATAATTTTTAATGGTTTTGGTAATATCAAGCGCATACTTGATAGGGTAACCGGACATCACGGATATTCCCGCAAATAGCGGTTTATTATCCAATTCAAAATATAATTTTTTTATCCAGTCTTTTTTTGTAATAATTCTTTGGTCTAAGATTTTAACGGCATATCCTTCTTTAACGCAAACCGAGGAAAGATGCAGAAGACTTAACGGCAAATCTTTGAATACAAATCCGTATGGACCTGATTCGGGATAAATCAATAAAATTTTTTTGTTCATTCTTTATTGTAGATGTAAACTGATTTCATAAAAGGGAAGAAACTTTTTATTCTATATATGATAATCCAAAATATCATAGCTAAAGCCAAATGCAGAGTTTTGGAAAAGTGTCCGGTAACGGCGGATTTTCCAACTCTTTTTTTATAATTCACCGGTATCTCCACAAATCTGAATTTATTAATTTTTAACAAAAACATTAGATTAACATCGTAATAATTTTGAGTCATAGTCATTTTTTTTTTAAGCATATCTGCCGCGTTTCTGTTAAGAAGTCTGTATGACGAACCAATATCCGATAAACGGGTTGTATTAAAAAGAAATTGGAATAATTTAGCGACCAACTGATTTCCAAGTATCATAAAGAAACCCATATTAGCTCCGTCTTCAATTAATTCCGTATAAGTTCGGGACGACCATACCGCATCGAAATTTTTTGAATACGACAGTAATTTTTCAATATCTTGGGGACAAAAAGTATCGTCCGGTTCGGATATGACAGCTATATCTTCCGATGTTTCCTGAAGTCCTCTTTTAACTGCCGCTCCCACTCCTTGAGTTGTTTCAAAAACTTCAAGGGCTTTTGTTTTTGCCACTTCTTCCGATGTGCCTGCCGCCGCGTTATTGTTCACTACAATCACCCTGTCTACAAATCCAGTGTTATAAAAATCTTCAATACATTTACGGATAGAATCTTTTTCATTGTAAGTGGGAAGTATAACGCAGACAGATTTATTCTTATACAAATTCAATCACCGTTTATAATTTGAGAATAAATTGAAATTATTTAAAATTAATTTAATCGACTCATCGTATAATTTAATTAGATGTTTTAAATACTAAAATATGAAGTTAAAAAAATCAAATTTAATTTTTTTTCTTGAATTTTTAATTGTATTCTAATAACATTTAAATAATAAATAATCCAATAAATATTGTTTTATGATTATAAAATTAAACAAATCCAGAATTTTAAATCTAATAATTTTTCTTCTTTATTTCGTACTGACTTTTCTTATTATGATAAAACACGAAAGCTGGCGCGACGAAGCTCAGATTTGGCTTGAAGTTAGGGATTTAGATTTAAAAGGGATATACCATACTTTGGGCAATACGGGCGGCGGAGCTTTATGGCAATCGATTTTATTGCCGTTAGCCAAAAATGGATTTCCGTATTATTCAATGAAATTTGCAAACTATGCCGCAGTTTTAGCCGCCTCATTTATTTTAATTTTTTATTCTCCTTTTAATTTTTTTTTAAAACTGTTTTTATTAATGTCTTATATATTTTTTTACGAATATCCAGCTTTTGCAAGAAGCAATGGGTTAGCCGTTTTTTTAATAATTTTAACCGCTTATCTTTTTACAAAAAAAATTTAAATCCGATATTATTTTTTTCTCTTATTTTTTTCTTGCGAACTCAAATATTTTCGTTTTGATTTTTGGATTGAATTTGATTCTTGCGAGCATCATTGATTTAATTTTTGTTAAACCGAATTGGAAAATATTAAATTTGAAACGGTGTTTTTACAGGATTGAGTATTGGAATTTGCGGAGCGGCGCTCGCTTATATTCAGATGAATCAGGACGCAGGAGGCAGAATAGTTTCCGAATTATTTACGTCGGTTCCGTTTAAAGTTATTACTTTTGATTTATTAAACAGGGATTCGCGCAAAGCCAAAAATCAACATAATTATATCCTAATTTTTTCAAACTAAAATCCTATCGTCTGCGACATTTGTGTGTAAAAACCCTTGAAAATCGTTGATGTTTTTATTATTCTCTGTAATAAGTCTTTTAATATTTGTATTCCGTTAGTTATATAAAATACTTATAAATTTTGACTTTTTCGCGCTATTTTCCTTATATTATTATCAATAAACTCAATATTTTAGCGATTTCTATAAAATAATACTTGACAAATGAATATTTTTATTCTAATATTTTTAATATTTTATATAACATTTATATATCCTAATCTTAAGGTGAAATATGAACTTAAAACATTTCTTTACTAAAATTTCTAATCCAAGAATGAAACAATATGAAGCTGTCAGGGCGTTTGTTGTTGAAAGAAAATCAGCGG